>CASFBR010000046.1 GCA_949292795.1 uncultured Eubacteriales bacterium
TCATTATTAATGACAATTTTAGCGGTAGCGTCAACGCTGGCTCCTGATCCGGCAGACGGCTCGTTTTCGCTCTGCGCCTGAGGCTCATTTGCCAGTGCATTTACTTGGTTCGCCGCGCCATCCTGACTGCCATTCGCAGCCGCCCCATCCTGGCCATCCGTTGCCTGTCCTGCCGCGCCATTATCCGCAGCCGTGCTGTTCTGGCTGCTGCCGTCGCTGCCGGATGTGCCGTCATTAGCCGCCGTGGACGGCTGAGTCGATTCTACCGACTGCGGCTGTGATTGCTCTGTTGAGCTTTGCGGCTGGCTCTGCGACTGTTCTGTCGAGCTTTGCGGCTGGCTCTGTGGTTGTGTTTCTGAGCCTTGTGTCTGGCTCTGCGGCTCTGCAGCCGAAGATGCCGGCGTGTCTGCCGTTGTTCCGGCGCCGTCATCGGCCGTTGTCTGCTGTGTTTCATCGGTTCCGCCGCTTCCTGCGGCCAGAGCGGACATGGAATATCCATTGCCCGAAGTCGCCAGCATCACGAGCACAAGAAACAGCGCAAACAGCCGCTTGAATTTTTCATGTCTTCGATTCATATGTGACAATCCCTCCTTAAAATGAATGTTGTATACTTATCCCGGTGCAAGGGCGCAAAATCCCCCTGCTGGAGTATAAATTTTCATGTTTTATCATACTCTCAGACTGTCACATGGCTGTCACATTTAGCCAATTTTCTGAAATAATAATTGAATATTTTGAAATGTCACATTATAATATAGGCATGGGAATTTCTGCCATTCTGTATTTTCGGCAGATTAAAGCTGTTCGTTAGTATAAAAAGGGGGGCGACTTTAGATGTCCGCATTCACATTGCACATCAAAATGCTCGGAGAGTTTTCTATCAGAAATGAATTTGGTAATTTTACCCATATTAATAACAAAAGCCTTCAGATCACCCGTCTGCTGGCTTATCTGATCGCCAATAAAGATACGGAGGTTTCAAAAGACAAGCTGATCGATGTCCTATGGCCCGAGGAGAACGCTACAAATCCGTCCGGCGCGCTGCGCAATCTGATTTACCGCGCACGTCAGATTTTATCTGCATTTTTCCCGCAGCCGGAAGCTTCCGGCGAAACGGCTCCGGAGTGCATTTTATTTTCCAAAAATGCCTATCGGTGGAATCCTGCCATCGATTGTATAATCGATATTTATGAATTTGAGCAATATGTGCATCTGGCCGAGAAGGAGCATGACACAAAAGAACAGTATCAGTGGTATGAGAAGGCCCACGCCATCTACAAAGGAGATTTCTTAAATATTCTTTCTTCGGATGAGTGGGTCGTATTCCGAAGCGTTTATTATAAAAATCTTTACACAAAAATCACCGTAAGCATGTGCCGTTATTTAAGCCAGCAAAAAAATTATGCAGCGATCATCCGGCTGTGCGAATCCTCATCCCTGGTAGACCAGATGGATGAGCAGATCCATATAGAAAAAATTTATGCCTATTTAAATATGAAAGCGCCGTCTCAGGCATTGGCTTACTACTACTCTGTTTCCGATCTTTTTACTCAGAAGTTTGGCATCGATATTGGCCCGGAAATGCAGAAGGCCTATCGCGAAATTGTCCGTCAGCTTCCGAATCATCATCAGGATATTGGCGGCCTGGAGGAAAATCTGCGCACAGGCAACAACATCAAAGGTACCTTTTACTGTAATTTTGATATTTTCAAAAATATCTATCAAATTAACCTGCGTTCTGTCCGCCGCTCCCAGAGCAAGCGTTATCTTACGCTTTTCACGCTGACCGACCGTTCCCGCCCCGATGAGATTACCACAGACCTTATTGAAGAAATGGACACGCTCTATCTTGTGCTTTCAAAAAATCTGCGAAGCAACGATGTATTTACCAAGTCCAGCCCGAGCCAGTTTTCACTGATTCTTACGGTTGCCAATGAAAACGGCTGTAAAACAGCAATCAACCGTATTATTGAAAAGTACAGCAAAAAGAAAGCGCTCAAGCATATTGAGCTTCAGGTGGACTATCGTCTGATCCAGTAGCAAACAGCGGCACGGAAATTTCCGTGCCGCTGTCCGTGTCTCTGTTTTTATACAGTCATTTTACTGCCGTCATCTTTATCTTTTGTCTCTGTCTTTGCGCTGTTGTCTTTAAACGCCTTTTGTGGACGTTTAGGACATTTTTAATGGTCTCAATCCTCGGTTCCAAGGAGACGCTTGAGCATATGCGCATATCTTGTAAGCTGTTCACACGCATCCGTCGTATCATTGTAATGATGACCTTCATATTCGGTGGCAATATAGCCCTTATAGCCGGATTCTTTGATAAGAGGAATGATCTTATCACAAGGCGTCGTGTAATCGAACTCGTCTTCATCGATATACCAGAACTTGCTGTGGATGTAAACGGTATTCTTCATTAATAATGGCACCCATTCCAGGTGAGCCGGGCCATACGTTGAGTACACATCCTGAACAAAATTCTTTTCGGCTTCTGTATAGGAGTCATCTGCCATGAGAGCCTCTTTGGCTTCCCCGGCTTTATGGCGGTCGCAGATTTCGTCAACCTTCTCCGGACGGCAGCCAAAGTCCTCGATTGCCTGGATTTTATTTAAAATATGCGGTGTTTCCGCAAAAATACTGAAATCCGGCACAACGCCAAGCCATCCGTCGCTGTTGCTCATGATCTCCAGATATTCCTGCCACTCAGGGATTACCGGTGTATGAGGTGCATGGAGCTCAATAGCAAGTACAATTCCGATCTTCTTTGCATAGGGCAGCATCTTCTTATAGATTGCCGGTGAAATAGCATGCTGTGTGCGGACAAGATCAAAGCCCATGTACTTGGCATACATCATATCGTCCAGTGTCGACTGAATGATCTCATCTTCTGTCAGGTCTCTGTCAGAGTGTGTACCCATGTCAATGTATGCGCTGTAACATACCGGATGCATGTCATATTTTTTAAGCAGCGCAACAAACTCGTCCATCCATTCTTTTGATGGGTGCGGATATTCCGGAACCATCTGGCTGGCTACCAGCTCCACACCGGTGTAGCCCATCTCGCGGCCTTTCTTAAGGCAATCCTCCAGCGTCATTCTTCCGTTAATGTATTCGCCGGATAATGCATACAATGTAAGGCATAATTCTATATCATGTTTTCTCATCGTTAACTCCCCCTTACTTTACCTGCAAAACCTTTGTATCTGAACCGTCAAGTACCAGATAATTTCCGAAATATCCGGTATATGGAATACGGTGTTTCATCTTAATGGTCACTTCATGTTCGCCTTCCGGCAGCCCGCCTTCTTTGAGAATGAAGTAGCGTGCCTTGTCCAAAACAAACCAGTACTCCAGATACAAATCTTTAAGCTGTGACAGCAGGCACTGCTTTCCGTTAATATTAAAATAGATCGTATTTTCAGGAACCTTCTCCTGATCCACATAAATTTCCAGTCCTTCAATACAGCTTAAAAATGTTCCGCGGTAAGACGGATACTGGCCATAAAATTCATATCCAATGACCATATCGCCGGCCTTAACATTCGTTATGCCTTCATCGGCACTGATCAGAATCTTGTTGTACGCTTGAAACTGAGCCATTTGATTTTCCCCCTTATAAATAGTAGACTTTGTGCAGCCGTCTAGCGCTGCAAACAGCCGCAGCTTTTCAAAGCAATCCTCTTTGCTTCCTGAAATCATTATAACTGATTTACATGCAAAAATGGTTTCGGTTTGAGAAACTTTATAAAGTGATCCACAGGACACTTCATTGCCCTCATGCTATGAGAGATTTTTGATTTTACTGCTCCTCTCAACTTCCCTTACTATACAGTATAGCGCCGGTGTACAAGGAGCAGCGCGTCCCAAACTGTGTAATTTCAGGTGATTCCGGTAATCCCGGGTATTGTCGGGTCATCCCGGATATTGCCGGTCATCCCGGATATTGCCGGGTCATCCCGGGTATTGCCGGGTATTTTCCGACCGTATTGCCCCTTCTGCACTGACGCCAGACCGTGCTGCTTACGAAAGTCCCTTATCCAGGACGCTCACCGGTTTCCGGTATCGGCATTATGCCGCAAAAACATGGTATCTAAAGCGCTTTTTACATTCTATGTTGATGACGTATTTGCATATAAAATAATATGCAAATACTTATTGCCAAATCACGAAAAACAGGCTGGCTTGTATACATACGCAAAAGAACTGCCGGACGTTCAAATTACAAAAGAAAAGAGGAATTATTTCTATGGAAAATGCCGTTAATAAAAGAATCCTTGAACTATGCGAAGAAAGAGGCTACACGATCTACCGTCTCTCAGCACTCTCGGGAATACCCGCAAGTACGATCACATCAATCTTAAAGCGCAACAACGCGCCGACCATCCCTACGCTTCAGAAAATATGCAATGCCCTGGATATGACGCTGGCTCAGTTCTTTTCGGAAGGCTTTGAGGCACTGACCCGGACGCAGTCGGAGTATCTCACAGAGTTTAACAAACTTGGGCCACAGGAACGGGAACTCGTCCTCGCCTATATCCGGGGGATTAATGATTCACGGCCGCTAAAGCACCGCCGCCGTTAAGCAGCCGTCGGCTTTAGCCGACTTTAGGATAGCGCATGGGGCTTCCGACAGCACAGTAAAAGGCGGCCGTTCCGATATATTGATCAGAACGGCCGCCAGTTTCGGACTATCTATTTCCCGATAGCCCCTTTGGGTTGTTTCTTTTGGGTTTTGTTTGATTTTATTTTGCTTTAAATGCCCGTTTCTTAAGCAACACGAACATTCACGGCTCTGAGTTTGCTGCTGTCTTTCGGATCAGTCTCTGTGTCAAAATTTACTTTCTGACCTTCTTCCAGAGTCTTAAAGCCATCCACCATGATTGCGGAAAAATGTACGAACACATCTTTTCCTGTTGCATCATCTGTAATGAATCCGAAACCCTTCTGTGCGTTGAACCACTTTACAGTACCATTGTTCATTACCAGCACCCTCCTTCCTTTTTCGTCAGAGAATACGCCCCCATGTATTCAATGATAAATAATCGTAATCAGATAAACCGCGAAGTGTTTTTCGTTTCACAGAAACATCATTTTCTGTAAAATAAAAATCTCACATATTTTTGTAATTCATTGTAGAACAATAACTTACAAAAATATGTGAGATTTTGTTTTTACCTGAATACAAGTTTAGTATACCCCACAAAAGGGTTACTGTCAATAGCTCAAAAAGTATACCTTCGCTTTTTTGAATATACCGGTTTTGGGCAGTAATGTAGCCATGCAGCGCGTAAGTGCTGCATTTTTAAGCATTTTTTTCACACGCCTCGTTGATCAGATTAACGATCATGCTGATTGCATCATTCATCGGACTCTTGCTCATGGCTTCAATATAATCTGTTTTATTTCGGAAAACATATGCGATCGCTTCTTTAAGATGCTCATCCGTCATATCTTCTTCTTTGAGCAAATAGCTGTACCCCTGCCGCTCAAAGGACTGCGCATTTAAAATCTGATCACCCCGGCTGGATGCTGCCGGCAGCGGGATGAGGATCGCCGGCTTTTTCAGTGCCAAAAGCTCACAGATCGCATTCGCCCCAGCCCGGGAGATTACGATGTCTGCTGCATCCATCAGGTCACTGAGTTCTTTTTTAATGTATTCAAACTGTACATACCCTTCCAGATGATCCAGCGATGGGTCAAGATTGCCCTTGCCGCACAGATGGATAACCTGATACTTTTTCAGCAGCTCCGGCAAAATATTCCTTACCGCCTTATTGATTGCCACAGAGCCAAGGCTCCCGCCAATGATCAAAATAACAGGCTTATTCAGGCTAAAATTGCAAAAATCCAGACCGCTGAGACGGTTTCCGTCAAAAAGCTCCCTTCGGATTGGCGACCCTGTCAGGACAGCCTTTCCCTCCGGAAGATACTCAACTGTTTCCGGAAAATTACAGCAAACCTTCCATGCCGAAGGGATACACAGCTTGTTGGCAAGCCCGGGTGTCATATCCGATTCGTGTATAATGGCCGGAACATGGCACTTCTTTGCAGCTAAAACCACAGGCACAGAAACAAAGCCGCCCTTGGAAAATACTACGTCCGGTTTAAGCTTTTTCATCAGTTTTTTCGCATCAAACAGCCCTTTCACGACACGAAATGGATCTGTAAAGTTTTTCAGATCGAAATATCGGCGCAGCTTCCCGGATGAAATCCCATAGTAGGGAATCCCGTATTCCTCAATCAGCTTACGCTCGATCCCATTATGCGAACCAATGTAAAAAATCTCATAGCCTTCTTTTTTCAGCTCCGGTATTAACGCGATATTCGGCGTTACATGCCCGGCGGTCCCGCCGCCGGTTAATACGATCCTTTTCATAAAATATACACCACCCGCTGCTTTTTTCTGCTTTTTTATTGCTTTGCAACGGTGTACAAGGGGACAATACGGTCGAAAAATGACCGGAATCACGCGGTTTGAAACGTGCTGCCCCGTGCACACCGTCGCGGCCCTCAGATTATAATGATAGCTGCCCGCACATATGGAAGCACTCCCAAAAGGGTCAGTGCTGTGCTTTATATTCCTTCAGTGCTTCTGCAAACTGGGCCGGACAGGAAGTCCCGCGGCCATTGCAGTCGATACCGTCGAGACGCTTAATGACCTCATCTACCGGCATACCAACGACCAGTTTTGCGATACCCTGAGTATTTCCATGGCATCCGCCAATAAACTGGCAGCTTTTTACGATATTATCTTCAACCTCAAATTCTACGGCTCTTGAGCAGGTTCCCCGATTTAAATGTCTCATTTGTAATTCCTCTTTTCTAAATTTTAATAAATCCTGTAATCCTTCCGCCAAACCGGCAGTTCATTATCGTATTATAGCAGATGTGTGTAATGAAAGCTATCTTTTATCTACCCATTTTATAAAAAAAGTGCTACAATAAAGTGATTGTATCTAAGATCATGTAACGTTCCGGCCGCATGGCCAAACGGTTACAACACCATATGAAATTTTCGCAGATAAAGGAGTTTTACTATGCAGACCATCGGTATCATTGGCGCTATGGAGGTTGAAGTTACAACACTTAAAGAGCGCATGACTATTGAAGAAATCGTAACAATCGCATCCATGGATTTTTATAAAGGAACGTATCACAACAAAAACGTGGTGATCGTCCGCAGCGGCATCGGCAAGGTCAACGCCGCTATCTGCACGCAGATTCTGGCCGGGCATTTTCACGCTGACGCGATCATTAACACAGGTATTGCCGGAAGTCTCCAGGCCAGCATCGACATTGGAGATATTGTCATCTCCAGCGATGCTCTTCAGCATGACATGGATGCTACCGGCTTTGGCTATCCACTGGGAACGATCCCTCAAATGGATGTCTCTGACTTTGAAGCAGATCAGACACTGATCCAAAATGCTCAGGATGCCTGTGCTAAAGTTAATCCGGACATCCACACACATATCGGGCGCATTGTCAGCGGCGACCAGTTTATCTCCGACAATGACAAAAAAGAGTTTCTGAAAACAACCTTCAGCGGATTGTGCACAGAAATGGAAGGCGCCGCTATCGCTCAGGCCGCATGGCTAAACCATATTCCATTTGTCATCCTCCGTGCCATCTCTGACAAGGCGGACGGCAGTGCTTCCATGGATTACCCTGAATTTGAAGCAAAAGCTGCTCTGCACTGCATCCGGCTTGTAGATGAAATGATCCGCACACTGTAAGCCCTGCCAGCAAAGCCCTGATGCCGGCACCGCCATTGGTTTAATCTTCTGATGCCGGCATTGCTGTTGATTTGATTTTCCGATGCCGTCACTGCTGTTGATTTGATTTTCCGATGCCGGCATCGGGAGATTTTTGTTTCAGCCTGCAAAGTGCCGGAATTATTCATTCATAGCGACTTTGATTTTCGCTGCGATCGACTGAAGTTCTTCCGGCTTTGCACTGCCCGGTTTCCAGGCAATAACCTGCCCGTCATCCTTGTATCTTGGGATGATGTGAAGATGGAAATGAAATACCGTCTGACCGGCAATCTCTTCATTGTTCTGAACAATATTCATGCCGTCACAGTTAAGGCTTGCCTTCATCGCCCGGGCAACCTTTGCCGCCACAACAAACAGGCGGGACGCTGTCGCCTCATCAATATCAAAAATATTGCGGAAATGCTTCTTTGGCAGTACAAGCGCATGGCCTGCCGCCGCCGGAGAAAGATCCAAAATTACTCTAAACATATCATCCTCGTAAATGGTCGATGATGGGATGCTCCCCTGAGCTATTTTACAAAAAATACAATCCTGATCCATAATAAATACCTCCAATTCATATCAACTTCTTTTCTTTCATTTTAATCACCTTTAACTCGGATTTCAAGACATTATTATAAAGCCCTGTCCGGTCTGATATTATACCCAGGCTTTTTAAAGCTTATATTATGTTGTATTCTGCGAAAGCTTATATTATGCCGTATTTATGTCGTATTCTGCGAAAGCTTATATTTGCTCAATCCGCCCGGCCGTGGTACGTTTAGTACAATGAATGATACCTTACACTTAGCCGCCATCCTGCGGCTAAACAGATATAACAGTTATGGAAGGTGACGTATTATGGAACAGACCAGCTCTTACATACCCGAAACATCCGCGGAATATATGAACATTGCTCAAATTTCCCACGAAATCCGAAATCCTCTGACACTGATCAACTGTACTTTGCAGCTTTTGGACTGCCGTTATCCACAGCTTAAGGATGATGACCTGTGGTTGCAGCTGGCTGACGATGTCGAATATCTGCGTCAGCTCACGCTTTCCCTGTCAGACTTAAACCGCTGCGGCCATGTCCGTTTTTCTCCGGTAAATATGAATCAGATGCTTGCGGGTATTGCCCGGCAATATCTTGTTCTGGCACAAAATCAGGGCAAGCACCTATCTGCAGTAATTCCTGAGGGGCTTCCCGTCATTTCCTGCGATGAAGTGAAAATTCATCAGGCCCTGATCAATCTGATCAAAAATGCTTTTGAAGCAACCGCTCAGGGTGACACCATCGAAATCTGCGCCCGGGTTGCCAGAAAACGGCTGATTATATCCATTATGGATACTGGAACCGGCATCTCACCGGAAAATCTTGAACAGATTTTTCAGCCCTTTGTGACAAAAAAGCAGGGCGGTACCGGCCTTGGACTGGTTATTACCAAAAAGATTATTGCCGCCCATAAAGGCTCCATCCGGGTTTATTCCAGAGAAGGCATCGGTACGAAATTTATTGTTTCTCTTCCGATTGCTCAAAAATAAATTCCACATCCGAGAAAATAACGCTGTCCCCGGGCTGTAAACGCGAAGGCTTCATCGGCGGGATCATCTCGCCATTAATAAAGGTGCCATTGGAGGAATGAAGATCTGTCAGATAAAAGCTTTTTTCTTTATATTCCAGCCGTGCATGTCTGCGGCTGACCGTCGGGACTAAAATTCTGCACCGGCTGTCTGCCGCCTCTTTCCCGATAATTGCAGGAAAGGCTGAGATATTCAAATCCGCACAGAGACCGGAGACTGTGCTTTTAAACAGAACCTGCGGCGCCCGGTCACGCAAAAGCGTCGTCCCGTGCAGTACCGTTGTATCCTTGCCCCAATCACATGAAATATAGTCCTCCGGTTCCCAAAAGTCATCCTGTGACTCCTTTTTCTGTTTCAAAAACATGATTGCCGCGGCAGCGGTCACTGTCAGTCCGATCACCGCTCCCACAGCCGCGGCTACCCAAAGATGCGGCACCGTATTTAAAACTTTCATACAGACAATACCGCCGCCAAGCTCGCACAGGCATAAAATTCCCACGGTCACCCACAGCCGCCCGCCGGCATGATGAAGTATGCTTTGCAAAATACTGTCATTTGCATCACCGTCATCCTCCGGGCGATATTCTGTCCCGCGGCCGCCGCTGCCATCCGAACGGTACTTTGTCTCGCGGCCACCGCTGCCATCCGGACGGTACTTTGTCTCGCGGCCAACGCTGCTATCCGGGCGATATTCTGTCTCGCGGCCGCTGTTTTCCGGGTATCTGTGCTCTGACAGATACCCGGCAGCTCCCGCACTTAAATACCGGGCAGAGGCGGCCGTGTCTGCCCGTTCTCCGGCTGCCCTACAATCATCTTCCTCTCCCTCCGTCCCCATCTCTTTCTCTGCCGCTTTTATTTCATCTTCCCCCAAAGCCTCCGGACTACCGGATATATTGGATTTTTCTCCATTTTTCTCGAAAACAAATTCCCGGAGACTTTTGACCGAACAATTCTCGCCGCCAACCTTATGATAAAATTCATAAATTCTGCGCACAGCCTCCGTACATGTATAGTCTGCCCGCTTTAAAAACAGTGCGCACAGTTCCCCCAGCTGCTGTGTCAATTCTTTTTGATACCCCGGATAATAGACAAAACAGTAGCCGCCGTCCGGGTTCCTGAAAATATAATCTTCCGACAGAATCATATCTTTTTCGTCTAAAAGATACTCATGGATTTCATCTAAAGCGCCCAAAAGACTGGCTGCAAAAGCTTCCAGAGGCTCCCGTCCAAGGCCGTTTTCAAGCTGCTTTTTCAGCCGTGTCTGCGAAGTCAGTTCATAATAGTAATTCTCAGTCTTATCGCTGCTGCGCAGCTCAAACGGGAGAAAAAATGTCAGCGTATTATTTTGAAGTATTTTTATTCCATAGGCATCCGCACCGATACCTGCATCCATAACAAGATAGGTATGATACAGTTCCCTCACGATCTGCGGCTGTCTGGCCGCGGCAATCTCCGGCTGTTCCATCATTGTTCTCCGCCTCCCTGTAAAAGTTCATTCAGAGCATCCGTGGAATATATCCATTTTCGTATATGCACCCGCGCGTACTCGCCCTCACAGATAATATTGGATAAATCCAGATATGGCGATACATCATTCAGAAAAACCGGTTTTCCCACAAGCTTCCAGGTTGCAGTATATAAGTGGGTTAGAATATTTTTCTTGCATGTCCCAAGAGAGGTCGTCAGCTCCATCATTAACAGCTGATCTTCCAGCTCCGGTTCATATTTTTGAGCAACAGCTTCTATGATCGCGTTACTGCTGCGCTTCTCATCTTCATGCTCATTTTCAATATACAGCCAGCAGCATTCTCTGGCCATCCGGTTGGAATATACGCAAAGGATATACTCATCATGAAGATAAAAGATCAGATAAAGCATTGCCGCAAGTACCAGTAAAATCACCGGAAATACCAGTGCCGCTTCTACGGTATAGCTTCCTTTTGCATACATGTATCTGCACATATCTTTTTTCATAAATAAACAACCCCTATATAAGCAGCAAAGTAAAAAGGAACAAAGGGCAGCTCCGATTTCCCTGACAGCTTTTTAAAAAGCAAGCCGGCACAGGAAAAAATAAAGACAAAAAACAGGCTCAGAATAAAAACCTCAAGACTTTGTACACCGCCAAGCATTGCTCCGATGCATATCAGCAGCAGGCCATCTCCGGTGCCCATCTGTCCCCGGCTGATACGGCTTCCCAAAAGCATCATCATCCCCGGAACCATCCCGGCAGCCGCAGTAAGCAGCCCTGAAGTACCGCGTATGCAAACGGCTGCGCATCCCAACAGCACCGGAAGCGCCATCGGTATTTTTTTATGCTTTATATCAATCACACCCAGAAATGCCAGCATCACCGCTCCCACCAGATAGCATACCCCTTCCGCATGTTCCCAAAGCATCGCCGCATCCTCCTTTTACGATCTTCTGTTCATACAACTGTTTTCTATCCCTGCCTACGCATTTCCGCGGTGTCCGCGGCTTTACCTTTCCTGTGGTGTCCGCCGCTTCATGGCTTTCGCGGCGCCTGCGTTTTTTTGCTTCATCCTCCTGCGCAGCGGCTGCACGGCGGAAGTACACAATCCGGAGTCAGGATCATTTCATACACGCTCCGCCGTATCCCCGAGCACTGTGACGAGCAATGGTATCTGTTTCCCGTATCTGTCAGATACACCACCGCAGACCCCCCGGTGCTGCCGCACAGTTCGCAGGGATAATATTTGCCGCCCTGAGAATTTCGCATGCTTTCCACAGAGGAAGCATAAACACCATGCAGGGACAGATCAATATAAGCGCACGTTCTGGACGTATGGTAAACGACGCCATTTTCCGCCACAAAAACAACCGGCCCCTGAGACGTTTTTTCGTCACTGCTCTCATTGAGCATCTTGCCCCCGATAAATGCCCGGCTGCGCATAGAAACGGTCAGCGGAACTGTTCCGATATTAAACACTCGAAGCGCCGGAAGCAGCCTGCATGAAAGCTGCACTGAAATTTCTCCGCTCTCCCCGTCATAATCTGTCCCCCAATAATCAATTCCGGCCATGCCTCCTGAAATCTGTGAAAAATCCACGTCTGAACCGCCAAGCCCCAGTACAAGACCGGACATAAGCTGATCTGTCCCGAAATTTTCATCGTGGCCGTGAACGCTGGCCGCATGGGTGCTCCTGGCTGCTGCTGTGATCATCTCCTGGCAAACCCCCAGCATATGAAATACATTTGCCAGCGTCAGAACGGCGATAAGAAACAGAGGCAGTACGATGGCCGCTTCAACCGTCATCAGCGCGGGCAGAGGGGCAAAACGGAGCGCCCTTTTTTTACAGATAGCTTCCCTGATAACAACAGACTGCTTAAAAATACCATATTTTTTTATCATGGCTTGGGCATTGCTTTTAAATCGTTCATTTTCCCGGTCCTGGAGAGAACACTGTACATTTTTGTATGGTTTATAAAAAAAGGGCACTCTGTTTTGCCTCCCTTCCGTGATGATAAAAACAGTTAATAAGCGATCGACATATGCACATGGTGCTCATAACGGTCCTTCCCGGCATTATGAAAAAACACCGGATAGAAGATAAAATCTGCACAGACAGAAATGCCAAACACACACTGATCCATCCGGAAGCTCTCACAGCCATCCAAAAGCCGCGTATTCGCCTCAATGATATTCATCAGCCTGACATATTTCTTTTCTTTTGACACCCCAAGCAAAAGAATCCGCAGATAATCTTCATAACACATCCCCTGGGCATCATCGTCCTTTCCGGCATACCCGGAAAGTTGAGATGTACTAAGTTTTGTCAGCTGCTCCAGAGATAAAACCCATGTAGCATCGCTTTTCATTAAAGGAACCTTCCCGCCGTTTAAAAGGCTCCTGCAATCTACCAGCGCCTCACCATAAGCCCAGGCCGCAAGGATCAGCAAATATATGATTTCCTCCAGAAATGGCATAAGTATTGCCGAAGCAAGCGCCGCTGCGGCCGCATGGACCGCTGCCGTTTTTGCCGTACTTTTCAGCAGATAGGTCATGTTAAGTACCATTCGGATCAGCATGATACGATTCACCGTATTTTGGAGATTCGCCGCATCGGAATCCTGTCCTGAAAGGATATATTCTGTCTCGTAGGACAGGACACCGGCCTGCCCTTTTTTTTGCGGTTTTGCCCCGTTGCTCAGAAAATCAAGGATATATGCATCCGCGACCAGCGATTTTGCCGCGCTTCCGGCTGCACTTTTAATATCCAGCGATTGTTTTTTAAGCTCCTGCGTTACATCCGTATAATCCATAAACCCCTTTGGCGCAGATACATTTTCCTCCGGCGCTGTCAGATCCGACAGGCTTGCGGTATCCAAAACCGCATCCGACAGCCTGCCATCCATAATCAGGCTCAAAATCGGATATTTCAGCATTTGTGACAGATTTTCTCTCGGATCGTCAACCGGCTCCCCGGCAGAGCTGTCCTCCGGGCTTTCTGTCTCCGCGTTCCCGCCCTCATTTTCATCGGCCGCTCTCTGCGCAGCCTCTTTTTGCTGCTGAGCCAAAGTCCCTTCCTGCTCCAGCTTTGAAGTCATCTGCTGCTTTTCCGCTTCCACATCCGCCATTGAGGTTCCCATAAGGCTGTCCCGGATACGCTCTGCATAATCACTGCCTTTTAAAGCAATCATCAGATCAAATATCTGATCCTCAAGATAGCGAAAATCTTCATCGCGAATCCCCGTCTGCTGATCGATCACAGCGGATTCCAATATGGGATTCAGCCAGCCCGCACCAGAATCTGCACGATCCGTATCCTCCCCGCAGTTTGCTTTGATAAACTGCTGCAAAAATGTGGTATCAAATCCGTCTCTTTCTACAAGGTACAGGCCATACCTGGCCTGTACCTGAGGTTGATACTGGGATAAAAAGGCTTCACAGGCAATGGCGCAGGCGGTTTCGGCCTGAAGCCGGACTGCGCTCACACGGACAGCTTCCAGAGCAGATAAAACTACAGAAATGACCGTCAGAAAAATCATCGAAAATACTACTGTAACATAACCGCTGCCGCAGAAATGACCTTTATATTGTTTTCCCACTGCAAACCTCCCTGTTATACCGAGTTGCTCTGGCTGGATATTTTCTTGAATATGTTCTGTACGATCGTTGTCAGCTGCTCTTTGAAAATAAGCACAAGGCTGATCAGCACCACTAATATCAAAATGATCTCGACCACACCAACCGCATCCTCATCGCACCAGAATCCTGTCAACAGTTCCACATCTCTCACCTCCCCCTTCATCCGCTGACGGGCTGCCGGACTTTTAACAGATTGCCCGGCCATCCGCTTCCCAGACGACCTTTGACAGACCATCCGGCCGTCCGGCTTCCCGAATGTGCTTATTACAGCCCCATCGACATAAATGCGGGCACGATCACGATAAACATCACTACACCAAGCAATACGATCATCGGGAAAAGTAGCTTTGTTCCGGCCTCCTCGCCGACCCGTTTTGCGTTTTCACGCCGGACGATCACCGCTTCCTCACCGGCTTCCGCCAGCATCCTTCCCATACCTCCGGCTCCGGTTTTGACGCTTTGTATTAAAATCGAGCAAAACTTTAAATACTGGCTCGTCCCGCACCGATGTCCGAAATGATCGTAAGCCTCCGCCTCAGTGATCCCCTGCTTCATCTCATTGGCTGCCACAATCATTTCTTCATAAACAAATCTTTTTTCACCTCCTTCTCTGAGATTTCTATGGTAATCGGAAATGATCCGAAACCATGCTGCTTTGGAGGTCATCCCCGTGCCAAGCAGGAGAACGACCTTATGAACAAACACCGGATAATCCGCAAAAAGCTGCGCATTGCGCCCTTTAAGCGCCCGGGCTGCCCGTTCATTTTCCCGGGCAAAGATCAAAGCGATCACCATACCGCCCAGCCCGAGAAGGATTTCCGGCGAGCTGTCCGGACGCTCCGACCAGGAGACCGGCACACCCTCCACACGGTCAGGCAGCTTCATATAATCATCCCCGGCGGTCAGCTGTTCCTGGGATGCCAGCGCCTCATCAAGCGCCAGCTTAAGCTGTGTCTGTGCATCCTGCACCGCCGGTTCTACAACAATATCCACTTCACATGCCCAGGACATATCAAAATAAGAGCAGAACGCCGTAATCTGAACCGGAACACGCTTTTCAAGCTCCTCATTTTTCACAGTTCCGTCCATGCCTACGATCAGATAGTCACTTGCCTCCCATCGCACCTGCACGGAATACTGAGGAATCTCCGAAAAAAAATCCAGTTTCCTTGTGACATGCTCCAGAGATTCATTCTCTCCCGCCACATGCTCCAGAATATAGCTCTGACACTGCGCTTTAAGAGTCTCCATCTGTTCCTCAGGCAAACGCTTTTCACCCACGACCACACAGACATCTTCACGGATGTCTCCGGCCTGTGCCGTCAGGTCGACTGTTTTGCTGCCTTCTCCCTGCCCCTGTCTTTCAATATATAGTGCATCTGTCAGCTGCCGGGAACCGCTGTCCCCGATATACAGCGCAAGAACCGCTGTGTTCACCGTTATCAGAATGAGCAGCGCATGGCTGATATTTTTCAGATAACGCTCTTCCAAAAGCTTTTCAGAATCCTCTGCGGGATAAAGCTTTAAAAAGATGTCCCGTCTTTTGGATGCCTTCTTTTTAAACAGCAGGCGGTAGATCATCAGCGATGGAGGATATAAAATCCGGTAAATCCCCCGCATATGGTAAAGCTCCCGAAGCTTTTTCCGCTGACAGCAGGAGCACACCGCAATCCACCCTACACATACCACCAATACAATGACCGACACATAGACCATTCCAATTCCTCCACAAACCGCTGTTCATGCACAGCTATACACGAATATCAAGAATTTTCATTCCCCAAAGCACCGCACCTGTATAAACACCCAGGCAAACCGACATAAATGCACCGCCAACAATATTTCCATAAAGTACGTCCATAAATCCCGGCGAAAACAGGCGCATATACAGTAAAACCGCCAGGGGCACCATAACCATGAGCCGAAACTCACTGCTTTTTGCATGGATCAGTGTGCGTATCTCATTCTCACACTCCATTTTGGCCCTGATTGTTTCCACACTGTTTTTGATTACCCCGCTCATACTTCCGCCGCCGCGCTTGGCAATGGAGACCACCTGAGAAAAGCTCTCAATATCCTCGAGCCGGCTCCGGCGCGCAAAATCCTCCATACATGCCTCGATCGTCACATTCATATCCAGCTTCCGCCGTATACCTTCAAACTCCCGGACAATATCATCTTCCGCCCGCCAGCTTCGGCGCAGCTCATCGGCACTTCTGCAAAAAGCCTGCTCCAGTGTGCTTCCGGTCGATACAAAGGAATACAGCAGTGTGATCGCATCCTTAAACTGTTCCGCCAGTCTTTGCCGCCGCCGTGTTACAAAAGAATGTTTTTCCCGGACATACATCACCGCCAGCAACGGAATAAACAGTAAAAATACGGCCGGTGAGTTGTAAAATAAAAAACCAACTGCCGAAAGCAAAGCCACCGTGCGCAATATGATCAGCCCCCATCCCCGGACTCCCGGCCGGTAATGATCATAATTCAGCGCCTGATTTTTCGGGCTTCGCAAAAATCCCGGTAATTTGCGCTTTACATGATGCATCATCTTCTCCCCTCTCCTGATTTTTTCCATCAGTCTGCCGGCAATCCGGCAGCCAGCAGCTTCTGAACATTTTTCAAAGAATTTCCTGTCGGCTTAAGGCGTCCCATCACTTTTGCCGTATCCGGATGCCACAGCCCCTTGCCCTGCTTTGCAAGCACCGTGTACGTTCCGCTTTCCCGTACAAGCGGTTCTTCCTCAAACTTATAGAGCGGATTATAGATAATCTCCCCATGGTCATAGCCTTCGATCTCCGTCACCTCCAGCACCTTGCGCGTCTTATCCCGAAGCCGTCCAAGATGGATGACAATATCCAGCGCCGATGCAATCTGCTGGCGCACCGCCTCCAGCGGTATATCCGTCCCCATCAGCACCATCGTCTCCAGCCGGGCCATCATATCCCGGACCGAATTACCGTGACCGGTAGACAGGCTGCCATCATGGCCGGTGTTCATCGCCGACAGCATGTCGATTGCCTCCGGTCCGCGCACCTCTCCCACAAGCAGCCGGTCCGGACGCATTCTCAGAGCCGATCGGATCAGATCGCGTATGGAAATCTCATGGGCACCGTCCGCATCCGCATTCCGCGCTTCAAGGCGCACCAGATTTTCGATGCCCCGTATCTGAAGCTCCGCCGAATCCTCAATGGTAATCACCCGCTCATCGGGCGGGATATAACCGGCAAGGGCATTGAGCATCGTCGTCTTTCCCGAACCGGTAGAGCCGGAAATAAAAATATTGTAGCCGGCAAACACAAGCTTTTCTAAAAAGCCGGCCACCTCAAGGCTTAAAGAGCCCCAGCGTACGAGCCGGTCCATCGTCACTGCTTCCGCTGAAAACTTCCGTATCGTTAAGATCGGGCCGTCGATCGCCACCGGCCTCAATACGACATTCACACGGGAACCGTCCTCCAGCCGGGCATCCACAATCGGCGAGGCTTCATTGACCTGACGGTTTGAGCGGGACACGATCTGCTGGATCACATCTTCGAGCTTCTCTGTGGACTCAAAACGCTTATGCCACGGATAAAGCCGGCCGCCCTTTTCGTAAAAGATTGCTCCGCTGCCGTTCACCATGATTTCCGTAATCTCCCGGTCATCAAGAAGCTCCTGAAGCAGATCCAGCCTTCGGATTGCGTTAAACAGCTCCTGCTTTAAGGTCAGACGTGTCACAATACTCATGTATGTTTCCTGGCTCTTACTCTGTATCCTCGATTCGATAATGTGCATGATCTCCTCGTCCGAATACTGGCGCTGAGGCGGCATCGCCTCCATGATCTCCGCACGAAGCCCCTTCTTTATCTCATAATAATCCATCCTGTGTTCCTCCCTCGATATAAATCCGTTACATCCCATAAAGCTGTTACACCCCATCCGGTTTTGTCAGCACTGCAAGCTGAATTTTGTCAGCAATGGCCTGACGCCCCATAAACGTCAGCGTATCCTTAAAGCTATGGCAGACCGCTTCATCCTCCGGCAACGCCGGCATATAAATCTCTGAACACAGCTCCAGCAGGCACAGTCCCGGTACAGCGCTGCCAAAGCTGAGCACGATCACATCATAGCGCCCCGATTTTAATACATGATCCAGCCAGAAATACCATTCCTCCGCCCCGATCTCCTCCAGGTCATACGGGCAGGCTGCCGGCGGTATCACATCAAGACTGCCTTCTCTGGAAATACATTTCTCCGGAAAAAGCTGTGCAAGGAGCTCTTTGTCCGAAGCCTCTGACCGGTCGTCCCGGCGCATCACATCCTTGATTGCAAAGATCAGATCGGACAGACCCGAACCATGGCCGCCGCCAAACAAAAATTCTTCGAGACTTAAATACAGCCCCCGCTCTTTGTCTGAAAGCCTCCGGGCTTCGCTCCATGCATAATCTCTCTGAAGCCGCTTATTCTCCGGGGAATATACCCCGATCAGGCGTCCTGCACAGTTCCTGGCCTTTTCCGGCTGTATGAGAAAATCTCCCCGGGCCGCGCACACATTCAAAAGATGCTCATAAATCTTCCCGGCCGGCTGATACTTACCGATCAGGTCGATACATTCCCCGTCCCATCCGCAGTTCCCGCTGCCGGGCCCGTAACTGCCTGCGTTTTTTCCGGTATAGCCGGAGTCTATATCGGATGTTTTGGAAAGCGTGCCTCCCTCATCAAGAAAAACAATGCTTGTCCGGACTCTGTCATGCCAGTGGCCAAGCGCACTGTGAACCGCGCCAAAACAGGCCGAGCTGATCAGAAGCACTCCCGGCGGCTCATCCTCCTGGGCCAGCGCTTCAACACTTGTGTATGTCCGCACAATAAACGGCGAATATTCCCGGTGGCGGATATAGCTGTCCATCCGGCGCATGTAGGCTGCATCCGGGTCACACAAATACAATAAAATATTCCTCACACTACTCCCCCTCGCGCTATCAGATATGCACATACGCCTATGGCGATACATAGTGAAAAATGAACCGTTTCTCCCCGTTGTGGATTTTTTAGGCTGTAATATGGTTGTATACAATGCCTGGATTTTATCTGGATAATATAGTGAAAAAAGAAATGAAAACGCTTTAGAAAATTGCGATGCTTTATCATCAGAGTAATAGATAGCGCAGCGCCGGCAAATGCGGCGGCAGCCAGAGAAAATAAGCTTCCTCTCCATCCGGTAAAGGCCCCGGCGGCCATCAACAGCTTAATATCGCCCGCTCCGAGCATGGACAAGCCATACAGCGGAAGCAGCAAAATAAAAGGAATTAAAAAACCGGCAAAGGCATCTGCCAGTCCAAAAAGGCGGGTCAGATAAAAGTTCAGCCCTGCGCCTGCGGCTGTTCCGAAAATAATCAGCCCATTGGGAATCCTCCAGGCATCAAAATCCAGCCAGACCGCCGCGGACAGCACTGCCAAAATAAGACCGTCCATAAAAAGCTGCAATCCATCACCTCCATATGCTCTTTCATTGGATGTAACCTGATTATATACTTTCCAAAATCCATTGTAAACCCCGGAGAGCCACAACCTTTCGACCGTTTCCGACGGCCTCAGACAGCAAAAACGATAAACCTTCGCTGCCACAACAGTATTGTCGAAAATTTCCCGGACAAAGCCTTCCATTTACAGGCTTCCCGCGCCAGGCGCGTTCCGCTGTCCGGAATTTTTTCAGCGAGCGTATAGGGGAAGCATCCCCTATACGCTCCTCGCGATACCCCGCTCATCTCGTGGCATTGCCACTCGATGACCGTTGCCCGTCGGATGCCCGCTCGTGCAAGCACGGCGGGTCACCCTCCGGGCGTATCGCACAAAAAGACGCTGCTGCCGGTCGGCAGCAGCGCACAGTTTTATTTTTCGGGCACATATTTTTTGCAGCCTAATTTTTTGCGCACAATCTTTGTCCCAGCTCTCAGGCGGTTCCGGATCGGCTTTACATAGTCAAATTCAAAGGCCACAACGCCATAGGCCGGCACATCAAAAACAAGGGAATAATCTTTAAAATCCCACGGAGTTCCCGATGCCTTGATGGTCGTCAGGCCAAAGCGTCCGCTGCCGCCAAATTCCGGGGCATCACTTGTAAATATCTGACGATATTCTCCCGGACAAAGCGCGCCCACACGATGCTTTTCATAAACCACCGGCGAAAAGTTAAAGTGGAACAGCAGACAGCGCTTTTTATCTTTTGTCATACGGCAGAAGGTGAGCATGTTATGCTCCGCGTCCGCGCCGTTGATCCACTCAAAACCGCCCTCCTCGCAATCCATTTCATACAGAGCCGGATGCCCTTTGTACAGATGGAGCAGCGCCTTCATGTAATCATTAATCTGCCGGTTGGCCGGCTCATGATCCAGAAGGAACCAGTCTAAGCTGCGCTCCTCGCTCCATTCACGGAACTGGGCAAAATCCTGCCCCATAAACAGCAGTTTTTTGCCGGGGTGTGCCATCATCAGCCCGTAAGCAGCCCTGAGATTTCCAAATTTATCCGGCAGTTCTCCGGGCATTTTATTGATCATCGAGCATTTCAGATGAACAACCTCGTCATGCGAAAGCACAAGGATAAAGTTTTCACTGAACGCATAGCTGAAGCTGAACGTCAGCTCGTTTTGGTGGTATTGTCTAAAATACGGGTCTGTTTTCATATATTCCAGGAAATCGTGCATCCAGCCCATATTCCATTTATAGGTAAAACCAAGGCCTCCGTCCTCGGGCGGCCTTGAAACCTTTGGAAAAGCCGTGGATTCCTCGGCGATCACCACCGCACCCGGGTCGCGGCGTTTGATAATGGAATTAAGGTGCTTAAGAAACTCGATCGCCTCGTAATTTTTATTGCCTCCGTCCTTATTCGGCAGCCACTCGCCGTCCTGGCGTCCATAATCCAGGTAGAGCATGGAGGCTACCGCATCTACGCGCAGGCCGTCCACATGGAACTTTTCAATCCAAAATAACGCATTTGCTACAAGGAAATTCTTCACCTGAGGACGTTCGTAATTAAAAATATACGTTCCCCAGTGCGCATGTTCTCCCCGTCTCGGATCCGGATGCTCATAGACCGCTTCTCCGTCGAAACGCCCAAGGCCATGTGCATCCTTCGGGAAATGGGCCGGCACCCAGTCCAGGATTACGCCGATCCCGTGCTGATGCAGATAATCAACCATATACATGAAATCCTGCGCGCTTCCATACCGGCTCGTAGGCGCGTAATATCCCGTCACCTGATAACCCCAGGATCCGTCAAACGGATGCTCGGCGATTCCCATCAGCTCGACGTGCGTATATCCCATGTAGTTTACATAATCCGCAAGCTCCGGCGCCAGGTCGCGATATGTCCTGAAACCGCAGTTTGCTCCTGTTTCATCCTTTTTCCAGGAGCCCAGATGGACTTCATAAATGGACATGGGCCGTTCCAGAGTATTGCTGTTTTTCTTATCCTCCTGCCAGGGCTCATCATTCCATTCAAAACCCGAAATATCGGCCACCACGGAGGCCGTTTCCGGCCGGAGCTGGGCTTCGTTTCCGTAGGGGTCTGCTTTAAATAAAATGTCGCCGTCCTTTGTCTCGATTGCAAATTTATACAGATCGCCCACTTTAACGCCCGGTATAAAACCATCATAAACGCCGGAGGTTTTTATCTGCGTCAGTGCATCCTCGCCGGCCGTCCACTCATTAAAATCGCCGACCACGCTGACAGCTTTGGCATTGGGCGCCCAGACGGCAAAGTATACGCCATCCTCGCCTTTTTCCTTCGCCGGATGTGCACCCATTTTATTATAAATTTCATAATGCGTTCCGGCACTGAATAAATAAATATCCAAATCTGTTATTTTATTAACCATAATTTACCTCCTCACGCGGCAGGCGCTCATTCCAGCCGCAGCACCATTGCGTCGTTGGCCTCAAGCGTTACATCCAGGCCGCCGTCTGAAAGCTCCACCGGGGTATCGGTCAGAAGATTGATACATTTTGAGCCGGCAAAAGGCAGGCGGATATGCAGTCTTGCCTCCTGTTCGTCATTGTTCAGAAGCGTGATGCACGCCTTGCCCTCATAAACCCGGGCATAAGCATACTGACGGTTGGTCAGCAAAAGCTCGACCTGCTCCCCGAACACAAGCTCCGGGCACTGTGTATGAATATGGGCCAGCTTTGTAATAAACGCTTCCAGTTCTTCATTTGGCCCTTTAAAGGTTTTTAAGTCAATGGCCGGACGAAGTCCGTCATCGCTGCCGTTTTCCTTATGCCCTTCAATTCCCCACTCAGAACCGTAGTAAATCGATGGAATACCGATCGTTGTAAACAAAAAGGCATAGACCGGGAAGAGATTGCGCTTATTTTCCAGCTTATTGTAAATGCGGTCGACATCGTGATTATCGACAAAATTATACAGCCGCGCGTCCTTGCAGATGCCATAGTTTTTATCGTAAAGCCGCCGGATGGAATGGGCCATTTCAAAATAATTATGGGAATTATGCGCGGAATAAATACCTTTATGCAGCTCATAATTGGTCACTGAATGAAGCGTCTCGTTATTCGCCCAGCGGCCGTAGTCTCCGTGAATCACCTCGCCCATGAGCCAAAATTCCGGCTTCACCTCATCTGCCACTCGGCGCAGACGGCGCATAAAATCAAAATCCAGAACATCGGCACAATCCAGACGGATGCCGTCAATATCAAACGTTTCTACCCAGAAGCGCACCACGTCTAAAAGATAATCCTTAACCGCGGGATTGCCCATGTTCAGCTTTGGGAGCTGCGGGTAACCGTGCCATGATTCATAGGAAAAATCATCACCCAGAGGGCTGTGTCCGCCAAAATTTACCCAGCAGTACCAATCCTTTCCCCAGGAATTTTCCCTCTGCTCCATAAGATTCTTAAATGCGAAAAAGTCACGGCCTGTATGATTGAAAACGCCGTCCACTACAACGCGGATGCCGGCTTCGTGGCATGCTCTGACCCATGCGGTAAAATCCTCGTTCGTTCCGAGGCGCCCGTCAACCTTTTTATAATCGGTCGTATCATAGCCATGCGTCGCGGATTCAAACAGCGGCCCGATATAAACCGCCGTACACCCCAGTTCTTTCATATGCGGGATCCAAAGGTCAAGCTGCCTGAAGCCGCTGCCCTTTCCCTGATAGTCATTCTCATGCGGTGCTCCGCATAAACCAAGCGGGTAAATATGATAAAACACCGCGCTGTCATACCATGCTGCCATCTAAAAAACCTCCCTGATCTTAACCATTTTTATGGGCCGCGCTGCAAATACGCAGCTTCGGCAAGGCACCGGCGATCTATACATAAATGCCGTGCAGAAACTGATGAACCACAGAAAATGCCTGCTCGTCACTGATGGGTTCTCTGCGGCCGTGATCACGGCTGAACCAGTAAAGCAGATAATGATTCAAAAAACCGATAAATGTGATCGCGTACTGCTCCTGGCGTCCGTTCATATTGCCAATGACATCTCCTGCCTGTTCAAATAAATGTGTAAACAGCCCGTGCTGATGTCTGCGGATTCCTTCGCTGGCCTTATAGGAGTCGCTCTCCTCTCCGGAATACATCATGCTCATTACAAGCTTATAAAATTCTTTATTTTCTGTCACAAGCCGGAAGTAAATCTTTGCCGTTCGGTATAGTGTCACCGGCAAGTCGCCTTCATAGACTGCCGCCTGCTCCAGTTCCCTGGAAAAATCCGAATAGTAATGGCTGATCAGGCTTTCCAAAAGCCCGTATTTACTGCCAAAATAGTGATACAACGTCGGTTTTGTGATCTGTGCGGCATCCGCAATCTCCTGTACGCCCACCGCGTCATAGCCCTTTGCATAAAATAAATGAAGGGCCGCTTTTAATATATTTTGACGATTATCCATAAGCGCCTCCTTACACATAGTATACCAACCGGTATACACTCTGTCAAGGAATTTCTCATGGTGCTTCAAACGCCTGTCACATCACTCATCCTAAAGAAAACGCTCAATGATCCTTACAAGCTCGTCTATATCCAGAGGCTTCGCTGCATGGGCATTCATGCCGTATTCCTGACAGCGGTTAATGTCCTCCGCAAAGGCATCTGCCGTCATGGCAATGATCGGAATTTCCTTTCCGTCCGGGCGTTCCTGAAGATTTCGGATCGTCTGTGTGGCCTCGTAGCCATCCATAACCGGCATACGAATATCCATCAGGATCACCTGATAATAGCCCGGTTCCTTTTCCAAAAACTGATCGACACACTGGCGTCCGTTTTCCGCCCAGTCCAGCTCAAACCCTTTTTCCGACAAAAGCTCGCTGGCGATCTCCCAGTTCAGTTCATTGTCCTCAGCCAGCAAAATACGAACGCCTTTAAAGCTTTTTGGCGTTTCTGCTGCCTTCACATTTTTATGCTCCGGATATATGTATGGCTCCAGGCCGTAATAAAGTGTCGATTTAAACAATGGTTTTGAGATAAATCCGCTGACGCCTGCCGCCCTGGCCTCCGCTTCAAAATCAGACCAGTCATATGCAGAAATCAGAAGGATCGGGATATGATCTCCAACACGTTCACGGAATGCTTTTGCTGTCTCGATACCGCTCATTCCGGGCATCTTCCAGTCCAGAAGTACGATGTCATAGCCCCGCCCCTCTTTGTCGCGGGCCCGCGCCATTTCCACTGCGGTTTCTCCATCCCGGGCAGACTCGGCACAGATGCCAAGCTCCTCCAGAGAATGTACGACATCCTGGCAGAGCAGCTCGTCATCATCGACCACAAGCATCTTCCAGCCCGGCAGCTCCATCCGCACCTCCTCTGTCTCTGCCTTTTTCAGATCGAGGACTACATGAAACTCTGTTCCCTGATCCGGTTCACTTAAAACATCGATCGTCCCGTTCATTTTATCGACAATATATTTCGTGATTGCCATTCCAAGCCCGCTGCCTTCAGTCTTTTGCACACGTTTTGTATCCTCCCGGGCAAAGGATTCAAAAATTTTCTTTTGGAAAGCTTTCGTCATACCGATCCCGTTATCCTTTACCCAAAAATGTGTGCGCACCCGAGTATCATCCTGAGGCAGAGCTTCCTGGGCCACCGTCACACTGATCGTTCCCCCTTCAGGTGTAAACTTGACCGCATTGGATAAAAGATTGATCAATATCTGATTCAGGCGCACGCCGTCACAAAGCACCTGCTCTGCCAGAACATTGCGTATGGAAATATTAAAGGTCTGTCCCTTCGCCTTTACCTGGGGCTGAACGATGCTTACAAGACTTTCCATCGTTTCTCTTAAGCTGACAAGCTCTGTGTTCAGGTTCAGCTTGCCGCTCTCAATTTTAGACATATCCAGCACGTCGTTAATCAGTCCCAGAAGGTGCCTGCTGGATAACGTGATCTTATGCAGACAGTTTCTGACCTGCTCAGGCTTATCGATATTGGCGGCAGCAATGGCTGTCATACCCACAATGGCATTCATCGGTGTCCGTATATCATGGCTCATATTGGATAAAAACTCGCTTTTCGCAAGATTGGCATGTTCCGCTTCTTTTTGAGCGCGTTCCGCTGCCTTCTGTGCCTGCTCGGCTTCTCTCTGAGCGTGCTCCGCTTTCCTCTGTGCCTGTTCGGCTTCTCTTTGAGCGTGCTCCGCTGCCTTTTGTGCCTGCTCGGTCGCTTCGATCTGCCGGCGGGACATGCGCATATACACAAGAAAGATTACAAACGTCACGGCCAGCAAGACCGCACAGCCCGTCAGTGTCACTTCAATACGCTGGCTTCCAAGGCCGGACACCGCATCATCCACCTCCCCGTGGGGCATTACCGTTACAAGCGTCCATTCGGAATTTTCCATATGTGAGCAATATACATGGCGCCGCTCACCATCCACAGAAAATACCATTGTATAGGGCTCCTCGCGGATTACGGCCTCTTTAAGCTCTCCGATCACCTGCTCCCGGTCCTCGTCGCCAAAATCCACATCCTTTTGCAGCCACTCAAAATAATTTTCCTCTGAAATATCGGAATTGCGCACGATAAAGCTTCCGTCCTTTCGGATGATATGGGAAAATATAAGCCCGCCGTCACTGCTTAGCGATAATGCTTCATTTAGTTTTTGTATGGGCAGACCGACGGCCAGCGCCGTGCACCGGCTGCCGTCCGGAAGCGGATAGCCCTCAGAATCCGGATAGCCTACGGAAATCCCGTAAAGTAAAAGTGTCTCTCCGGATGCGGTTTCTCCAATCGCCGCAGTCCGGCGTTTTTCATTCATGGCATCAATATAGTGATCCTGATCCTCGATCGAGACCGAATCACCGTAGATCAAAAACTCCCTGCCTTCGCTGTTATAAAGTGCCATGTAAATAAAGCCTCTGCTTCGTCCATATTCTTCCATCACAGCAGCCGTATCTTCGTCAATCGTTTCAACCTGCTCCGGCGGTACGACCTCTGTGATCCCCTCCACCTGAAGCAGACGGTTCCCGATCAGCGTGCCAAAATGACGCTGAAGCTGATGGTTCATTTCCTCCATATACAGATTAACGACCTGTGTAATCGTCCGTTCGCTCTCTCTGAGCATAAATGTCGTAATTCCTACAAATACGCCGACACACAGAAGAATCAGGCCGATCAGGCTCCCCCATAAAAAACGGTTTGTTTTTTTCTTCATAGCTTCCATGAACACCCCGCGCTCCCTTCATCTCCGGTTTTGTATTCAGTATATCATGCCTGCCGGATAAATCAAAGAGCTGCCTCACAGAGAATTGATCTCCATGAAGCAGCTCTATATTAACTATATTAAAGAACGCCTTTAAAGTCCTCAGGAAGCAGCTTAAGCATATCTGCTTCTTCATATTTATTATCAAGCACGGTCATGAACAGATTTTTCATGTTTCTCTTATCCAGATTGGCAATACCGTCATCCACCACGGTCATTACATCCTCGTAGCCAAAAACCTGATCCTTTTGGTTTTTCTTTTTGAAGAAATCTCTCAGGACAATGGCAGCCTCCGGGGATAATTCATATCCGCGCTTTTCGATATAGCCCTTGGCCAGCGTTACCAGCTCCATCTCATTATACTTGGACACGTTAATGACATTCAGGAACTTTCCGCGCAGCTCTTTATGCTTCTTCCAGAAAGCCTTCAATTCATCCTGGCGGCTTTCAAATACGATCGCCACATCCTGATTCTCCTGGTTCACGACATTTTCAATGATCGCCACCGAAGCATCCGACAGCTCGTCGGCACGCTCGATGATCAGGCAGCCTCCGGAAATCTTTCCGAAAATAATAGAGAAATCCTGACGGTTCAGCTCCGATGCTTTGGCCCGGACAATTTTATTTTTATCACAGATACCATAAGTATTCAGCGCCTTTGCAATGCCGAGTGCAATCTGGGATTTCATCCCCTTGTCATCACTTAAAACAACGAAGTTAATATCATACGGCGCCAGGACATCATAATCGGTACCGGTTGTCTCAAATTTCGATAAGGTCATGGCAAGCTGCTGATGTACATTTTTCACATCGGGAACGGTGGCAAAAATACTTTTTACAGTCTGGGTGATCGCCGCATCTTTGTCAGATACTGCATCTGTATCTTCCGCATCCGGGCCGCCCGTACTGAAAAGCTCTGCCAGAAACTGCTCGTCCTCTTCTGAAATCTGAACCTGAACCTGCTCGTCATCCATATATTCATCTTCGGCGTCCAAATCATCCTCCAGCATTTCCCCTGATGGGAGCCCGCCAAAAACAGCCTGCTCCAAAAGAACCTCATCCTGATCCTCGGTCATGCTCTCCAGCGCTTCCTCGACCTCAATGCCGTCATCCTCGTCGGAATGTATCTCATTTTCTGAGCCTTCAGAAGCATCTGCTGCCGGGGTATCTGCGGGCTTCATATCCGGATTCACACTACCCATGTCCGGATTCTGAGCAACTTCGGGCTGTACATAAGCCGGATCGCCAAACATTTCAAAATCATCCTCAGCAGTTTCCGTCTTTTCTGTCCGGTCTTCCTGTATTTTATCGTAATCCGATGTATCATCAGCCGATCGATCCTGAACATTTTCATCCGCGGCAGCATCAATGCTTTCCGAAAAGTCATTGTCACCGGCAGTGTCCCTGATCTCCGAAAAATCATCGCCTGCCGCAGTGTCCTTGACTTCCGAAAAGTCATCGCCTGCCGCAGCGTCCCTGCTTTCGGCAAACATGGACATCAGCTCATCTGTATATGCACTATCCTGAGAGATGATTTCGTCATCATCGTCCAGTTCTTCCTCGGACATATCCGCATCCGGAAGTCCTGCCAGAAGCGCCTCCAGCTCATCCATAGAATCCTGGGCCAGCTCCTGCGCATCCTTCTTTAAAAATTCCGGCATCTGCGGACGCTGTGTACGCTTTACCTTATCCAGTCCCGGCGTCTTAAATAAGTCCTTCATCAGCTTTCCGGACTGTTCTTTATCTTCTTCCGCACTGTTCTTTTTCACCGGCACCTCAGTGCCTTCTGTCCTGGATGATTCATTGTGATCTGAATCACCATTATCTGAGCCATCATGATCTAATCCGTCATTATCTAATCCATCATGATCTGATCCACCACGATCTGATCCGTCATAATCTGATTCATCATGATCTGATCCACCACGATCTGATCCGTCATGATCTGATCCGTCATGATCTGATCCATCATTATCCGCGTCCTCATCATCAAGGTTGGCTTCCGTTAAACCTTCGGATGTTGTGCCATCCCCGCTCATAGCGCCGAAAAGCAGCCCTGTATTGGACATGGATGAGCTTTCCCGGGCCATCGATGCCCGCTCGCTCTCCATTGCTTTTTGGATCATCTCCGTGTCGATCCCTGTGTCTACACCGGCAGATTCCAGAGCATTGTCCGGATCAATAACACGGACATCATCCACATCGGAGAACTCGGTCGATGAAGGCTTTGGATTTCGGCTGTCTGTGCGGGCACGGCGGGTCATGGCAGCTTCATTTTCATCCTCTGCCGTGCGCGCTTCTCTTTCCGCGCGGAGGTTATTTTCCATCTCCATCTCTACGGTGGTCATCTTCGGCAACGGTTCACCGGTCAGCTTGCATTTTAAAGCAATGGCTTTATCAACATATTCGCCATGGCCGAACCAGAGCACGATCTCATCACATTCGTGAATACACTTTTTTTCTTCTCCGGCTGCTTCGTAAAGTGTTGCCAGCTCATACGCCCACTCTTCAATGTATTCATAATCCTTCAGACGCTCCAGCGTGTCGATCAGCACAGACAGACGCTCGCCTTTGCCTTTATCCAGCCGGTAACGCAAAATATAGCGGTGAAGGTCCCTTGAGGCAACGGAAATAAATTCTTTATAATAATACTCCGCCTCAGCATACTCACCCATTTCAATATATAAACTCGTGATCAAATCCAGAATCTTTCGATTTTTGGGAGAACGCTCATACGCCCGCAAGAAAACTTCCTCAGCAACCTCATACTGTTTCTCGTGCATGTAGACCTCTCCGATCAGACATAAAATCGGAGGATTTTTTATTCGACTGGCATCAACGCCCTTGACAACAGCCAAGGCTCCGGCATAATTATCATTGAGAATAAATGCCTTTACGCGCTTCACCAGATCCGCTTCAGATACCTTTTCCACGCCTGTACTCTCCTTTTTCTGTGGTTGCAACAGCTTCTTAAATAAAACCGTCACATGAAAAAATCCATTTCTATATGAGTTTAACATACTTAAAAAACCATTACAACCGCTTCAGGGAATTTTCTTACTAACTATTCAGCCATGCGGCGATAAGCTGCTTCAGCAGCGCAAACGCGAGATACATGGCTGAATTGCTACAACCCCACCCATGCGGCCGTGGAGACAAAAGCTTCCTGGCTACCGGTAAAATATCTCTATATTCCATACAGAATAGTTCCAAGTTGGTTCCAAGTTAATTTCAAGTTAGTTCCAAGTTATATTCTTTAATCAATATGAAAACCACCTTGCTGCGGATGTTTTTCCCTTTGAATATATTAGATTCTTGTTTTTCAATTCTCGTATCAGAACTTTAATTTCATTTCGGGATAAATTGGGCAAAACCTGCTGTAATTCTTTAAATTGTGTCCCTGAATCTCCGTTACTACGAATATGTTTTAAAAGTAGTTCCATATTTTTCCGAAATACTTTAACAGTATTTTCGTCAAGATCACTAAATTTAGCATCAGAACAGATTGTGCTTGAAAAATCCACACCTATTTTTTCATAAATTTTACGGCGCACGTCCTCAGGCATCGGCATAAGACTATCCCCTTCATACCACCATGCAACCCCATCTGCTTGTATAGGAAGACCCAATGGTCTTGATGCCACGTCAAAAACCAAAACCCGTTTCCCATTATATTCATAAATCTGAAAATCTACCATGACTTTGAGCTTATCAATCAATCCCTTCCTTGTACGCTCCGGCTGGTCAAAAGCAGCACTCCCTACGACCTGGCGAGGCCGTTTATCTGATATTCCAAATACAAGTTTTCCTCCGCCACAATTTGCCAACGCACAGCAAATATGCGCTGCGTCTGAAGAGTCAAATCGATTTTTTGCTTCCTTAAACTGTACCTGCTCTCCTTCTTTGGCATTTAAAAGTTCATTTATTGCATAATTGTCCTGCATTTAAAGTCTCCTTCCTATAATGCCAAGCCCTGAATCATCAAATTTTCAGGCTTTTCTTCCTTCGTTTTTCCTGCTCATATACCGAGTGTTTACTAAACTTCCTGACAGGTCTTTCCCCACAAAAAGAGCTACTGCAAACTGTCTTTTACTATACTCAGGTTAACAGAAGCTTACAACGAAGGTTTCAATGAATACTGACGCCATAAGACAACAGCGCCAAAGAAAATATATTTTATTTTCAGAATAGCCTAAAATAAATATCCACGCAATCACAATCCGCCGACATCTTTCGAGTTGGAAAACTGATAAATATTTTGATTATTCTGACCAATTCAATAAAACAATCACACTAAAAGTTCCTTATAAATTTACAGACTATGATCTTATTTGCAGCGCTGAAGCCCCGGGGTGTCCCTGTTCGGACGCCCGGCATAGTTGCAATTCGCTTTTAGTCTTCAGCAGCGCGTTTTTGCCGGGCGATCTCCTCCCTCACGATCTTATGCTCATCAAAGGGCAGCTTCTTTCCGGCAATCTCCTGATATGTTTCATGCCCTTTCCCGGCCAGAAGCACAATATCGCCCTTTTGCATCATGGAAATCCCTTTCCGGATCGCTTCGCGCCGATCCTCGATCATTGTGTAAAATCCCGGCTTTGCTGTCTTTATCCGTATATCCTTAAGCTTTAAAATTTCTTTTTCAATATCCCGCATAATTTCTGCGGGCACTTCATATCTTGGATTATCCGTCGTAATAATCAGACGGTCCGCTCCCCGGGCGGCAGCCTGCGCCATAGCGCTCCGGCGCAGCCGGGACCGGTTGCCTCCGCAGCCAAAAATACATATCAGCCGGGCAGGATGATACTGCCTGAGCATCTTTAAAACACTCTCCAACGCCTTTCCATTATGAGCGTAGTCCAAAATAAAATAACCGCCGTTAACCATACACAGCAGTTCACAGCGCCCGCAGATATGAATGTCCTTAAGCGCAGCGGCAATAATTTCATAAGGTACCCCCATATGCCGGGCCACTGCAACCGCCGCCAGTGCATTACTCACATTAAACGTCCCGGGAAGGCTCAAAAAAAGAGGTGCCGTTTCTTTTGAGCTGCCGGCGGACGTTCTAACTATTTTAAAATAAATGCCAGGCTCCGGTTCCAAAACTGTTTTAAGCGCACATGCCTCCCATTCCACAGGTGCCCTGCCCGCGGCAGGCTCCACAGATATAATGTGCTCCGCAGGCTCCGGCGTCATCACAGCGCCCACAGGCTCCGGCGTCATCACAGCCCTTCCGGATTCCTCCTGTATGCAAACGCCCGCACTAGGTTCCTGTATGCAATCTTCCCTCACGGCAAACAACTCCAGATGGCAGCTACACCCTGTCAGCGCCCGGAGCACATGAGCATCCGCGCCATTGGCAATCCCGATCTGGCACTGAGAAAACAGCCGGCTTTTCCAGTACATATAGTCCTCAAACGAATGGTGCTCACCCGGGCCAATATGATCCGGCGAAATATTGGTCATCACCGCATAATCAAAAAAAACACCGGATACCCGCCCGCACATTAATGCCTGTGACGATACTTCCATAACGGCAGCCTTACAGCCCTGATCGGCCATCATCCTCAGGTATTTCTGTACAAGGTAGGATTCCGGTGTTGTATTATCTGACGAAAAATAATGCTTTCCGTCAAAAATCCCCAGCGTCCCTATAAGCCCGGTTCTGATCCCGGCGCGTTCCAGTATATGCTTCAATATTGCGGCAACGGTTGTCTTTCCCTTTGTTCCGGTAACTCCGATCAATGTCAGCTTCTTTTCAGGATATTCAAACAGGGCCCGGGACATCTCACTTAAGGCTGTCCGCGTATCCTTCACACACACAAGACATACCCCGTGATCCCGGGCCAGTTCCCAAAGCGCACTCTTTTTCTCCGGAGAAAGTGATTCCCGGATGACGACAGCCCGCGCTCCGCGGCTCATTACATCTGCCGCAAAATCATGTCCATCCGAATAATATCCCTTCAGGCAGACAAAAACGCAGCCCTCAGCATCTTTTCTTGAATCATATATAATATCTCTGACCGGAATCTCCACAGTTCCGCACAGCAGACGATAAACGATATTTTTCAGCAGCCATGCCAATAACATTACACCACATCCGAAAATTCCCTCGTTTTTATCAGACTATGTGCTTTATGAAGAAATGTTTCCCGAATCTGTTTACACGTTTCCCCAATATCTTAAATATTTTATATGTCATGCTTATATATAATGCGTTTACTTTTCATCACAATGATTGGCTATATGAAATCAAAAACTTCCTGCTCAAAATCAATTTTGACATATTCCATATCATCAATATCGACATTTGAGTAGTAGTCCACAACCACTGTCTGAATCTTTCCGTCGATCATCTTCTGTCCAAGGATGTAATTCACATCAAACATCCCCGAAATGGCCGGCGTTGCCCCGCGGGCCGGAACGATCATCTGAACATTATTGGCTTTAAGCAGCTTAAAAATAGGCTCCCATATATATATGTCTTTGGCTGCGCCAAACGGGTTATCAATAAAAATAACCTTTCCGGCGGCAGTGCTGTCACCTTCCGGCGCATACAAAGCCGAAATATAATTGATGACCGCAATCAGGAACTGAATATAAATTCCCTGAGACTGTCCGGTGCTTCCCACTGCCTCCTCATATTTTAAGTAACGGCTTTGCTCATGGATGCGTTCGCGTTTATAAAGGTTAAGCCGGATACTGTTCATATCGGTTACAATGACCGAAAAGAGATTTTTCCACGCAAGCTTCTGGCGGATATATTTAAGCTTATCATCAAAAGCTTTATAGGTATCGGAGTTGACGACAACCGAATCAATATATTCCGACATCCTCTGTCTGTAAAATTCCTCGCGGACATAAGGGATTTTCAACTGTAACATCGGCACCCAAACGCCATCCAGCATAATCTTTGACAGCCCCGGAAGCCGCTCCAGCTGCGTCTTAATGTCAAGACACCGCTGCAGGCACTGATTCTCAAAGCTTTCTTTAATCTGGATCATATCTTCGATTCCCTGGCTGATCCGTTCCTTCTCAAGACGGATGATCTGAACCGTTTCGCGGATGCGGGCGGCAAGCGCCTGCGCTTCCCGGGCGTCGCCCGGAATTTCCATATGATAACGGATTTCGTCTGCCAGAGGGATTGCCTTTTGCTCAAACATAATATTGGCAAGCTGATCTTTATTCTTTTCAAAAGCCTCACGCTTTTGATGCTCCTCGTTTCTTAAATGCTCATATTGCTCGCTCAGGTCTTCATAGCGTTTCCGAAGCCCCCGGCTGTCCGCATAAAAATCTCTTGTAAGATTATAGGTTACACGGGCAGTCCGCATCAGCCTCTCCAGGTCTTTTCTTGTATCCTCAATTCCCCGAAGCTCCCGGCTGAGCCTGCGTCCATTTTCACCGGACTGCTCCATCCTTTCCTTAGCGGTCTTTAATGCACCCTCCAGCTCCTCCATAAACAACTCATAGCTGCCATCCTTCAGTTCTACCGCTTCAAAGCTTCCATACTTTTCCTTCACCGCTGAAATGGCATTTTCCACACGTCCGGCCAGACGGTTCTGATCTGCACGGACCTGCTCTGCACGGCGGCCTATTTCCTGAAGCTCATCTCTCCGGCGCGCAATGCTCTCTTTCAGACTGTCAATAGTCTCCTGCGCAGCCGGCATCAGCAGGCCTTTATCGTACAGTTCTTCCAGCTCTTTTACAGACACGCCCCGTTCTTCGATCAGAGCCAGAAGCCGGCGCATACTTTGCTCATAGCTCTCAAGCAGCTGACGCTTATCTTCAATATCCATATGCTCCTTCTCAAAGGCTTCTTTCAAGCCCCTAAAAATCCCATCAATAGCATCGCTGTCCATGTCCTCTGCCGCAGCTGCTTCCGGCCCGCTGGCAGCACTATCCATTCCGGCTTCTGACGCCTTGCTTTCGCTTTCAGCTGCTTCTGCCCCACTGGCAGCACTATCTGTTCCGGCTTCTGACACCTCGCCTTTGCTTTCAACTGCTTCCGGCCCGCTGGCGCTATCCGGCTCTTTATAATAGCCGCTGTAAATTTCCTGCCAGACCTTGTCCTGTGCCTTCCGGCTCTCCGCAAGAAATTCCATACGGCTTCGGCTCTCCTGGGCCTTTTTCTCTGCTTCCTGGCAGGAAAGCTTTGCCTGCTCCAGCGTCACCTTAAGAGAACGCTCCTGTTCCCTGTACTGGCGCGTCTGATCCTCCGTCGTTTTAAGCGTACTGTTAAGCCCGTCAATCATCTCCAGTGTCTTAAGCTCTTCTGCTATTTCTTCAAGACGTGCTTTCTGTTCTGAAATAACGCTGTCCCGCTCACTTAATTCGGCCTTAAGCCGGATATTTTCATTTTCCAGTGCCAGGTTCTCGTTTTTTAACGCGTCTATTTGTCCACGACTCCGGGTCATTTCCGCCAGCTTATCCACATATTTATCGTGATAATCCACGATAAATTCACTGAGATATTCCACATCCGACCGGTACGTCCGGCTTGTATCCTCCAGCCGGGACAGCGCCCGCTCAAGCTGCTCCTGCTCTTCCTTAAGCGCCGCTTTGCGCGCCTGTACCGCGGATTCGTCATAAAACAGCTTTTTATTTTTTGTCAGAAACAAAACATGCTCTTCCTTTAAAGCTGCCTCACTGCCAAGCACACGGTCCAGCCCGATGATCGGATAAATATTTTCTCCCAATTCCTTTTCCAAAAGCACATGGTCGCCCGCAACCTGCGAAAATCCATCCCGGACGATAATTGCGCAGGGAAGCCACGGAATACGTTCCAGAAGCTCCCGCCGCTGCTCCTTTGGCAGCCCGGAAATATAATCGCAGCCAGCCATACATGTCACGCCGTGGCAGCGGCGCAGATAATCCATAAGCTCTGTCCGCGCCTTGTCTGAAAGCATCGGCTGAAAGCTGTCCAGCTGATTACAAAGCTCCCGGCAGCGGCGCAGAGCACTGTGTTTTTCGTAAGCATCCACAACGACCTTCTGCCATCGTTCATAAATCGTATTTTTCAATGTACGGTAATCCGGAGAATGATAGACCTCCATAAGCTTATCGGCCTTGGCCTTTTTCTGCTGCCATGTCTTTTCAAACTCAGCAAACTCCCGGGCTTCCTTTTCCATTGTTTCCACGGTCACGCGAATTGCTTCACGGCGGACAGCATTTGCATGGATTTTTTCTCTGGCCTGAGACTGTTCCTCCTCCATACGGGCAATTTCACCGGATACATTCCGGCTCTCGATCTGACGATGACGGATTTCCCGTTCAGGCTCCTCCACCAAAAGCGCATTTACATTTTTAGAAAGTCTGTGTATCTCTTCTAAAAGCCGTGTTTCCTCCTGCCGGGAGTGCTCAAGCTTACTTCCGGTCACTGCAAGCTCCCGCTCAAGCTCACTTTGCTTACGCGCACTGCGGCCGGCCAGCGCCTCCGCCTGGGAAAGCTCTGCCTTAAGCTGCTCAAGCTCCTGGCACCAGAGCTTTTCATTATGCTCAAAAAATTTTTTCTGGCGGGCCGCATAGCCATTCAGCTTTACCAAAAGCTCATCGCTGCCCGTATCGGCGTGATCGATTGCGTGGCGGACTGCCGCCGCTTTCTTTTTATCCTCCATGTAAGCCAGATAATCATTGGCGCACAGCTTCATGCTCAGCTCAAGCTGCTGCTCTCCCCTTTTTGCGCGCAGATCGGCAAGCTCCTGGTCATATTTCCCGGTATCAGCCTCGCACGCTTTTAACTGCTCCTGAGTCCGGGAAATTTTTGCGGACTCCAGCTTTCTTGTAATCTCCTGTGCCCGTCCGGAATAAAGTGCCGCCTCCTTTTCCGACAGCGCCAGCTCCTTTTCCTTCTGCCGCATGGCATTGCTTGCTGTATTATAGGCCTTCACAAGCTCAAAATAAAAGGTCTGTTCTTCATCGTAAAGCTTTTCCAGTGTTTCAATTCTTCCTGAAAAATTCTCAAGCGCCTCGATCTGGTGCTCATACCCGGAAATTTCTTCCTTCTTTTTGCTCAGCTTAAGCAGCTGGTCTTTAATCTCCATCAGGGTTTTTGCCATATCGGCATCGCCCTGTCCCTGTGCTTTTGTATGAAAGGCTTTCTGAATGATCTCTTCGATCAAAAGGTCCTCCACGACCTTGCGGGTTGTCCTGAAATTTGTCTCAAACCAGGTGCGCACATGGCCCTCGGTCTTATTAATGCCCCGAATGATCTCCCAGGCACTCTCATAAAGCCCGTACTGACTGATAAAACGCTGGTATTCGCCTTTGCGCTCGAAAATATGGACATCCAGGCTTAAATCTCCGTGTCCCAGCGCTTTAAGATAAGATTTAAGCCCTGTATAAGTGATCCGCTCTTTTCCATGGCACAGCGGAAGATTGATAATATCATTGTCATTATATTCCCGGTAAAAGATTACATAATTAAAATAATCGATCGCTGCAACATCCCGCTTTTTCTCCCGGCTGTCATCCTCTTTCGCCTTCCGGGCGCAAAAGCCGGTGAGCATGTACTTATACGCTTCCCCTGCATCCAGCTTCCACTCCACCAGAGAATGAATTGTCGTGCTGCCCTCGCCGGTACGGAACAATTTCTCAATGGGCTGCTTATCGTCAAGTGTACAGTTCGGGATCAGATTCTGAAAAAGAAGCAGCATCAAAACACTCTTGCCACCGCCGTTGGCCAGATCATACAGCGCATTGCGGCCGTCAAACCGCATAACAAAATCATCATAAAACTGCGTGCCAAAATTATATTTGACATTATTCACGCGAATACGGTTAATGTGCGGCATGGTCTTCCTCCTCTCCTAAAGCCCCGGCATTTTCAGCTTTAGCATTTAAAAGCGCTTCCGGCTGTGCGGCCCCGGCTGCGATCTCGTACAGCCGCCCCCGATGCTCCTCATAATAATTTTCCACAAGCGCCTTAAATCGGTCTTTGGCGTAATAGCGGCCGCCCACCTCCGAAAACAGGTTCTGATCGATCAGAAAATTGAACACAAGCTTCACAAAACCAACCTTTGTGCCTCTGGCCGCTTTCAGTGAGGACGTATCTTCATTATTCGTTGTCATCGGCATGTCCTCCCAGAGTGCGGCAATCGTCTGAAAGCTTTTCTCCTCAACATCATTTTTCACGAGAACCTCAAGCTGCGGAACGATCTGCGACAGCGCCGCCCCTGTCTTTTCAATCACATCCTCTGTCCGGACATATTCTCTCTGGGAATAGCTGCCGGAATCCTGATAAAATAAGGTTACGGTCTCAAATATAATAAAAAAGGCAAGGAAAAGCTCCTTATTAAGCCGGAGTCCGATCAGCTTTTTCAGCTCATCGTTTGTAAATCCAAACACCCGGTTATTTTCTCCGGATGACAGATAGAGCGCGTAATGGTATTCATACAGCCGCAGATTCGCCTTTTTCAGCAAAATATCGACAATATCCGCCACTGAAGCATTGGTGGAATATGCTTCATACAGCTCCACATGGTTATTTCTTGAAATCTCCTCCCCTGTAAGAAGCAGAGAAAATATTTCCATCGCTTTATCCAGATTTTTATGCTCCATCATTGCGCCTCCCATCAGTCACTGAGAAATGTATATTGGAAATCTGCGCGCCCGAGCTTAAGGTCAGCAGATCGTCCGGTACAAATTCCAGCTTAAATTTAAGCTTTTCAAACGGCTCGTCCGGATGTGCCTTAAGATATTGGGCCATCATCCCCTCAAGAAAGGTATCCTGCCCTTCCTTAAGCTGTCCCAGGTCATAATGATCCTTCTGGCTGAGATGAACGATAAATGCAAAATAATCGCCGTTTTTTAAAATATTATCTGTAAATTTCATTTCATACATATGATTTAAAAATTTCAGGTCAAAGCTTCCCCGGACTAAAAGCTGCTCAAACAGCACCTTAAAAAACATGTCAAAATTCGACTCAATACGCGCACTGGCCACGTCATCTTCACAAACATACATCTGCTCCCGTCCTTCGCCGGAGCGTTCCCCTTTTTCCGGAGTGTCATCCTTGTATTCCAGCATCCGGTCCAGATCATAAAGATTAACCGTCTTGTGGAGATTCATTCCCAAAAGCGGCTGCACAAAAGCGCCAAGCCCGTCCATGCGGTCTTTTTTCACCATGCGTTCAAGAAAATCATCAAAATAAAAAACATTTCTGAAGCGGGTATTTTTAGCCTTCTGAATCCACTCATCCGCCTGAAGCTGAAGCGATGTGCAGGCAGACAAAAGCTCCCCGTGACGCCGGGTCGCCTCCTTAAGCTGTGCATCCAGGGCAAAAATCTCCCCGGGTATCTGTCCGTTTGCTTCCTGCTCTGCTTTTAAAAGTGCCTGATCCACCAGTGCCTTATTAGATTCAAAAAGCTTCTGTTCTTCCTTAAACCATGAAAGCACATGCTTTGAAAAATCGTCCAGAGCCTTCACGCCCTCGAAAATATTCTGTCCCAGCAGACGTACTACTGTTTCTTTGCGTGCCATGAGCCGTGCCATCTCACCATTAATGCGCTGCACGACCTCCAGTGCGCCGTTAAAATTCCGCGACCGTATCAGCTTTTCCAAAAGGAGCTGCTCGGTCGTCATCCGGCTTTCATCCTTGACCTCTTTTGTATCTAAATAAAACTCAATAGCATCACCGGTAATAAAATAGACGAGTACATCTTCTTTAAAACAGCTGTCAATGAGCTTGATGCGGGCACGCACCTGCTGACGGGCCGCAGGATCATAATAGGTATAAATAAACGGGCGGCCGTCGTTGCACAGCTTATCAAAAATATACTGGATCAGCTCTTTAAGCTCATCCTCGCGCATGTCCGCCGGGAATACCGCAGATGCAGCGGACACCGCGGATGCTGAGGACACCGCAGACGCAGCGGACACCGCGGATGCAGCGGACACCGCAGATGCTGAGGGCACCGCAGACGCTACAGACCCTGCGGATATTTCTTCGCGCCCCGGGGCAAACTCCCGTGTCAGAAACGTGCGCATAAACTGTTCGTACACAGGATATGTCACATCCTGCTCTTTAAAATAATTTTCTTCAATAAAAAAACGCAAAACAGCCAAAACAATATATCCCATATCCAGGCTTGCATACCGGCCGTCTTTATACTGGGCCAGCGTATGATCTGCAAGCTTGAAAAAGGGATAATATCGTTTCAGGTTTTGCATTCGCTGTGCGTGATGGCTGACAATATCATCCATCAGTGTATATTCCTGTGCCAAATTTCAGTCGCCTCCGTTTCCTGCCGCCGCATGGGCTTAAACGCCCCGGGCTGCTGCCGCAATGCAGCGCAGCACCGGTTCCTTCGCGCCGCGCCATGTTACGTTTTATTATATAGGATACGGAAGATAATGTCAAAACAGATCGGCCGGGCAGGGCTCATACTTCCAGACGCATATCGCCCTGACGGATGTAGCCGATCTTTCGCATAGCCTCGGAAACGCCAAGGGTGATCACTGCCGGAAGTATGAAGTGAAATACTGCAATTTTAATAAGCACCAAAACCGGATCCTCTGTGGCCGTCATTGTCTGATAGGTCATGATCTGCCCCACAAGACCGGCCGACCCCATACCGCTTCCGGCAGCATTGTTCGTCATATTAAAGATTGGTGCGATGGCAATAGGGCCAAGTATTGCCGAAGAGATAATGGGCGGAATCCAGATCAGCGGCCGGCGGACAATATTGGGAATCTGTAACATGGATGTTCCAAGCCCCTGGGCTAAAAGACCGCCAATGCCATTTTCACGGTAGCTTGATACGGCAAAGCCCACCATCTGGCAGCAGCAGCCGATCGTCGCCGCGCCTGCTGCAATGCCGTTCAGTCCAAGAATCACGCCCAGGGCCGCTGAGCTAATTGGAAGCGTCAGCACGATACCCATAATCACGGAAACAACGATGCCCATGATCACCGGCTGCTGAACCGTCGCCCAGTTGATCAGACTTCCAAGCCATGTCATAAATGCGGAAATCGGCGGGCCAACCAAAATCCCCACAGCACCGCCGGTCAGTATCGTGACCGCCGGCGTTATAAGCAGATCGATCTTCGTCCGTCCGGCTACCAGCCGGCCAAAGGTA
>CASFBR010000047.1 GCA_949292795.1 uncultured Eubacteriales bacterium
CGTAGGTTTGGAAGGGGGATTTTTAAGTTTTTGAGAGGGCGGGGGTGCACAGGCCGGGCATAAGGGCTGCGGCCGTAAGCCGGGGGTTTTCTGATACAGAAGCGGATGGGTGCTGCCGGCCGGTGTGATCGGTTGTGTAGCCGGAGGTATAGATTAACTGGGAGACCGGGACGATTTCATAGCCCTTTTCCTGAAGCCCGGTGATGACACGATCCAGGGCAGCTTTTGTATATTTTGCGCCGTTGTGCATGAGAATGATTGAACCGTTGCAGAGATTTTTATGGTTGAGAACGCGTGATACAATATCGTCGGCGCCATAGTCTTTCCAGTCCAGACTGTCTACATTCCACTGGATCACATGGTAGCCAAGGCCGCCCGCGACATCCATGAGCTGATTGTTGTAATCGCCGTAGGGCGGCCTGAAAAGCTTCATTTCGATGCCGGTCAGCGCCCGGACCTTTTCATGAACCTGTGTCAGCTCTGCCTCACATTCGCTGGCGGAAAGGGTGGACATCTGCGGATGGTTCTGGGAATGGTTGCCGAGGTCATGCCCGGCAGCGGCAATCGCTTTGACATCGTCGGGATAGCTGTCGACCCATCCCCCGGTCATAAAAAAGGTGGCCTTTACATTATGACTGGCAAGAATGTCCAGCAAAGTCTGCGTATCTTCATTGCCCCAGGCTGCATCAAAGGAAAGCGCTACCCGGGGCTTATCTGTTTCCACAGAATAAATGGGGATTTTTCTGGAACCGGACGCCGTCACTGCAATCAGCGACGGCCCGGCATAATTTAAGGCGGCAAAGCAAAGGAGCAGCAGACTGACGACCAGGCAGCCGCTTCTGAAAAATAAATTGAGCGATTTGGATTTCATGGCATATATTTCCTTGTTAGACTTAGTATATGCTATGAAATTTCGGAAGTATTTATGTTTGTAAGAAGGTTTTGCTGCGGCCGCTTTAGAATACAGCTTAAAGTGTGCCCGATGCCATAAAAGACAAGGCCGGGGGCGCGCTGATTGGGTAGGGAAGAAAGCTTCCCCTGCCCGATCAGCATACCGGGATGAGCGCCTTGCCGTCCAGGTAGTGTATGCGCTGGATATAAAACAGCGGCGTGCCAACGGCAAAGCCGCTGCGCTTTGAAATTTTTTCGTCGGCAGCAAGCTGTGTAAAACAGACAACCTTTGTCATCCTCCGGCGGTGACTGCGCGCGGCGGACTCCTTAAAGGATTCGATTGTGCCCGGCGCACAGTGCTGCGGGAACAGCTCTTTGTTGTATGCAATTTTTATAAAAAGGAATGTGACTGGGAATGCAAACGGGACTTCGGGGATTATGAAATCCTTCTGTCAAACTATCCGATGACTGAGCGGGAAGGCTCTGCGCTGCATTTAAAGTCTTACGAAGCGATTGTCTGTTATAAACATAATCTATCGAAGAATTTTTAAAAGCCAATCTGTAATCCGTCTGAAATGCTTTATTCCGCAGGCACCGCAGACCCTTCCGTTTTGCGGTGCCTTGTTGTTTCTTGCCCCGAAGGCGATGTTCATGTATAATAGAAACAATGAATGTCGAAGCTTGACGAACACGAGGAGGCGAATTACAATGATGGAATTAAAAATGGATGTTTCACAAAACCTGGCGCTGTCTCAGAAGATGATCCAGTCTACGGAAATCCTGCAGATGGGTTCAGTGGAGCTGGAAAATTATATGAAGGAACTGGCTGTGGAAAATCCCGTAGTGGATTTGGAGGATACAAAAGAGGTGGCATCTCCCGTGGACGAACTGCTGCGCAAGCTGGAGTGGCTCGACTCCAGCGATGAGTCCAACCGCGTTTACTATTCCCAGGATTACGATGAGGACACCCGGGATCAGTGGAATTTTTCGGCGGATGAAGGGGAAGACCTGGCCGACTATCTGATGTCCCAGCTTATCGGCAGCCGTTACAGCGATGCTCAGATGAAGGTTTTAAATTATATGGCTTTATGCCTGGACTCTAAAGGCTATTTTACAGAATCTCTGGAGGAGACTGCGGATCGGTTTCATATGGATACAGAAAAGGTCCGGGAGCTTTTAGGGGTGCTCCAGAGCCTCGAACCGGCAGGCGTCGGGGCCAGAGACCTTAGAGAATGTCTCCTGCTTCAGCTGGACCGTCAGGAGATCGAGGATATAACCGTCCGGACGGTCGTTTCTGATTATCTTGAGCTGCTCGGAAAAAACCAGCTTCATGTGATTGCAAGGAAAATGAAAGTGCCTACGGAGGAAGTGGCGCTGGCGGCAAAGGTGATCAAAGGGCTGAATCCAAAGCCCGGGAGCGGCTTTTCTTCAAGAGAGCATTTAAAATATATCACGCCGGATGTTGTCGTCGTGCGCCTTGGCGGATATTATGAAATACTTCTGAATGAATCCATGTATCCGAAGCTTTCTGTGAACAGCTATTATTTAAATCTGCTAAAGAGCGATACATCCGCAGAGACAAAAAACTATGTCCATGAAAAGGTCAGCCAGGCGCAGTGGATCATGAACTGTATTTCACAGAGAAACCGGACGCTTCTAAATGTCACCAAGGCGATCATAGATGTCCAGAGCGCCTTTTTTGCCAAAGGGCCCGGCAATCTCAGACCGATGAAGCTGGCTGATATTGCGGACCGGCTGTCTGTCCATGAGTCTACGGTGAGCCGCGCTGTGCGGGATAAATATATGCAGTGCTCCTGGGGCGTTTATCCGCTGAATTACTTTTTCTCAAAGGGCATTGCCACTGGCACCGCCTTTGTCAGCGTGACACCGGAGGACGTGAAGCGGGCGATCCATGCCATTATTGACCGGGAAAATAAAAAGAAGCCGTTAAGCGACCGGCTGATTGCCGCGCAGCTTGATGCTATGGACATTCATATTTCCCGGAGAACTGTGGCCAAATACCGGGAAGAAGAAGGTCTGAAGGATGCCAGCGGCCGAAAACTATTTGATTAATTTTCTGTTATCTGATATGATATAGATAATATCATGTAAGATATACGAAAAGAGGTAGAGCGATGGCAATATTAAAAAAACAGTCCCTGGTGGACCAGATTTATGACCAGATACGCTACGAGATCATTGAGCTTGCCGTACCTCTGGGAAGCCGTCTGAATGTCAGTGAGCTTCAGGAACGCTATGGCGTCAGCAGCACGCCGATCAGGGAGGCAATCAACCGGCTTCAGAAGGAAGGTCTTGTGGAATATGAAAATAATGTGGGTGCCCGCGTTGTTTCGATTAACGCAAAGGATGTCCTTGAAATTCAGGAGCTGGCGATGACACTGCACACCGCGGCGATCCGGCTGGCGATGAAGCGCGGCGACCATCAGGCGATGGCTGCGGAAATTCACAGCGAGATTAAAGACTACAAGTCGGCGAAGGACTTTAAGATAAAGACACAGTGTGTCCACAATATTGTAGGAACCTTTTATAAATACTGCGGCAACTCCCGTCTGGATTTGAATATGGGCGTAATCAAGGGACTTCAGCTGATTTTAAGAAATATTTACGGACAGGCCGTATATGGCGGCGCTTCCACTGTGGCCGGTGATAACGCAGAAGATTTTGAGAAGATAGAGGCAGCTGTCCTGGCCGGAAATACCGAAGCGGTCATTGATGTGCTTGAGCAGAATGAAAAACGGGCCACACCGGTGATTGTCGAAGCGGTCAATGCTATGGCACAGTAGACGCCGGGATACCGGCTCAAGCATAAATGAGCCGGAAATAAAAAGGTTCTGAAAAAAATAAAAAATGTTTCGGGAAAAGCGCATAGCCAAAGGGGGCAATGACAAAATGAGCAATCATTCTGTCATTGCCCCCTTTGTGATTGCTGCGAAAGTGTGAAATAAGAAAGAATCCTGCTTTTTTATGCAATTAAAAAACGCTGCTTTGGGCGCCGGGATTGCGGCGCCAAAGCAGCGTATATTTCACGGCTTGCGGATGGCAAAGGTCGTGATAAAACCAACGATGACAAGTCCGATGATCATAAAGCATGTACTCATAAAGGAGCCGGTAGCGGTGTAGAGACTGCCGGCAATCGTACTGCTGAAGGATGCGATGATCAGGTTCAGGTTGATCATCGGGAAGTTTACAGGGTAATGTGTCGCACCGTAAAATGCATTGATAAATGCGGAGTTGGTCGGTGTTACACTGCTGTAAGCCAGGCCGCCGAGAATATAAGAGATGACCAGGATCGGAAAGCTCTTAGAAACAATGGCCAGGATCAGCGCTGCGATAAATACAACAAACGCGCAGTCTGCGGTGAGCATGGTGATCTTGCGTCCAAACTTGTCGTACATACCGCCGAAAATAATACGGCCAATACCGTTAAAGATCGAGATCAGTCCCACAACAGTTGCAACGGTTCCGGGGTCTGTGCTGGGAGCAACCTGCTTTGTGATAATGTTGCTGGCCTGAGCGACAAGGGCAAGGCCGGCGGCACTTAAAGCAATGGCCCAGATAAAATACATCCAGAATGCAGGACGCCGGAGCATGACGGACGGGCCGACATCGATGCCTTCCTCCTTAAAACGGGACACCTTTTTCTTAACAGCGGTCTGTCCGCCCGGATTAAAATCACTGCCGGGCTTTACAAAAAAGATGGAGCCGACAAGGAGTACGACAAAAATAATCACGCCGAGAACGAGGAAGGACGAACGCCATGCTTCGATTTCAGGGCCCTCCGGTGTGTAGGCGGTATAAATCTTTCCGATGATAAAAGCGCCAAGTCCAAAGCCCATGAGCAAAATACCGGAGATCAGGCCCTGCTTATCCGGGAACCATTTGGAAACGGTACTCATGACGGCATTGTAGGCAAGGCCGGAGGCGAAGCCTGAGAATACGCCAAAGCCGATATAGAGCATAGCCAGGCTGGTTGTCCGGGAGGTGATAAAAAAGCCAATCAAAAACAGGACGGCTGCAACAATCACGTTAATGCGGACATTGATCTTTCCGTTGAGGATACCGCCAATAAGGCCGCCGATACAAAAGAAGCTCATGGCGATGGTGAAGGTGATGGACATGCTGTCCGGCTGCCAGCCTGTGGAGGCGGCGATGGGGCTGGCAAGAACAGACCAGGCATAGACCAGTCCGGCAAAAATCAGCACAACTACGCCGACGATCGCATACACCCAGCGATTCAGTTGTTTCATAAAAGATACACTCCTTTTCTTGTGTGATGATGCTGCACGCTGTGCAGCACCCTCCTTGATTCATTCTATTCTAGCATATCATAAGAAGCGGGAGAATAGTTACTTTTTGGTCATTATACAAATATCCAAATTTTTCTTGCGAAATTTATAAAAATTTTATATTATATTAATAAGAATGTATAGTTTTGTATCAAAAATGGTTGTGAAAGGGCGTGAAAGGATGCGTTCGGGACGTTTTGACCGGGTTAAATATGTGATGATGTCTGTTTTCGGAACCGCGCTTTCCGGCGCGCTTGCTTTTTCCGGCGCTTACGCAGCTTCACCTGTACAGGCCGGCGGAGCGCAGCCTTTTACTTCTGCTCTGATAAGGCAGACAGCCGATGACATGGCGGCAGCCAATCAACCGGCCGCGAATGGGCCACAGACGCAGACTGGCGAGGAAACAGCAACAGCGATTGTTTCCCTGGATATTTCCAAAGGGCCTGTGGTGATTTCAGAAAATGGCTATTGTATTGGCAGCGATCCGGAGGAGACGCCATTTGACGGAGTATACCGAATTTCAGGGAACAGCCAGGAAAACGGCATCCGGATCACCGGTGGGGAGCATACGGTCATTTTTGACCATATGAACATTGACCAGCGCACGCTGCAGGACTGCTATCCGCTGAGCATTGAGGCGGACTGCATTGTTCATCTGTGCCTGAGCGGGGAAAATGTTTTGTTTTCCGGCTCCGGATATGGCGGTATTAATGTGGCTGACGAAGCGGTACTGGATATACATGGTTTTGGCGAGGGAACCTTATCATTGCTCGCCTATCCGGTCCGGGAGGGCGATCAGCTGACTGGAACAAGCGCCATTGAATGTTCAGAGACTGCGGTGATCGATTATCCCATAGAAAATGACAGCGGCGATACGGTACAGCTTTATGCGGGCTCCAATCGTCTCGATTATACAGAGGTTGACCATTACAGCGGCGAGCTTTACTTTAAGATTCAGTATTCCATTAATCATCATTGCAGCCGGCTTTCTGAGGCAGCAAGCTGTACCCATGGACAGTATTGTCTGGAGTGCGGACGGGAGACGGCACAAAAAACTGCGCATCATCCGGGTGACCCGGCAACCTGTGAGCAGCCCCGGGTCTGTACCGTGTGCGGAGAGGTGCTGGAGGAGCCCCTTGGACACCGCGGCGTGTGGAAGCTGGAAGAAGTGGTGCGCGACGGAAAAATCTGCCGGCAGGAGGTCATGACCTGTACGGTATGTGGCAGGACGCTTGTGCGCGATGCCAGCTAAGCGGAATAGACGGATTGATGTGCAGGGTGTGCAGGCCGCACAAAAGCGCGGCGGCGCCGGGTGTGCGGCGGGACAGGCCGGCCGGATGCTTCGTAAGCGGTATAACGGTATAAGGAATAATATGCCGGCGCTGCGGATATGATAAATGATAGCGATGCTTTAACGGCATCCCAGGAGGACGATAATGGACATTAGTATATTTGAAGTGCTGGGGCCTGTGATGATCGGGCCGTCCAGCTCACATACCGCGGGCGCAGCAAGACTGGCCCGCATTTGTGCGATGATCACAGGAAAGCCCTTTCACAAGGTATCTTTTGGACTTCACGGCTCATTTGCCCATACTTATAAAGGTCACGGAACCGACCGTGCATTGCTGGCCGGAGTCCTGGGCATCCGGGAGGATGATGAACGCCTGCCGGATGCCTTTCTTATTGCCCGGGAAAGGCAGCTTGAATATTCTTTTTATGAGACAGAGCTTGAAAATGTTCATGAAAATTCTGTGCTGATTACGTTTGAATGTGTCGACGGAACCGTCTGCCGGATTACCGGTTCATCTATCGGCGGCGGTCAGATCGTGATCTGCCGGATCAATGAATTTGAGACGCAGTTTCAGGCTCAGTCAGCGACGCTGCTGATCAGCCACTACGATCACCGCGGGGTAATCAGCCAGATTTCCAGTATTCTCTCGGACGCCGGCGTAAACATTGCAGTGATGAAGCTGACCCGGCGCTCGAAAGGCGACGTGGCTTTTTGCATGATTGAAACGGATGATGATATATGCCCCGAAATCGTGGAAAAAATCCAGGCAGTCCGGGATGTCCTTACAGTCCGGGCCGTGGATGCGGCACAATAGCCGCAGCACATATAATCGATAGCAGTGGAGGTAAATGCGTGTACAGCTATAATACAGTTTTAGAGTTATGTAAACTTGCAGATGAGCATCATACCGGAATATGGGAAATTGTACTGAATAATGAAACAGAATATTTCGGGAAAACCCGGGAGAGCATTTTTTCTGAGCTAAGAGGGCGGCTTGCGGTGATGGAACGCGCTGCATACAAGGCGCTGGAGCGCCCTTATGATACGGTTGGAAATCTGATCAAGGGCAGCGCCAGCATCCAGGAACGTTATACCCGGGAAAATGGCGGCATTTGCGGAAGCTTTATCAATCATGCCATGGCGTTGGCGCTGTCGAGCTGTGAGATTAATGCAGCTATGGGAAAAGTCTGTGCGGCGCCGACGGCCGGCTCCTGCGGTATTCTTCCGGCGGTGCTTCTGAGCGTGCGGGACCGGTATGCACTAAAGGAAGCGGCCGTTTTAGAGGGCATGCTTACCGCGTCGGGGATCGGGGCTGTTGTGATGAAAAATGCCACGGTGGCCGGAGCCGAAGGCGGCTGTCAGGCCGAGTGCGGCGTGGCTGCGGCGATGGCGGCTGCTGCGGCAGTGCATATGTGCCATGGTACAAGCCAGATGTGTGCCAATGCGTGCAGCTTTGCCCTGATGAATGTCATGGGGCTTGTATGCGACCCGGTTGCCGGGCTTGTACAGCTTCCCTGCGCCATGCGCAATGCATCCCAGACGGTTAATGCCCTTATCAGCGCGGATATGGCTTTAAGCGGCGCCCCGTGCCTGATCCCTGCCGATGAGGTGATCGATGCCATGTATCGTGTCGGCAAAGTGCTTCCCCAGACACTTAAGGAAACGGCTGAGGGCGGAATCGCTGCCACGCCGGCCGGAAAGCGGCTGAGCAGTAAAATATTTGGCGGCGCGTAAGCAATTTTGTGCGCGATCCGGCCGGAAATTTGATTTCGGGCCGGACCGCGCACAGATTTTGTTACGCGCCGCCAGAGCGTCCTTTAAATCATATGATTTCTTTTTAAATCGTATCACTTCTTATTTTTCGTTTCCTTTGCTTTGGCCCTGGCATCGTCTAAGGAGCCCTGGAGAAAACCGTTGCTCTCCATAATATCGCCAAGGGCATCGATATAGCGCTGGTCCTGATGAACGACAAAGGCATCCGGGTCTATGGGGACTTTGCGCTCATGCATCCGGCGGATGCTCCATATGTAGATCAGATCGAGCGCCGGAATGAGCTCCTCACCGATAGGGGTCAGGACATATTCAACCTTTAATGGCATGACCTGATACTGAATACGGCGGACAAGTCCATCCCGCTCCAGTTCCTTAAGCTGCTGGCTGAGTACCTTTTCGCTGATGGGCAGTGTCTTTTTTGTCTCATTAAAGCGAATACGGCCATAAGTATGAATATGATGGAGAATGGTTGTTTTCCATTTTCCTGAAATGCAGCGCATACCATATAAATATGGGTTGATATATTCCATGAATGTGACCTCCGGCAATGAATTGAAAATCCTGCACAGCAGGATACTTTTTTCATGACAGGAAACGGAGTTCCTGTGAAGAAAAGCTTTGCTATGCGCACGCGCAGTATGGAAATTACCGCTAAAGCAACCGCGCCTGGCGCCTAAGTTCCGCAGGCGGAACTCTTTGCTTTATTATTATATAATATTTTCAAAGGTTAGTAAACCTTATCCGGAGAAAATTTCGTGTTTTTGGTAATTAAGTAACCAAAAAGTAATTACCTAACTTCATTGTAATTATTGCATAAATCCCATGGCTGCTATATAATGAAAATGCAAGGATATGTAGATGTTAAATAAATCACACTTATTGACATCGGCAATTATGCCTTTTACAGACGGTGTTCTTGGACTTTTTTGTGCACGTTGACACTGTTTATAAAATGCGCATAAAAATACAATAAAATAAGAAAAGGGGTAATTCAAATGGTTAAAAGAACACTTGAAAATGCAACTGTTTACAATGCCGCAGGTCATCATGGATGCACTTGCATGCGTTATCATGGAAAAGATGAGACAGGTGCCTCGAAGTTCTGGGTAGGCCAGAGTGTGTTCTTACCTGGCGGCGGCGCTGAATATGCTTATGAGGATAACCCACTGGAAAAAGTATACTATGTACTTGAAGGCGAAATGACTGTTACAGACAAAGATGGCAACGAATATGTGATCCATAAAGATGAATCCATTTCCTTCCCTCCCAACGAAGGACGTTATCTTGAAAACAAGAGCCGTCGCCCTGCAAGAATGTTAGTAATCATCAACTATCCGGACTGATGGGGCGATAAACGCCAGACTGGCGCAAGGCACCCGCATTTCTGATGAAATTTAAGGAGGATTTGATAAAAATGGTTCCAGTAAGCAAAGAATTTGTAAATAATATGTTTTCCGTAGAAGGCAAGGTTGCTCTTGTTACCGGCGCTACAGGTGCTCTGGGCAAGGTTCTTGCAAAGGCTTATGGCTATGCCGGCGCAAAGGTTATGATGACCGGACGTAACGAAGGCAAGTTAAAGGCTCTCGAAGAAGAATTTAAGGCAGAAGGCATCGACTGCGGTTATTATGTAGCAGACCCTGCACAGGAAGAGCAGGTAGACGCCCTGATTAAAGCAACCGTTGCAAAATACGGCGAAGTTAATATCCTGGCTGTATGCCATGGCTACAACAAGCCTCAGAACATTCTTGAGCAGTCTGTTGCAGACTGGCAGTACATCATGGATGCAGACTGCAAGTCCGTATATATTGTTTGCAAGTATGTTGCTCAGCAGATGGTTGACCAGGGCAAGGGCGGCAAGATGGTTGTCGTTACTTCCCAGCGTTCCAAACGCGGTATGGCCGGCTACACCGGTTACTGCACATCCAAGGGCGGCGCAGACCTTATGGTATCGAGTATGGCATGCGACCTTACAGCAAAATACGGCATCAATGTAAACTCCATCTGCCCGACTGTATTCCGCAGCGAGCTGACCGAGTGGATGTTTGATCCGGAATCTGAAGTTTATAAGAACTTCCTTAAACGTGAGCCGATTGGCCGTCTGGCTGAGCCTGACGATTTCGTTGGCTTTGCATTATTCCTTTCCTCTGATGCTTCCAAGTATATGACTGGCGGCAACTACGACTGCAGCGGCGGCTATCTGACCTGCTAATGACCATTTTTTCATTTTACAGGAAACTTACGTTCCTGATGAAATGAAAAAATGCTGAAAAGCTGTTACATAAAAGGAGTTTGAAACATGCGCGATATTAAGAAGTTCTTAGTTTGCGGCGGCGGTATGATGGGCAGTGCCATTGCTCAGATACTGGCAGGCATGGATGGCGCTTCAGTTACCGTATATGATGTATATCCGGTAGATGTAGCGGCAAAGGTCCGCAATAATACAAAGCTGCTGGTAGAAAAGGAAATCATGACGGAAGCCCAGGTTGAGGAGATTATTTCCAAAATCCGTTTTACCCAGGATTTAAATGACGAGGGCGTAAAGTCTGCACAGCTTGTTGTTGAGTGTGTGCTTGAGGATATGGAGTTAAAGCAGAACCTGTTTGCACAGCTTGAGGATTATGTGGCTGATGACACGATCTTTTGTACAAACACATCCGTTATGAGCCCCACAGAGATTTCTGCAAAATGTAAACATAAAGAGCGCCTGTGCGGTACTCATTTCTGGAACCCGGCATTTCTTATCCCTCTTGTAGAGGTTGTAAAGACGCCGGCGACCACAGACGAGGTTGCCGAGACGGTCATGGACATTCTCACAAAAGCCGGAAAGAAACCGGTACTTTGCAAAAAGGATGTTCCGGGCTTTATCGCCAACCGTATGCAGCATGCCCTCTGGCGTGAAGCGATCTCCATCGTTGAACGCGGGATTGCCGATGCCAAGACGGTGGATGATGCCTGCAAGTACAGCTTCGGCTTAAGACTTCCTTATTTACCACCACTGGTAAATTCCGATATGGTCAGCACCCAGCTTACCTATAACATTCACAGCTATGTTTTAAAGGACCTGGAGGATCGCCACGATGCATCCCCGCTTCTTAAAGAAATGCTTGATGAAGGTAAGAACGGCTTCCGCGCGGAGGCTAAGGACGGTGTCCATGAGGGCTTTATGAAGTATACTGATGAGGAGATCGCACAGATCAACTCAGGTCTTAATGAATACCTCATTAAGATGCTTTACGGAAAATAAAATTTTGACTGCGGCTTTTATGGCCGGTATTCACTTAAATATCATGCCGCAGCAGCGGCAGAGTATGAAATTACGGAGGTAATTAGAACAATGGGCAAGAAAGTATTTGTTGATTTAACACATCCATTCAGCGCTGAAATCCCACGTTGGCCTTATTTTGACAAGCCAGTGATCGACAGCAAGCACACCATGGCTAAAGGCGGCGTTTTAACTCAGTATATCGGATGCACCATGCATACCGGTACACACTGCGATGCTCCGCGTCACGTTATGGAGATCGAGTTTGACGGCAAGAGAGCACGTTATACTCATGAAATGCCGGTAGACGCTTACACAGGCGATGCTGTATGCCTTGACATCCAGGTTGAGCGCTGGGGCCTGATCACAGGCAAGCACCTGGACGATGCATGCCGCCGTGCAGGTATCGATCCGGATTCCGGTGAGCTTGAAGGCATGGTAATCTGCCTTGATACCGGTATGCATCTGAAATTTGATGACTCCAAGGAATATTATCATTATTCCTGCGGTACCGGCGTTGAAGCAGGCCAGTGGTTTGTTGACCATAAGGTTAAATGCGTAGCTATGGATATGCAGGCACTTGACCATCCTCTGCACACTGCTATGGGCAACAACGGTATGACAAGAATGAACCTTCTTGGCGCATCCGGCAAGCCAATCACCGAAGAATACAAAGAGTTGTTCGGCGAGGAAGCTTATGCTGAGTTCGATAAAGAAGAATACATCCGCATCCATGGCAAAGAAGCATACGACAAGAAGTTCGGTGCTCTTGAAGCAATCGGCTGCTGGGGAACATGGGAGCCCTGCCATAAGACCATGCTTGGCCATGGTATCGTAGGCGTTGAGAACCTTGGCGGTGACCTTGAAAAGGTTAAAGGAAAACGTTTCAGATTCTACTGCTTTCCATTAAGATGGTACATGGGCGATGGTTCTATGGCCCGCTGCGTTGCAGAAATTGACGAAGATGATCTTAACGATGTTCCGGACAGAACATATCTGTACTGCGGAACCGGCGTTCAGAGCAGATAACGCAAAAGATCGATCATAAACTGATATAACAGAATCCAGGCGGAGTGTATACTTCGTCTGGATTTGGCAGTATTAGCGTGTATGGGACAAAGCAGCCGCAAAGATATACGGTCTCCCTGTACATGACATTGGGTAGAGGAGAAGAAAAAAATGGCTAAAAAGAAAACGATTATTACAGCTGCCGTGACTGGTGCATGGCCTAAAAAAGAAAACAATCCAAACGTACCGATGACTCCGTCAGAAATCGCTGATGATGTGTATGCATGCTGGAAAGCCGGCGCAGCGATTGCTCATCTTCATATGAGAGATGATGAAGGCAATGGCACAATGAGCACTGAGAAATTTACAGAGACATGGGATCTGATTCACAGCCGTTATCCGGATTGTGATATTGTATTAAACCTTACGACTTCCGGTGACATTCACGCTGACGATGAAATCCGTGTGGCTCATGTAAAGAAATTAAAACCGGAAATGGCTTCCTATGACTGCGGTTCAATGAACTGGCTCAACAGCGGTCTGTTCATCAACTCTCCAAAGTTCCTTGAGGAATGCGGCCTTCTGTTCCAGGAATTAAATGTAAAGCCTGAGATCGAAGCCTTCGATCCCGGTATGATTGCCAATGCAGCTTACTATCTGAAGAAGGGTGTTTTAAAAGCACCGCTTCACTTCCAGTTCTGCATGGGCTGCGCCAATGGTATTCCAGGCAGCATTAAGAATCTGTTGTTTATGAAAGAAACGATGGAACAGCTTTGCCCGGGCTCTACCTGGTCCTGCTTTGGTGTCGGACACAGCGCAATGGAGATTCTTTACGGCGCCGTGGCTCTTGGAGGCCATATCCGTGTCGGTATGGAAGATAATGTTATGTATGCCAAGGGTGTTCTGGCAGACAGCAACGCTCAGTTTGTCGAGAGAGCTGCCCGCGTAATCAGAGAATATGGCAATGATGTTGCTACACCGGCTGAAGCCCGCGAGATTCTCGGACTTAAAGGCTGACAGGAGTCGTCTATGACTTGGGGAGCCTTATATTTCTATTATAAATGCCCGGAGTGCGGCAAGCTGTTTAAATATGCCATCGATCTGATCCCGGAATTTGGCGATGATTTCGGCAAATGCCCGGCATGCGGTGTGATGGGGACTTATATTAAGGAAGGCGCCCGCACAAAGGATGATCTTTTATATGAAGAAGTTGAATAAGTAAAAAATGCCGCCTTAGCGATGACGTGTCGTTAAGGCGGCATTTTGTGTAATACGCCCGGAGAAAGGTGCTGCGTGCCGGTGGCACGCGCCCAGCACCGACCGAAGCGAAGCCCCTCCGTGCCTGCACGAGCGGGCATCCGGCAGGCAACAATCATCGAGTGGCAATGCCGCGCGCATGCAGACCGATATTTGCCGGGGTAAAACGCAAATTACAGAAGCTTGACAGACCGTGCTATAATAGCTGCAGAAACGGACACTGACGGGGACACTGACGGATGCTGCGGGGCGTAAGCCTATACTCTGGCCGCCACCGCGGCCATGGCAGTAAAGAAGGGGGGATATGTGATGGCCTACAAGATATGGTATTATGGCGTCAGCCATATAGGACGGTGCCGGAAGGTTAATCAGGATAATCTGATTTGTGAAAAGACGATCCTGCCCTGCAGGCACAGTGGAACCGGGGAAATACTTACCGGCTGCGTAAGTCCCGGGGCAGGAATCGTGTTTGGCGTATTTGACGGCATGGGAGGAGAGGAAAAAGGAGAAATCGCTGCCTATATTGCGGCCGATCATCTGCGCACATTTTCCCGGTGGACAAAGGACGGTTCGGATTTGATTGATTTTTGCTGCCAGGCGAATCGGGAAATTTGTCAATATACAAAGGCTCACGGCTTGACATCTATGGGAACGACGGCGGTTTTACTTAAGCTTGATACTAAAGGCATATGGCTGTGCAATATCGGGGACAGCAAGGCGTTCGTCATGTCCGGAAAGAAATTTGAACAGATTTCCCAGGATCATGTGTGGATGCCTGAGCTTTATAAAAAACCGCCCTTATCTCAAAATCTGGGGATTCCGGAGGAGGAGCTTGTGATTGAGCCTTATACAGCTTCACTGGATTATAAAGATGAAGATATTTATCTTTTGTGCTCGGATGGACTGTCCGATATGGTAGACGTCAGGGATATGGAAGAAATCCTGGCAGACAGGGCCGGTCCGGATGCGGCGCAGGCGCTTTTAGAGGCGGCTTTAGAGCATGGAGGCAAGGATAATATTACGTTCCTTCTTCTTTATGTGGTGAAAGCTGAAAAAGAAAGCTTTTTCAGAAAAATATTAAAACGAGGCAGTGATCGCCATTTAGCTGGTTATACTGGAAATGAGGTATGAAAAATGACAGACATCACAAATTTATCCGGCATATGGCCGGAATGGCAGCTTGAAAAGGAGCTGGGAAGAGGTTCCTTTGGCGTTGTTTATAAGGCTGTCCGGCTGGATCACAATATTCGCAGCTATTCTGCCATTAAGGTCATTACCATTCCATCGGACGGGAGCTCGATTGATTCCCTGCGTTCAGAAGGATTGGATATGAATGCTACCCGCACATATCTTCAGGGAATTGTCAATGATTTTGTCGGCGAGATTCAGATCATGGAATCTTTTAAGGGAATGCAGAATATTGTCAGTGTGGAAGATTATAAGGTGGTGGAGCGCACCGACCAGATCGGCTGGAATATTTATATCCGTATGGAGCTGCTGACGCCTTTTAATCAGTTTATTTGCGACAGAAAATTATCGGAGCCCGAGGTGATAAAGCTCGGATGCGATATTTGTACGGCTTTGGAAATCTGTCAGAAGCGAAATATTATCCACAGGGATATTAAACCGGAAAATATTTTTGTTAATGATTTCGGTGATTTTAAGCTGGGCGATTTTGGAATCGCCAGGAAAATGGAAAATGTCACCGGAGGGCTTTCTCAAAAGGGAACGTTTAATTATATGGCCCCTGAGGTGGCGGGAAACGGCCATTATGATGGCCGGGCAGATATTTATTCCCTGGGAATTGTTTTATACCGGCTGTTCAATCAGAACCGGCTGCCATTCTTAGATACCCAAAAGCAGCTTTTAAGTCCCAATGAGCGCAGAGCGGCAGTGGAGCGCAGGCTTCGGGGAGAACCTCTTCCGGCGCCCTGTGAAGCGTCCCCTGAGATGGCAGCATTAATTTTGACTGCCTGTGCCTATAATCCCAATAAACGTTTTTTGAATCCTACGGCTATGAAGCGGGCCTTACTCAACGCAGGAAACAGCCGCGGCGGACAGGGAGGCCAGAGTGTGAATCAGACCTTTGTTCAGGGTGCGGGAACCGGATTTTCCCGGGCTTCTCAGGAACGCGGCTATTCTCAGGAACGCGGTGCTTCTCAGGAACGCAGTGCTTCTCAGGGACAGAATCCGAATTTTATGGAACAGACAGTGCGGGTCAGACGGGCGCCTCAGTCTCAGATGCCTCAAAACCAGAATCAGGGCGGGGGTTTTTCACAGCCTCCGGCACCTGAAAAGAAAAAATGCTGGTGGCTGGCGCTTCTTTTAGTTCTTTTGTCGGCAGCGGTTATCGGCGGCGGTATATTTGCCGCTGTGATGCTCACAAGAAACAATGACAATGCAGACACCCCGGATGCATCTGCACAAACCGGAGAAAACACCGGAGGAACGTTTTCGGACACACCGTCCGCACAAAGTAACGGAGAAGCTTTTGCAGAAAGCCCGTTCGCAGACGATGCAGGGGAAACTGTACCACAGACACAGCCGGAAAGTGCGATGGAAACCATGACGGAAGGCCGGGAGTCGGAAAATACCAGTGCGTCCTCAGATTCGCCGCAAGCCGGAGCTTACAGCGATATTGTAAAAACGTATACCGGAACCTACCAGAAAAGTGAAACAAAGGTGCTGGGGATGGATGTGGAAATCACTTCCTGTAATGAAAACGGCAATATTAATGCTGTGATCATAGCCTACGGCCTGGAAGGTACGGATACAGACACATATGTTAAATGTGCCATGACCGGTCAGACTGCCGGGGTATCTGAGGATGGAAGTTTGAAGATTTTGCTTTCCTTTGAACGGTGGATTGTAGAGGCGTATGGTTTTGATGATGATTTTGAAAGTCTGACACTGGAGATTAATCCGGAGCGTTCAAAGCTTGTTTCCCAGAACCGGGAAATTTATTGTGTGGATGCCTCGGCAGATAATATGTACAGCTATGCAGATATTGTAAGAACCTACCAGGGAACCTATGTTCCCAACTGGGGCGTAACAGATATGGAGCTGACTATCCTTGCCTGTGATCCGAAGACCGGAAGAATTTCAGCAGAATTTTATTTTTATCCGGATGAACATAATCCGGATGTAGCTTCGGGAAAATATTCCATGATGGGGCAGGTGTTAAGAGAAAATCCGGACGGCAGTATTACGCTTGCCCTGGTTGGTCAGGATTGGATTGATGAGCCGGAAAATGTCAAGATGATTGATTTTTATCTGACGATAAGTCCGGATCGGATGCTGGCTACATCCGATCAGTATCAGATTTATCTTACAGCACAGTAACAAAAGAGGGAGTATGGTATGGAGAATTTAAAAAACACCACCTACGAACGCCAAACCACATATGATCGTCAAAGTCAGGGGCCTGCCTCCGGTTTAATGCTATCGGTTTTTGACGGTTCCCGGCAGCCCCGGTTAATCTGTCTGGATGATTTTAAAAAGCCGGT
>CASFBR010000048.1 GCA_949292795.1 uncultured Eubacteriales bacterium
AACTGGTCCATGCGTTATGAAAATGACGGGAAGCTGCTGACAAAAAGTACCGGGCGTGATCTTGCCTATGTAAAGACAGACTGGGACGGCGCTTATTATAGCTATAATGGTGAGAACGCCTATATGGTACAGCATCTCGGGCTGTCTGTGGGCGAACTGATCTATGGTCTTGGCGAGCGGTTTACGCCGCTTGTGAAAAATGGTCAGTCGGTAGATATTTGGAATGAAGACGGTGGTACAGGAACCGAGCAGTCTTATAAGAATATTCCGTTTTATTTGTCCAGCCGCGGATATGGTGTGTTTGTAAATCATACGGATCGGGTATCTTATGAGGTTGCCTCGGAATATGTGACAAAGGTTGGTTTTTCTGTGCCGGGTGAATACCTGGATTACTTTGTGATTAACGGGCCGTCGATGAAGGATGTCCTGGTGCGCTATACGGATATGGCCGGAAAACCGGCGCTTCCGCCGCGATGGACCTTTGGCCTGTGGCTTTCCACCTCCTTTGTGACCAATTATGACGAACAGACTGTTCTGGGATTTATAGATGAAATGCAGAAACGTCAGATTCCGCTGTCCGTTTTCCACTTTGACTGCCTGTGGATGAAAAATTTTCACTGGACAGATTTTTGCTGGGACAGCAACATTTTTCCGGACCCGGAGGGGATGCTCAGAAAAATTCATGGTAAAGGAATCCGGGTATGTGTGTGGATCAACCCATATGTCGGACAGCGCTCGGCTCTGTTTGCCGAGGGCGTTGAAAACGGATATTTTCTGAAACGGAAAAATGGTGACGTATGGCAGTGGGATATGTGGCAGCCAGGTCTGGCAATCGTTGATTTCACAAATCCAAAGGCATGTCTCTGGTATGCAGACAAGCTTAAGAAGCTCATGGAAATGGGCGTCGATTGCTTTAAGACTGATTTTGGTGAGCGCATCCCGGTTGATGCAGTTTATTATAATCATTTTGACCCGGAAAAAATGCATAATTATTATACCTATATGTATCATAAGCTGGTGTTTGAAACGATTGAAGAGGTGCGCGGAAAAGGTGAGGCTGTGCTGTTTGCACGATCAGCGACTGCAGGCGGGCAGAAATTTCCGGTACATTGGGGCGGTGACTGCACAGCAAACTATGAATCTATGAGTGAGAGCCTCCGTGGCGGCCTTTCCCTGACAAGCAGCGGCTTTGGATATTGGAGCCATGACATTGGCGGGTTTGAGGATACATCCACACCGGATGTATATAAGCGCTGGGCGGCATTTGGGCTTTTGTCGACACACAGCCGCCTTCACGGAAGCAGCTCTTACAGAGTTCCATGGAATTATGGCGAAGAAGCCGTGGACACGCTGCGTTTCTTTACCCGGCTGAAAATGTCATTGATGCCTTATATTTACAGCAATGCCGTAAAAACTTCGCAGACAGGGATTCCGTTTATGCGCAGTATGGCAATGGAATTTACCGGGGACGAAAACTGTCTTTATCTGGAGCGGCAGTACATGTTTGGCGATTCTTTGCTGATAGCGCCTGTTTTTAATGAGGAGGGCCTCGGACGATTTTATCTTCCAGAAGGAACATGGACGGACTATCTGACTGGCGGGCAGCTTGACGGCGGGAAATGGTATACAAAGCTGTGTGATTATTTAAGTATTCCAATGTTTGTCCGGGAAAATACGATCATTGCCAAAGGCGCAAGTGATGACGGGCCGGAATATGATTACGCGGATCATGTAGAATTTCGTGTGTACGCGCTCAAAAATGAGGCGAACGCCGTCGTTTATATGCCGGATGGCTGCGGAGGTGTAACTGCTGAAGCCCGGATTACAGCCCGCAGGATGGGGGAACAGATCGTGATTGAGGTGTCCGATGCGAAGCCATGGACCGTGCGTCTGATCAACTGCCGGGTGCATGGAGTTACGGGCGCGCAGATGCAGACTGACGGTGACGACACAGTGCTGATTCCGGAAACAGGAGCGAAAACAATAAAAATACAGTGCACACAGTAACAATAGCAGGGCAGTACAGCAGGCGCATAATGGTGGCTTGATACAGCAGGCGCATAATTGCAGCTTGGTAAGCAGGCGCATAATTGCGGCTTGATAAGCAGTCGCATAATGGCAGCTTGATACAGCAGACCGTATAATTACAGCCGGGCAAAGCGGGTGGTATAATTACAGCTCTGGAACGGGCTGCAAATGATTAAATGGGGAGGTATTAAAAATGGAGACCGGCGATAAGAAATGTATCGGTGAATATACCATAGAGAAGCTTCAGGAGGGGCTGTATGCGATCGATGATGACGGTGACAGCTCGTTTTATGTGGTGGAAGGAAGGCAAAGGGCAGCGGTCATTGACACAGGCATGGGGGAGACATCGATTGTTCCTGTTGTCAAAAGTCTGACAAAGTTGCCCTGTGTGCTGCTTCTGACCCATGGACATGGCGATCACATCAGGTATGCTCCGGATTTTCCTAAACGCTATATGTGCAGCAGGGATATTCCGCTTGTGGGATATTTTGCAAAACGTATGGGATTGCCTGAGACAATGGGAGAACTGGCATTTCAAAGCATCGAGCCGGGGGATATGATCGAGCTTGGCGGCGCTGCCATTGAAGCGGTTGCCATGGCAGGGCATACGCCGGGGTCTTTAGGATTTTACTGTGAAGATAAACGCGTGCTTTTTACCGGAGATGCCATAGGCTCAGGCAGCGGTGTGTTTATGCAGCTGCCCGGCTGCCTGGATATTGGCAGCTACAAAGAAAGCCTTGAGGGTTTTGTTTCTTGGGCTTTATCGAGAAATATCGGAAGAGAGGAAATATTTCTATCCGGACACCGCCGGCAGCGCTACGGATTTCCGGGAATGAACCGGGACAATCCGGTAACGCTGGCGCTGGCCGAAGATATGATCGTTCTGTGCGAAAAGCTTCTTTCCGGTGAAATCCACGGTACTTCGGAGGCAGCGCTGCTGCATATGGGCGATGAGCTCCCGAGAACAGCTTCTTTTGGAAAGGCAGATATAGTCTATCTTGAATCGTCTTTAAAAGCACCGGAATGAGATGGAAGCATGGCTGCTAAAAGCGCTTGATCTTTCTTGAGGTTGTTTTTTCAAATTCTGTTTCGCGAATCTTCAGGCTGTAAATGCGCTTGTGCGCAGGCGCCTGAAGATTGTAAGCGTCAATCAGCTCCTGAAGTGCCGCCTGTACATCGCGGATTTTTTTCTTTTTCATGTAATCTTCATCGGGGAAGATTTCAGCCTCAATGACGCCCTGATGGTCGCGGACAAGCACTTCTTTGACAAGGCGGGAGGCGGCAAGCTTATTTTCAAGCTCCTCGGGAGAAACATTTTCACCATTTTTTGTGATGATCAGATTTTTTTTGCGGCCGGTCAGGTATACAAAGCCGTCCTCATCCACATAGCCTAAGTCGCCGGTTTTAAGCCAGCCATCCTCAAGTGCCTCAGCAGTTTCTTCGGGCATTTTATAATAGCCGAGCATGACGCTGCTTCCTCTGACCCACAGCTCTTCGTCCACGACCTTCGCTTCACAGTTGGGGATGAGCTGACCGACAGAATCCCGGCGGATATTCCAGCTGACATTATTGCTGATGACCGGTGAACATTCGGTCATGCCATAGCCCTGAAGAATGGTGATGCCATATTTGTTAAACAGGTCGATATAATCCGGATTTAAGTAGGCGCCGCCGCTGCATATTGTTGTAAACTGCTTGCCGAACACCATGTTTTTTACAAGTGCGGCAGGGAGTCCGGAGACATCCTCCAGCTTTTTAGCCATGACTTCGATCATCAGCGGAACCATGAGCATGAGTTCCGGCTTAAACAGTTTGATATTTTTGGCAACGCGCATCAAAGAATCGTTGATGCAGATGACAGCGGCCACGGACATTCCTTTCAAAATATCCATCGTCAGGCAGTAAGCGTGATGGATCGGAAGAACCGAGAGCAGGACGATCCGCTCCGGAAGCTTCATATCCAGGCACGTTGCGTTTTCTGCAAGATTTCTCTGGGTCAGCATGACGCCCTTGCTTTTTCCGGTAGTGCCGGAGGTAAACATGATCGTGCAGAGCTGATCGGGCTTTGCCCGAAAATCGCAGGGGCCCTCATGTTCATGGATAAGCTGCCAGAAGGAAAGCTGTGTATCGTCACTTTTTTCTTTTTGCATGGCGATGATATATTTAAGCTTCGGACAATACTGACGGACGATGGCGCCGACATCCTCGCGTACCTGATCCAGCACAAGCGTGGTGACATCAGCCCGGTCGATCAGCTCGCACAAATCCTGAGCCGGAAGATTGGCGTCCAGCGGAACAGCAACGCCGCCGCTGTTGACAATGCCAAAATAAGCGGTGAGCCATTCGTAGGAGGTGGCTCCGATAATGGCGGTGTGACCGCCCTGCTCGCCAAGAGCTGCCAGAGCGCAGGAAAAGCTTTCACTGTCGCTGCGCAGCTGATGATAGGTTTTGGACGCAATCTCACGTTTGCCTGTTTTGTAGCGGATGGCATCCTCATTTCCGTATTTTTGTTCGGTATGTAAAAGAATATCCCGGATAATACTGCATACTTCCATAAATTAAGCCTCCGCAGTGAGTTTTTCCAGGTAGTCCACCGCTTCGCCGACGGTGCGGATTCCTGCGGCTTCACTTTCTTCGATTTCGATGTCAAATTCATCTTCAATTTCCCCGAGCATACTCATAAAATCAAAAGAGGTAAAACCGAGGTCTTCCATAAACCGGGAGCTGCGGGTAATGCTGTCCGGTTCCACTTCAACATAGTTACAGATAATGCTTACCAGTTTTTCAAACATTTTTCTAATCTCCTCTTATACAAGCTTAATAATATCATCAATGGACAGATTCGGATTTTCCACACCCTTGAACATGATCTTGCATAAATAATAATACAGATATTCCAGTTCCTTGCGGGAAACCGCTTTAATCTGATGTTCAAAGTTAAAGTCCAGACCATTGTCTTCCGGGCGATGCATGACGGTCAGATACATAGCCTGAGCAGTGACACCGTTGGGGTACCATTTTGTTTTATACTGAATGTCTCCAAGCTTTGTCAGCCCTTTTTCCTGGAGCGTCAATGGCTGATAGGTCAGTGACATCGGCTCATAAGTGCGTCCACCCTCCTGGGGGTACATCCGTCCGCGATAGGCGAAATAAGATACCGGGTCATAGTTAGCATGACGGAAATACTGATTTTGAAGGTCCCGGATTGCATATACGCCATCAATGAATGTCATTGTTACCGGGAAAATGGTTCTGAACGGGAAGGAATGGATACGCGTTCCGCCGGATTTTTTTTCGTTTAAGGTGGCACGGCGGGCAATGGCTGTATTAATGGATACATCGTCATTGCCATTCATCTTCTGGAAATAGGTGCGCAGACCCATAAGCAGCAGGCACACAAGGGAAACATGGTACTTTTCACAAAAATCCATGAGACGTTTTGTAGGTTCAGCTTCAAGATGGAAAATATCAAGGGCGGAATCAATGGAGTCGGAAGTGTTTACGGCAGCGCGCAGTTTGGGATTGCCGGTTTCAGCCCGGGCTGCCTCAAGCTTTGCAGGGCCGTCAATGCCATTATAGATCGGTTCAGACTGAGCGATAAGGTTTTCAAAAAAGCGGGCATCTCTTTCTTTTGCGCGGCTGCCGGCTTCATAGGCAAGATCGCGCTGTACCTGTTCAATATAGGAGCTCATTGGTTTTGGAAAATCAATGCCTTCATACATGGCATTGCAGTAAATTTCGATAATATCTTTCATAAAACAGATCAGAGACTGAGCATCCATTGTCATATGATGAACAAGCAGGTAAAGCCCGTTATATCCGTCCGGTGTGCGGATCATTACAAGACGGTTTAACGGAGAATCTTCAAGCTTGAAGGGAACCTCCGTCCATTTCTGCATTGTCTGCTGTGCTTCCTCCATGGTCTGTCCGGTAAAGTCTACAAACTCAATGTCACGGTCTTCTTTATCCACAACATACTGATAGCAGTTGCCTTCCTTGTCTTTTGCCAGGCGAAGGCGCATGGAATCGCAGCGCTCATAGGCTTTGTAGATGGATTTTTTTAAAACGTCGAAGTTGATGTCTGTGCCGATGGTCAGACTTGTACCGATATTGAGCACCTGCTTTTTGGGGCAGTATTGCAGATAAAAGAAATGAAATTTCTGCGCCGCGGTCAGCGGATAGACGGGATAGCCCTTTCGTGTTTTCATCATTTGATAATTCCTCCTATAAACGAATCCATAGCCTGCTCATAAGCAGCCGTATCTTTATAATAACTTTCAGCGTGGCCGGCGCCGTGGATGATCAGTTTTTGGGCGTGGCCGGAACAGTTGTTATAAATTTCTTCGCACATTGTGCAGGGAACAAAGGTGTCTTTATCTCCGTGAATCAGCAGGAGCGGTACGGAAGCTTTGCGGACCTCGCGGGCGGCATTACATTCGTCAAGTCCATAGCCGGCTTTCTTTTTGTTGATATAATCGGCAATATCGATCATCGGAAATGCGGGCAGGTGATACATGGAATGGAGCACATGTGTGAACACCTCTTTAGCGGAGGTAAAAGCACAGTCGGAAATAATGCCTTTTACCTGAGTTGGAAGTTTCTGTCCGCTGGCCATCAGCACCGTCGCCCCACCCATAGAAATACCGTGGAGAATGATCGAGCAGTCCTGACCGGATTTGGCAATCGCCCAGTCAATCCAGCGGAGCGCATCGAAACGGTCTTTACAGCCAAAGCCGACATATTCGCCGCCGCTTTTGCCATGAGCCCGTTCGTCTACAAGGAGCATCTGAAATCCGTGCTTTAAATAGTAATCAGACAGTCCGATAAAATCACTCATGCACTGGCTTGTATATCCATGAAAGCAGATGACAAGCCTGTTTGCAGCAGAAGCTTTCATGGCAGCTTTGGATGCCGCCGCTGTTTTTGCAGTATTGTATGCGGATGCGGAAGCGCCGGTTAGCGCCGGAAAATAGACGCCGTGAAGCTTTAAATGGTCATCGGATTCAATCCACACATCGTTGTGCGGCTGATCCAGCATAAACGCTTTTTTTTCTTCGATAACCGGAAAATACTGCTCCCAGTCAGTGCCGGACATTTTCATTGTACGTTCGGTTTTTGCATGACTGCGTTTCATTGTGCGGCGGTAAAAATAAGCGGTGCCGCCCGCCTCGGCGGCTGCCAGTGCGCCGAGGATAAGTCCGGCGCCTTTTAAAAATCTACCCATAATTTATGCCTCTTTTCGGATGCCGGGGCATCATTTTTTGATTGTATCGATAATATCTTTAAGTTTCAGCGCTTTGTCGAAATTGCCGTCAACCTTAAGCTTGCCAAGCGTAAAAGCAAGCACCGGGTCCTGGCTGCCACGGGCGATCTTCTCAAGTGTTTTGGCCGTACATGTAAAGATCACATCCCGGTCAAAATATTCATAAGGTTCAACATAGAGCTTGCCGTCTTTAACTTCAATATAAAAGATACCTTCGCCCTCTCCGGTAATATTAAACTGATAGGCAAGGTGTTCGGTAATGTGGCTGACATCAGCGTGCATTAACTCTGCCTTTACCTGTGAAAACATATCTGCATAGGTCATAAAAAAATCCTCCTTAAAGGGTGTTGACTTTGTTTTTTCGACTGTTGGTCGATAGCTTACATTTATTAAATTAACATTTTTTCGACCAATGGTCAATCATTGGAATCATCAAAATTATGCGGTTTTTCGAGTTTTTTTTATGGATTTTTGCAAATTGTTGTCGATTGGGGAGTGGGATGAATTTTCTGATTGTATCAGGAGAAGTTCATATGCTATACTAAAAGATAGCATTAAAAAAGCTCAGCTATGTATCTCGCGTTTTTACTGCATACATGGCTGAATCGTTATCGCAGAGATGTAGAAAGGTGGCAAAGATATTGACGAACTCCACGAAATATGACATGATTTTGGATGCCCTGCAAAAACTGTTGGAGAGCAAGAATATTAACGCCATTACTGTCAGTGAGATCGCTCAGACCGCAGGCATGGGAAAAGGAAGTATCTATTATTATTTTTCATCGAAGGAGGCCATTCTTGAAGCTCTGGTTGAGCGGACATATGAGAAGCCTTTGGAGATTGCGACCACGCTGGCGGATCAGCGGGATATTTCCCCGTTTACCCGTATGGCAATGATCTTTCAGGCGTGCAGGAACTCATCGTCCGAATTTTTAAAGCGCGATCCATCGCTGTCCGGTGTCCAGGAAGGTGCGTATATTCATCATAAATTTCTCAATCATCTGATTATCGGATTAAAGCCAACGCTTACGGAGATCATCAGCCAGGGCATTGAACAGGGAAAGATTTCCTTTGGAAATCCGTCCGCGCTGGCTGAGATCGTGCTGATTGTTTTAACAGTGAAGCTGGATAATACGATCGTACCATCAACGCCCGCGGAGATCGAGGAGACGATCCGGGCACTTGTGGCACTTCTGGAAAGAGGCACAGAGAATCCGGAGGGCTCTTTAAATTTCCTGACGGCTTTTTAAAGCGGCGTGATTTAAAAGTGGCGCGATTTTAAGATGGCGCGATTTTAAAACGGTACAATTTTAACGCAGTGAAATTTTAAAGCGGTGCAAGCAGTTTAAAGTGGTTATGCTTAAAGCTGAGCAGTCCGGCTTTTTGCATTTTGCTTAAGGCATTGGA
>CASFBR010000049.1 GCA_949292795.1 uncultured Eubacteriales bacterium
AATATTTTGAAGAGATCAATGATACCCCTGTTGTTTATCACTGGAAATATCGACTTGATGAAATCGATCCGAATGAAGAAGCACAGGTTGAAACATTGTCTCTTGAAAAGTCGAGTTAATTAGTGACGGTTATACTAGGATTTTTATTGAGCTGGAAGGTTATTGGGCTGGCGGTTATTATGTTTGTATATAATACGACCTATTTGACAACCTATTCAAATCTGGCGCTGATCATGAAATATGAACAGATAGGCTCAGAAGTTATGGTCGGATATGCGATGGCGTTTATGACTGCTTCGGGCATGTGCGTTGGAATGTTTTTTGGAAAGCTTTACCAGAGATACGGAAGATTTCTGGGGGCAGTCAGCGCGGCTGCGGTAGGAATGGCCTTCCTGTTTCTGGTGCATGCGGATAATATGTTTTTTATTGCCGTATCGCTGATTCTTATGGGGGCTGGAAATTCCCTGTTAATGCCCTTTGGCTATTACTATGTGAGCAAAGCTGCGCCGGACGGTGCTTCCGCTTTTAGCATTTCTGTTGTCAGCGCGGCAGTCAGTGCAGGATCATTTTGTTCGCCTTATATTTTTGGAGGAATTGTTCGCCTTTTAGGGCAGCATAGCGGGCGTTTTACGTTTGTGGTCGCCGCCTGTGTCCTGGCAGCGGGCGCAGCAGGACTTTTGATTTTTGCAGTACGCGGATGGCGTCCGAAAGATGCTGCGATAAAAAGCAGGCCGGTTGGGAGGTCAGGAAAATGAAAGTTTTAGTGGGTGCTTTTGAAACAGAATCCAATGCATATATCCCTGTGATGAATCATATATCAGATTTTCGATGGACTTTCGGAGATGCTTTGCTTGAAGACATTCAGGGTGGAAATGTTTTTCGGGAGGAAGGAATTGAGATGATTCCTGCGGTGGCTGTCAGCAGCGGGCCGTCCGGAGTTATTGAAAGAGATGCATTTGATTATATTGAAGGCCAGTTTCTTAAAGCTGTCCGTAAACATATGTATGAAATGGATGGTATTTTTCTGATTTTTCATGGCGGCAGTGAGGTTGAGGGGCTGGGTTCCGGAGATCATCATATAGCCTGCGAAATAAGAAAGCTTACAGGCCCCTGTGTGCCGGTGGCGATTGCCTGTGATCCTCATGGAAATCTTTGTCGGGAATATGCTGAAGAATCGGCAACGATTATCCGCTCATACCGTCATTCTCCACATACCGATGCGGATGAGACATGTGAGCGTGTTGCCCGGATGCTTTGTAAGCTTTTGAAAAAACGCCGGAATATCCATCCGGTTTACCGCCGGCTGCCAATGCTGTTTGAAGGCGAACAGAGTGTATCCGAAGATGAGCCGGTGGCAAGCATTAACCGATTTATGGATGATCTTGAAAAAGACCCGAGGATTATGAGCTGTTCATGGCATGTCGGTTATACCAGGCATGACACGCCGGTTGCTGGCTGCGGTATTGTCGTTATACCTGAAACAGAAAAGGATCAGGATTACGCAGAGACTATTGCAGATCGCCTGGCGGACTTTGTGTGGGAACGGCGTCGCGAATTTCATTTTACGGGACTTGCTTTGGAACCGGATGCGGCGCTGGATGCCGCGCTGAAGCAGAATCGCGGACCATGTGTAATCACGGATTCCGGAGATAATATAAATTCCGGAACATGTGGCTGGAATACTTACATACTGCGCCAGGTACTGTCTGCCGGCAAATTAAAAAAGACTGTGCTTTTCGCTTCAATCTGTGATCCTCATACCTGTCGGTTTCTTTATGAAAAACGGGTTGGTGAGCATGTCACAATTTCCCTTGGTGTTGGGTATGATGATCTGTCACAGCCGGTTAAGATGGATGTGATCGTTAAAGGTAAAGGTAAGTCCATGCGTCCTGTTGGAATCAGTGAGATTACCGGCCGCAGTGTGACAGTTTCTGTTTTAGATACGCCTGTGGATATTATTGTTACAGAGGATCGGGCGGGCTTTTATATGCAGGAACAGTTTAGACGTGCCGGAGTGAACTGGATGGACTATGATATTACAGTAGTAAAGCTCGGCTATATTTTTCCGGAGCTTAAAGAAAAGGCTGCATTTTATGTGATGAGTTTGACACAGGGAGCGACATGGCAGGAAATATGGAAGCTTCCCTATAAACGGATTTTGCGGCCGATGTTCCCGATAGACGATATTTAATATATCATTCTTTTTCATATTTGTGAATGAATTTTGCTCTGTTAAGGGCATACACGCCTGACCCGGCCGTGTATGACCTTGACAGGGCAATTTTCAAACGTCTTAACGAAAAGAATTGACAGACTTACGAGGTACTTTGCCGGTGGTGCAATGCATAAATATCTGTGTGCGGAACATCCTAAAATAAAATTTTTGATGTTTTAGGGGGGTCATTGTATGTCAGAATCATGTTTTTTGATCCGATCCTGTGCGCCTGTTTTTATGGGAGTCAAACCATCGGCATATATCCGCCTTGGAACTGAGGATATAGCTGTACTTGGGGAACTGATGCAATATTGTCCGATGAGGCTGCGGGCAATCGATGCTTGCAGCGAAAATCCGGCGTTTATTTATATTCCTCAGCTTTTAGAACGGGCCTTCCGACAGCCAGGGGTACAATATTTTCTGCAAAGCATCGGCTATGGCGGCGCATATGTGGAGGACTATGTGCGGGAGCTTGTACGGCGGATTCAGGGCGCTTACCGAAAAAGAAATTTCTTCCCCCATGAAATCGGGATATTTCTCGGCTATCCCCTGGAGGATGTGCTGGGCTTCTGGCTGTCTCAGGGCAGACATGCGAAAATGCAGGGCGCATGGAAGGTGTATTCAGATATAGGCCGTGCGGCTGAAATTCAATATTTTTACCGGGAGGCCGTGCGGGTGGTAGATATTGCTGTCCATGAGGGCTATACGCTCAAAGATGTTGTGCGTAGCTTCTGGCAGGGCTGTAAACTCCCGGATGTTCCCGCTTCAGACCGGATGCGCAGCTAAACAGTTGCGTTTGACTTTGCATGTCATATAGTGTAAGGTATAAATACCACTGCCGTTAAAAACGGCAATAATAAAGAAATCCCGCAAGGGGATACCATGATGCCGTTAAAACGGCAATAATAAAGAAATAGAAAGGGCTGGCATGGAATATGGAGAGCTTAACGGTCAGGGAGATTGTTCGGGCGGTTCACGGGACACTGCTGTGCGGCGACCCGGATACAGAGATTTCGTATATCAGTATTGACAGCAGGGATATTCAGGAGAATACATTGTTTACACCGATTATCGGGGAGCGTGTCGATGCACATAAATTTTTAAAGCAGGTGTTTGAGAACGGCGCAAAGGCTGCGTTTACATCCAGAGGAGCGATTGTGGATGAGACAAAGCCGCACATTTTGGTAGAAGATACACAGGAGGCGCTGGGAGACCTGGCGATTTATTACCGGAGTAAATTTCCGGTACCGGTGATCGGCATTACAGGGAGCGTGGGAAAGACATCCACAAAGGAAATGATCGCGGCGGCCCTGGCAACAAAGTTTCGCGTTTTGAAAACTGCCGGCAATCAAAACAGCAATATCGGCGTGCCTTTGACATTGTACCGGCTGGGGCCGGAGCATGAGATTGCAGTGGTAGAAATGGGGATCAGTGATTTTGGCGAGATGGATGCGCTTGTGCGCTTCGCAGCTCCGGAGACAGCAGTTGTTACGAATATTGGTGTGGCCCACATTGGTATTTTAAAAACTCAGGAAAATATAATGAAGGAAAAGCTTAAGATCGCAAAGGATTTTAAACCGGGACAGAATCTGTATTTAAACGGGAATGATCCGATGCTTTATGAGGCGGCCGGAGATTATCCTGAGAATGCACATCTGTTTGGGCATCAGACGGCAGAGTCCGGTGATGCTTCAGGAAATTTTGAATATTACGCTAAGAATATACATATTAAGGACGGAAAACAGCATTTTACTTTTGTGTGGCCTCAGGGAGAGACTTCCGTTGAAATACGGCAGATCGGGCTGCATAATGTCAACAATGCCGTGGTTGCCATGGCGATTGCCATGGCTTACGGTATTGATCCGGAGATGGCCAAAGAGGGACTGGCTGCCTATGCAGGTGTTCCGATGCGCCAGCAGATTCTTCATTTAAATAACGGTATCAAGGTGATCGATGATACTTATAATGCCAGTCCGGACTCCATTAAAAGCGGCCTTCAGGTATTGGAGCTTTTAGATAATCCCGGCAAAAAGATTGCTGTGCTTGCGGACGTTCTGGAACTGGGCGATATGTCCTGGCAGTGCCATTATGATACCGGGTGCTTTGTGTCCGGCTGCGGTATTGATGAGGTTGTCGCTGTGGGCGAGGAAATGAAGGCGCTTGTTCAGGCGGTTAACGAAAAGAATCCGTCGATCATTACCCACAGCTTTATGAATAATGATGATGCGGCAGCTTATTTAAAAACAATTGTAGGCCCGGGCGATGCATTGCTTGTAAAAGGTTCCCGTGGGATGCATCAGGAGGAAATTGTAGAGTTGCTTCGGGACTGGTTTGCACCCGGCACAGATTATGTATGTGAATGAACTGTTACAAATAGTGCATAAATATACATAAAACGCTTGACAAAACTTTTTAGTGGTGATAGATTATAGCAAATGAAGAATCTGATAATATGGAGGATGAAGAAAATGAAAAAATTTGTAGCATTAGCTCTTTCTGTTACAATGATGATGAGCCTTGCAGCCTGCGGCGGCAACAGCGCCCAGACAGAAGCTCAAAGCGAAAGTGCAGCCGCTGAAAGCACCGGAACAGAGTCCGCCGCTTCTGAGAGCGAAGCTTCCGAGCCTATGGAAGACTCTGCTGCTTCTGAGAGCGGGGCACAGGCTGAGAGCGAAGCTTCCGCAGATGCCGGCAGCGACGGCGGTAAGCTGATCATGGTTACAGAGGCCGGTTTTGCACCTTATGAATACACAGAGGATGGCTCCACGGTTGTGGGCGTAGATGTGGATATTGCCAACGAGATTGCCAAGGCAATGGGAAAAGAACTGGAAATCCAGAATATGTCCTTTGATTCTGCACTGATCGCCGTACAGCAGGGAAAGGCCGATTTTGCTGCGGCCGGTATTTCCATTACACCGGAGCGTGAGGAAGCGATGGATTTCTCCATCGAGTACGCGACAAGCCGTCAGGTTGTTGTTGTGAATAAGAACACAATGGCTGTGGAGAGCGTAGATGCGATCACACCGGAGACAAAGATCGGCGTTCAGGCCGGCAATGTTGCAGACAGCTACTGTGATGAACAGGGATGGCAAAAAACTCAGTATAATAAATTTATGGAAGCTGCCATGGATTTAAAGAACAATAAGATCGACTGTATCATTATGGATTCTCTGCCTGCAGAACAGCTTGTGGCAGCAAACGATGATCTTATGATCCTTGACGGCGAGCTGTTTACAGATAAGTATGCCATTGCCGTTCAGAAGGGAAATACAGAGCTCTTAGATCAGATCAATGCAGTACTTCAGCAGCTGATCGATGACGGAAAGATCGACGAATATACATTAAACCATACAACAGAGTAAAATCATTGGAGTAATTCAGCCCGGGGGTGCATTTATGGCGCAGCCCGTGCGAACATGCTTAAGGGGCCGGCAGTCTAAAGAAGAGCTTTGACTGCCGGCTTTCGTATGTGAAGGAGAGCGTTGACTGCCGGTTTTCATATTTGCAAGAAAAGATTGCATTTTTATGCATTTCATGTATAATATATGAAGATATACCCGGCAGCTTCGGAAGCAGGGCTGCTGGTTTGGTCTGTAATGCCGGCTTTGCCTGGCAGGGCGGCTTTGCCTGTCAGGGAACCGGTACAAAAGCTAAGAGAAAGTGGAGGGTTATTTTTGGAAAGCATAATTGCGTGGTTTTCGGAGCAGGGATCGCTTTTTTATCAGGCGCTTATTGAGCAGGATCGTTATCTGGCCTTTTTGAACGGTTTTAAGCTGACGATACTGATTTCCCTTGGCGCGGTATTGCTTGGCGTGCTTTTGGGTATTGTCCTGGCGCTGTTTAAGTATATGGCTTCCCGCTCGAGAAAGTGTGGTATTCTGGGCGTGATCGCAAATATTTATCTGACGATTTTCCGCGGTACGCCGGTGTATGTTCAGTTACTTATTTTTTATTTTGTCGTATTTGCCCCGTGGCCGATCCCCCAGCCGGTCGTAGGCGTTATCTGCTTTGGCTTAAATTCTGCGGCCTATGTGGCAGAAATTATCCGTGCCGGAATTGAAGCGGTGGACAAAGGACAGACAGAAGCCGGACGTTCCCTGGGACTGACCGGCAGACAGACGATGAGTTTGATCGTAATGCCGCAGGCAATCCGCAATATTTTGCCGGCGCTTGGCAATGAGTTCATTACACTGATCAAGGAAACGGCGATTATCGGAAATATCGGAGCGCTTGACGTGACGAAGGTCGGACAGAATATCGGTATGAGCACCTATCATTATTTGCAGCCGCTGCTCGTTGTTGCGGTGATCTATCTTGTTGTTGTCGTTATTTTAACAAAACTTCTGGCAATATTTGAAAGGAGGCTGGCGCGCAGTGATCGACGTTAAAGGATTAAATAAATCATTCGATGGGCATCAGGTGCTTAAGGGCATCGATGAGCATATCGAAAAGGGCGAGAAAGTCGTGATTGTCGGGCCGTCCGGGTCAGGCAAGAGTACCTTCCTGCGCTGCCTCAATCTTCTTGAAATCCCAACTTCCGGAGAGATATGGTTTGAGGGTAAGGAAATTACGAAAGCTAAGGCTAAAGAAGTCAATGCGCTCCGTCAGAAGATGGGGATGGTATTCCAGCATTTTAATCTGTTTCCTCATTTGACGATTCTTGATAATATTACGCTTGCTCCGGTCAAGCTTAAGAAAATGACAAAGGATCAGGCGGCAAAAAAGGCGGTAGAGCTTTTACAGAGGGTCGGACTTGAAGATAAGGCGCTTGCCTACCCGAATCAGCTTTCCGGAGGACAGAAGCAGAGAATCGCGATCGTGCGTTCGCTGGCCATGAACCCTGATGTGATGCTGTTTGATGAGCCTACATCGGCCCTTGACCCGGAAATGGTCGGCGAGGTGCTGGAGCTGATGAAGCAGCTTGCGGATGATGGAATGACCATGGTTGTCGTCACTCATGAAATGGGCTTTGCCCGTGAGGTTGCTTCCAGAGTCCTGTTTATGGATGAAGGGCAGATTATGGAACAGAACCGGCCGGAGGAATTTTTTGGAAATCCGCAAAATGACCGGCTGAAGGAATTTTTATCCAAGGTCCTTTAAAAACAGGCCCTGAGGCGCGCTGTGCATACAGTTACTCAGGGCTTTTAACTGTTAAAAAGATAACGTATCTTTTTCGGAAATACGGACATTTTTTGTTGAATTGTCAAAAAATCTCTGATAAACTAGATTTCAGATAAGTTGAATTACAATTTAGGAGGATTCATAATGTACAAGATATTAAAAGCCGAAAAGCTGGCAGACAAGATCTATCTTATGGATGTGGAAGCTCCCCGTGTGGCAAAATCCTGCCAGCCGGGACAGTTTGTCATTGTTAAGATGGACGAGGCCGGCGAGCGTATACCTTTGACGATTTGTGATTATGACCGGGAAGCCGGAACGATCACCATTGTATTTCAGGAAGTGGGCGAGTCTACATACCGCATGGCTGAGCTGAAAGCCGGAGACGCTTTTGAAGATTTTACAGGCCCTCTGGGATGTCCGTCAGAATGGCTTGAGGAGGATATTGAAGAGCTTAAAAAGAAGAAGTTTTTGTTTGTGGCCGGCGGTGTCGGAACAGCCCCGGTATATCCGCAGGTTAAGTGGCTCCATGAACATGGCATTGATGCTGATGTGATCGTTGGCGCCAAGACAAAGGACCTGATTATTCTTGAAAAAGAGATGGAGGCTGTTGCCGGAAATCTCTATGTGACCACTGACGATGGCTCTTACGGACGTCACGGCATGGTTACCGCAGTGATCGAGGAGCTTGTAAATGCCGGCAATAAGTACGATCTTTGTATTGCCATCGGCCCGATGATCATGATGAAGTTTGCCTGCCTGCTTACAAAGAAGCTGGAAATCCCGACAATCGTCAGCATGAACCCGATCATGGTTGACGGTACAGGTATGTGTGGCGCCTGTCGTCTGACGGTTGGCGGCGAGGTGAAGTTTGCATGTGTGGACGGTCCGGAATTTGACGGCCATCTTGTAGACTTCGATCAGGCGATGAAGCGTCAGCAGATGTATAAGACTGAGGAAGGCAGAGCATTGCTCCGCTATCAGGAGGGCAAGACCCATCACGGCGGATGCGGAATGTGCGGAGGTGACAAATAATGGCAGTAAAGAGAGACAGAGTTCCTGTAAGAGAACAGGACCCGAAGGTAAGAGCGACAAACTTTGAAGAGGTTTGCTTAGGATATAATGAAGAAGAAGCAGTAGCTGAGGCTGAGAGATGCTTAAACTGCAAAAAGCCGATGTGTGTCGGAGGATGTCCGGTCAATATCAATATTCCTGCGTTTATTGAACAGGTGAAAAACCGCGATTTTGAGAAGGCGGCGCAGATCATTGGCGAATCATCCGCGCTTCCGGCAGTATGCGGCCGTGTATGCCCTCAGGAAACCCAGTGTGAGGGCAAGTGTATTTTAGGTATCAAGGGCGAGCCGGTTGCCATCGGCAAGCTGGAGCGTTTTGTGGCCGACTGGGCAAGAGAGCACAATATTGATCCGATTCCTGCAAAAGAAAAGAAGGGCAAAAAGGTTGCCGTAATCGGTTCCGGTCCTGCCGGACTGACCTGTGCCGGCGATCTGGCAAAAATGGGCTATGATGTGACGATCTTTGAAGCGCTGCATCAGCCGGGCGGCGTACTCGTATATGGTATTCCGGAGTTCCGTCTGCCTAAGGACAAGGTTGTCGCCCATGAGGTAGAGAATGTTAAGAAGCTTGGCGTTAAGATCGAGACCAATGTCATTATCGGCAAGACGATCACCATCGACGAGCTGCTGGAGGATGAAGGCTTTGACGCGATCTTTATCGGCTCCGGAGCCGGACTTCCAAAGTTCATGGGAATTCCCGGCGAGCAGGCCAATGGCGTATTTTCTGCCAATGAGTTCTTAACACGCAATAACCTGATGAAAGCATTCCGTGACGATTATGATACCCCGATTTACAGAGGCAAAAAGGTTGCCGTTGTGGGCGGCGGAAATGTTGCCATGGATGCTGCAAGAACAGCGTTAAGACTTGGCGCTGAAACCCACATTGTATATAGAAGAAGTGAGGCTGAGCTTCCTGCAAGAGTGGAGGAGGTTCATCACGCAAAAGAGGAAGGCATTAACTTCCATCTGCTGACCAATCCCACAGAGATTCTTGTGGATGACAACGGCTGGGTCAAAGGAATCCGCTGCATTAAGATGGAATTAGGTGAGCCGGATGCTTCCGGCAGACGCCGTCCCATCGCTGTTGCGGGCTCTGAGTATGACATCGAAGTGGATGCCGTAATCATGTCTCTTGGAACAAGCCCCAACCCGCTGATCTCCTCAACAACGAAGGGACTTGAGGTAAATAAGTGGAAATGTATCGTTGCCGACGAAGCCAACGGCGCTACGACCAAAGAGGGCGTATATGCCGGCGGTGACGCTGTGACAGGCGCGGCAACCGTAATCCTTGCCATGGGCGCCGGAAAAGCCGCCGCGGCAGGAATCGATGAGTACTTAAGTAAATAAAAGGTTAAAAAGCATGCCGTCCGTATTTTTGCGGGCGGCATTTGCTGTCAGAATATATCCTGGTGAGATGAATGTATATTGAGCGGGTTTATATAAAAATTGTATTTTTTTAAATACAATCTGAAATCAGTGCCGGACAGTTTACAAAGTCAGGAGAAAAACTGCCGCGGTGATTGTAGATTTTCTACGGAGGATTTTTTTAATGGAAAATACGGTAAAGCTCGGTATCCGTGCAATCTATACGGCGCTGAGGCCGTCGGAACAGCGGGTTGCGGATTATATTCTTGCATATACGGGCCGTGCGGAGGAGCTTCTGATCGAGGAGATGGCACGCCAGTGCGGCGTCAGCCAGCCGACGGTGCTGCGTTTTGTCAAAGCGGCCGGCTATAAAGGCTTCAGGGATTTTAAATACGCCCTTGTTCAGGAGGATGCCAAGCGGCCGCCGGGGCCGCAGGATGCGATCAACCTGTACGGCTTCCGTCTGACAAAGCAGGATAAGCTGGAGGATATTCCGGGAAAGATCGTGGCTACGTCGCTGGAAATGCTTGAGGAGACATTGAAATGCATTCCGGTGAAGGCATACAAAAGGGCGGTGGAGGCGATCTGCCAGGCGGAGAATATTGTGATTTACAGTGTGGAAAACTCCATCTGTACGGCCAGTGACCTGTTGACAAAGCTGATTTATCTTGGGTTTAACTGCCGGATGTACTCCGATTATTATCTCCAAAATGTCAGCGCCATCAATATCGGCAAAAAAGACCTGGCGATTGGCATTTCATATTCCGGCTGCTCAAAGCATACGGTGGAGATGATGGCGCTTGCCAGAAAGGCCGGTGCGACAACGCTTGTCATCACCAATTTTGAAAATTCGCTGATTTCCAGATACGCGGACATTTTGCTGTATGCCAGCAACCGTCAGTTTTTGTATGGAGATACGATCTTTTCAAGGATTTCCCAGCTGGCGCTTGTGGATATGCTTTATGCAGGTGTCCTGAACCGGGATTATGACCGGCTGTCTAAAAAATTAAATAAGACCAGCGAGATCGTGGCCCGAAGGGCTTACGGTGAAAATGAAGAGGTTTTGTAGATTTTCTACAAAATCTCTTTTTTGCTTCACAGGGGATTTGCACAGCCTTAACAAAAGATTAAAGAAAAGTAAAAAATGCATCCGTATAAT
>CASFBR010000050.1 GCA_949292795.1 uncultured Eubacteriales bacterium
TATCTGGTAGAGTTTGACAATCCGACCTGTATCTTTATAAGAAAACGTGCACTTGGAACGATTCCTTTTAAAACAAGGGAAATCGAAGGGAAACAGGTGCGGGAATGCCGGTTTCAGGTACAGCCCGGCGATTGCTTTGTACTGATGAGCGACGGCACGATTTTTGCCGGCGTGGGTGAGATTTTAAATTTTGGTTGGACGTGGGACAGTATGGCGGAATATGCCATTAAATGTGCTCAAAAGACATTATCCGCGGCGCGGCTTACATCGCTGCTTTCCCAGGCGTGCGATGATCTTTACATGCAGCGTCCCGGAGATGATACGACAGTAGCGGTGGCCCATGTCGTCGAGCAAAAGATCGTCAACATTTTTACCGGCCCGCCGGCCAATAAAGCCCAGGATATGAAGCTGATGAAAGCATTCATGGAAAGTGAGGGCCGAAAGGTTGTCTGCGGCGGAACGACGGCCAAGATTGCTGCCAAATATTTAAATGAGCCGGTTATAAACAATAATGACGGCACCCATGATGTCCCGCCGACCTCGGCCATTGCCGGGCTCGATCTGGTGACCGAAGGGGTGCTGACACTGAGCAAGACCGTGAAAATGCTCAGAGAATATGCCAGCGACGACCTTGACGGCGATTTTTTCATTGCCCTGGACGAGCCAAACGGGGCAGCCCGGCTGTCAAAGCTGATCATTGAGGAATGTACGCTGCTTAGAATGTATGTGGGAACGGCAGTCAACGATGCACAAAACCATCTGGTGCCGGAGATCAATGTGAGAAAAAATATTGTAGAACAGCTCAAAGAAGCGGCGGAAGCCATCGAAAAGCGTGTCGATATAAGCTATTATTAATTTTATGATGCCAGGGTCAAAAGGTCATGCGTTTCATGCTTGCATGAAAAAGCATCCATGGCATCATTGGGAGGGTTAAAAGGTCATGCAAATGTTATGCGGCGCAGTACCGGTTTTGGATACTGCGCCGCTTTTTGCGCGATACGCCCGGAGGACGACCGCCGTGCTTGCACGGGCGGGCATCCGACGGGCAACGGTCATCGAGTGGCACGCGCCCTGCACCGGCCGAAGCATAAGCGAAGACTCGCCGTGCTTGCACGGGCGGACATCCGACGGGCAACGGTCATCGAGTGGCACAGGCCGCGAGATGAGCGGGCTACTTAGTGCAGCGGCATGGCTGCTGGTGTGCCCGGCCCGGTTATTTAGTGCAGCGGCATGGCCGCTAAAATATACATAACGATAAAATGACAAAAGCTGCCGCCCATGACGAAAAGATGGAAAATCTCATGGGAGCCGAAATTTTTATGGCGTCCGTTAAAAATCGGGAGTCTGAGCGCATAGATGATGCCTCCGGCAGTGTAGATAATACCGCCGGCCAGCAGCCATACAAAAGCGCTTGTGGGAAGGGCGTGCAGAAGCTGGGTAAATGCCAGCAGACATGTCCAGCCCATACCGATATAAAGCACGGAGGAGACCCATTTTGGACAGGTCACCCACAGCGCCTTAAAAATAATGCCCACAAAGGCAATGCCCCAGATCAGTGCCAGCATACCGTAGCCCACCTTACCCCGTATGGCGATGACGCATACCGGTGTGTAGGTTCCGGCAATAAGCACAAAAATCATCATGTGATCCAGCTTTTTCAGCCGCTTGTTGATTTTTTCATTAATATCCAGGGAATGATAAATCGTACTGGCTGCATAAAGCGCGATCATGCTCACAATAAAGATCGTCAGTGAAATAATGTGCACGGCATCCGGGGATGAGGCCGCTTTTATAATCAGAGGGAAAGCCGCCAAAATGGCCATGAGCCAGCCGATAAAATGGGTAATGGCGCTTCCGGGATCTTTTGGAATAAATTTCATACTGCTCACCTTCCTGACTGAAAAAGAAACTATGCATCATAATATGCAGAAATTCAGCATATTATGCAAGACATAATATAAATAAAATGATATATAGTTTTTAAAACTACATAAGACATATATTAATATTAGCACAACGCTCAGAAAAATGCAAGGCATATAGCGGATCATTACATATCAGCCATATGCGAAAATGCGTGTGATAGTGTTTGACAGAAACAGGGGCAATCTGGTATTCTATATCAGTTAGCCGTCTGAAACGGCTGGCATACCCGACACGCCGCGCCAGGCGCGGCACCACCAATATGGAGGTAAAAGATTTGAAATTTAATGAATTAAGTATTAATGAGAAAATTATCCGCGCTGTGACGGAAATGGGGTTCGAGGAAGCGACACCAATCCAGTCCAGAGCGATTCCTGTTGTCCTTGAAGGAAAAGATATTATCGGGCAGGCCCAGACCGGAACCGGAAAGACGGCCGCTTTTGGTATTCCGATTCTGGAGCGGGTAGACCCTAAAAACAAAAATATACAGGCGCTTGTGCTATGTCCTACCAGAGAGCTGGCGATACAGGTCGCAGATGAGATACGGCGTCTGGCAAAGTTTATGCATGGCGTTAAGGTCATTCCCATTTACGGGGGGCAGGACATCGTCAAACAGATACGCTCCTTAAAATCCGGCGTCCAGATCGTGATTGGAACACCCGGGCGTGTGATGGATCATATGCGCCGGAAAACGGCCCGCTTTGACCATGTATCGATGGTCGTTCTTGATGAGGCGGATGAGATGCTCAACATGGGATTTCGCGATGATATTGAGACAATTCTTGAAGCTGTGCCCCAGGAGCGCCAGACGGTGCTGTTTTCCGCGACTATGCCTCAGCCGATCATGGATATTGCAGCCCGGTATCAGAAGGACGCCGAGCTCATCCGTGTCGTGCGCAAGGAGCTTACGGTAAAAAATATCGAGCAGTACTATTTTGAAGTGCGTCCCAAGAATAAAGAAGAGGTGCTTTCAAGACTTTTAGACATCTACAATCCCCACCTGTCCATCGTTTTTTGCAATACAAAAAAGCAGGTGGATGAGCTTGTGACCGGATTGCAGGGCCGGGGCTACTTTGCCGAGGGGCTTCACGGCGATATGAAGCAACAGCAGCGGGACCGGGTGATGAATGGATTCCGCAAAGGACGCACGGATATTCTTGTGGCAACCGATGTGGCTGCCCGGGGCATTGACGTAGACGATGTGGATGTTGTCTTTAATTATGATCTGCCGCAGGATGAAGAATATTATGTGCACCGTATCGGGCGTACCGGCCGCGCCGGAAGGACCGGGCTGGCCTTTTCCTTTGTGGTAGGACGCGAGGTATATAAGCTAAAAGAGATTCAGCGCTATTGCAAGACAAAAATCGCAGCGCGGCCCATTCCTTCCTTAAATGATGTGGCCAGCACAAAGGCGGAAATGCTTTTTAGGGAGCTTGG
>CASFBR010000051.1 GCA_949292795.1 uncultured Eubacteriales bacterium
ACTTTCATCCATATCCGCGTCCAGCGCAGCCGTATCATAAAAGCCCGGCGTCATCTCAACCGGGAGCCAGCCGACGCCATCCAGATAAATTTCTGTCCAGGCATGCGCCTGATAATCATAGGCAATTCCCGAATAGCCATCCTGTGACGGGCTGAAATTTCCAGGCGCCATAATGTAGCCTTCCACATACCGCGCCGGAACGCCCATTGTTCTTAACATCAGCGTAGCGGCCGTGGCAAAATGCATACAGTAGCCCCGCCGGTTCTGTGTCAGAAAATATTGCGTAAAATCCTCCCCGGCCGGAAGCCCCCCGGGGGTCAGCGTATATTCACATGTGTCCGCCAGAAGCTGACGTACGAAGCGCAGCTTTTCTTCCAGAGCTTCCGGAACATTTGGCCCGGTCAGCATATCCATAAGCTCCCGGGTCGCATCCGGAACCTGGGTGTAGCGGGACTTCACAAAGCTCTGATAATCTGACTCCATCATCTGAAGCTGCCCGTCCCCGGAAAGCATTTGCTGCGAATACGCCGTCAAATCCTCAAAATCACCGGCCAGCGGGTAGAGCACCGGCGTAAAGTCAAAGGAAGATGACGCGCTGTCCCCGTAAATATACAGATCATTGATCCAGCCGCTGCCGCTCTCGTCCAGCACACCGTACGGGAAAAATTCAAAATCACCGAACACAGCCTGCTTTTCAATAACCATATGATCCTGGCCAAACTGCGATAAAAGGGTGTAGGGCATACTGCGTATATCGATTTCTCCGGAAAGCCCATAAACGTCTGAAAATTGATTATATTCTCCACCTGATTCACTGAACCACCGGTTACTCCCATATTTATCTCCCACATATCCTTTAATATACAGGTTTGATTCCGGCATTTCTCCCACTGTCACTTTAATCTGCTCGTCCCCGTAATAATACAGGTCGCCGGCCGAAGCCAGATCGCCGCCGCTGATGCCGCCCTGCGGCGGTGCATCGCCTGCGCCATTTCCCCACTCCATGGACATATTCAGATGCTCTTTTGTCCAGTCGCGCACCTGCTGCTGGTATTTTTTCAGTGTATCCTTTGAAGGCAGACCCGCAGCGGTTCCGAAAAGAAAGGCCAGACCGGCCCCAAGTGCCAGGACAAGAAACATATAAACACCGGTACGGACACCGATCTTATTAAACACCTTCACATTACCGCGAATATAAAATTGACGGCCCAGCGCTGTCAGCGTCCCGTATTTTCCAAAGCGCTGCCGGGTATAGCTGCCGGACACAAGCACGCAGCCGGAAATACAAAAAACAGCCGTCCACCACAAATCCGGCACATCGCCTACCAGAAAGATACCAAGAACCCACAAAATCCCGGGGATGAGCACAGGAAGCGAGCTTTTTAAAGCAAAGTAGCAGATCACGCCGTACAGGCAGAACATAGCGGCAATAAAGCCATACAAAACCATCGTCAGTTCTCCCTGGCCGATCACTGTGCCGCTGCCGCCGGACATATACGCATCTACCATCGCCATGGCCCGGTCATAAATGCTTAAAAAGCCCTGAGACAGCGCATCGAAGCTGCGCCAGACGATAATCCCCTGCACCAGACAAAAGACAGCGATGCCTCCAAGCAAAAACTGCCAGCGCACCGACAACGCCCAGAAAACGGCAGATAGCACCGTGATCAGGCCAAAAACTGCCGGCAGGTTAAAATCCATAGCCAGGCCGCAAAACAAAATCGCAAAGGCCGATACCTGGATCATTATAAAACACACCAGGCTGATCACGGACCAGAGCAGGCCCGCCGCCGCGCTTTTTTTGCCGTCATAATATGAAGTTTTTTCCAGAAAGTGTATCCCGGTCCAATCCTTTTTGCTCATATATCTCTCCATCTTTTTCAATCGTCAGATCGGTATTTACCGATAAAAAGGTGCAAAAGCTCTCAAAGCCCCACGTCTGCCCGTAAAAATGCCGCGCATCCGCAATGGGCAAATGGGCATGAGCGTAAAGCAGACGCCCCATGCAGGCATAGACGTCCTCCTCGGATTCAATGGCATGGCGCTCGATTGTCATATCCTGCCGGCACCATGCAATGTAATGCCAGCATTTCGCCCGGGCCAGCCCGGCGCTGACCGAAAGTCCGGCCGTAATCACCTTTGACATCGCTTCAAGCATGGACGGCATCTGAGACTGTTTTGAAAAGTTAAAAAATACAACGACCGGATAGCCGACCGGCCGTGAAAATTCCTTCACCATTAATTCATCCTGACGGGCCGTCAGCTTCCAGTGAATCCTCTGGAGCCGGTCGCCCGGGCGAAAGCTGCGGATGTCAAAAACCTCCGACGGATCGTCCCCGCTTTTTTCTTTGGAATAAGTATCGCTCTCACCGATAAAATCACGGATTTTAGCGCTGATCTCAAAATCAACCGGGAACAGTTCCGGAAACACCGGCACATCCATCGTCTGGTTACATTTTTTAGCAAATCCCCAGAGCCTTAAAAAGCTTCCAGCCTTAAACCGGTCCACCTCCACATGAAGCACGCCGCAGTAAGCCGATTCCACATGAAAGGTCACGAATGCATCACATTTTCCATCTGCATAAGTGCAGACCCACTGCGAAGCTGCCGGGCCGTCCAGCCTGTTGCTGTATTTTACATGGACGCGCAGATGATTCGCCGGAAAAAAGC
>CASFBR010000052.1 GCA_949292795.1 uncultured Eubacteriales bacterium
AATAAAATATTGGATCGAAGTTTTATGGGGGCTTTTGATACAGAAAAATATGGAATGTCTGATCCTTGTATTTCCGGCAATAATTGCGACGGCTATTGCAGTATTATTTTTCAACTTTGATTAAGGAAAGGGGATTCATACCTGTACAGGACTGCATTATTCGGCTGGGAGGGAAATTTATAATGTCATTTTTGCGAAGTCTGTTATATGCCTGGATTTTTTGTGGTCAGCCTGCCCCATTTTAACAATTATCTGCTATTTATAGCTTTGCCACACATGACCGGGATGGAGGGGTTAAAGGGAGCCGGAATGATAGCGTAAAAAACGGAGCTGCTGTATATTGAATGATGCTTTATACAGCAGCTCTGCTTTTATGTAATCTACCTGAAGGGGCAAGGTGCTTCTTCTATCCGATAATGGAAACATCTTGTTTACAGGAGACTGCTATACTTAAGAAAAGGAAAGCAGGAGGGGCAAATGGTAAAGAAATCGGTTATTATTTTATCGGCGATGTTATGGGGAATTACGCTGACGGCATGCTCCGGCAGGGAAGCGTTTTTGGACAGCAGTCAAAGTCAAAACGCGGAAGGTCAAAGTGCGGGTAATTCGGGTGCGGAAAATCCGGGCGAAGATAGTCTGGGCGCGAAAAATCCGGACGCAGATATTCCGGACGGGACAAAGACAACAGATGCCCGGACGGATCGTGCATTAAAAATGTACGTTTCTAAAGATGGGTTAAGAAATAGTCCCTATGCGCTCAGTGATTCCGGCTGTTATGAATTATTTATGAATGATGACTGGAGCACAAATATTTTGTATACGGATATGGCCACAATGCAGCGGATTTATCTGTCCTCCGATCTTTCCTCGGATCATCATTCCGAAGCCGATACAAGCTATATCAAAAATGTTATGGGCGGTGCCTGCGTGTTTGTCATTGAGGACGAGCTGTATATTGAGACGATGGGATATGAGGATACGCCCGGGGCTTTGTACAGGGCAGATTTAAGCGGTGAAAACCGGGATAAGCTGCTGACCTTCGATACCTTTGAGCCGTTTTCGGAGGGCATCGCCTCAGATGGGGATTTTTTGTATACCTTATCCTCAGATGATATGCTTACAAAGTCCATTGTCCGCCTTGATCTTGAAAATGGCAGTCTTGAGGAATTGTATGAGCTTCCGGAATACAGCGCTTTTTTAATGTCGGCCTATGATGATTGTATAATTATTAAGACAATATCCATACCGGCGCCCGGAGATTTTACAGATGATATGGAGCGTTACCAGAATCAGGAACATATCCTGTACCGCTATTCATTAAATGAGGGGATGATGGAAGAGCTTATGCGCTGGAATCAGGATCAGATCATGGAGATATGTAAAGATGATCAGCTGTATTTTTTTGACCGGTCGGATGATTCCTTAAAAAATATGGACATGAAAAGCGGAGAAATACATACGCTTGCCCGGCCGATGGCCAAAAAGGGGGCAGCGGTTGAGAATATAAGCAATATTTTGTCGGTCTATGATCAGCATTTGCTGTTTGACTGTCTGGATGGCCGGCGTTTTAACATGGATATTGAGACAATGGATGTAAAAGAGCAGACCTATGATCCCGGGTACAGAGGCGGGCCGGGAATTGTCGGAGAATACGAAGCTGCTTTTCTTATCACTGTGGATGAGCTGGAAATTCCGGTGCATACCTATGCCCCGGACGGCGTAACGCCCATTGTCAATATACACGGTGTTCCGAACCTGGCTCTGATTTCCAAAGAGGACTACTGGAACTCAAATTATGAATTTGAGCGGATCAGGAACACTTTTTATGAAGAATAGTGGTGTGTTTTTATGGAACTTACAGTAACAAATCTGAGCAAGGTTTATACACGCAGAGAATGGCGTTTTTCTTTAAAATCCGAAAACCGCCCAAAGCTTGTGGAAAAAAAGGCGCTTTGTGAAGTCTCTTTTTCTCTGTCCTGCGGCTTATACGGCCTCCTGGGCCCAAATGGTGCCGGGAAATCGACGCTAATGAAGATTATGGCGGGAATCCTGCGGCCGGATGGAGGGACAGTCGCCTGGAACGGGGAAGCCATCGGCCGTCTTGGCCGAAGCTACCGTCAAATTTTGGGTTTTATGCCACAGCAGCAGGGGCTTTACAGCGGCTTTACGGGACGGCGCTTTCTGGATTATATGTGCGCCTTAAAGGAAATTCCGGGAGACTGCACCGAAGCTGAGATACGGCGTACCGCGAATATCGTACATTTGCTGCCGGAGCTAAATAAACGCCTGGAAGCCTATTCCGGGGGAATGAAACAGCGTATTTTGCTGGCGGCTGCGCTTTTGGGAAATCCGCAGCTTCTGATTCTTGATGAGCCCACAGCCGGTCTTGACCCGAAGGAGCGGGTCGCGCTGCGGGAGGAATTAAAGGCTCTGGCAAAGGACCGGATTGTGCTTGCTGCGACCCATGTGGTATCGGATATTGAGTGCGTGGCTGATGGGATTTTGATCCTTAAGGACGGATGTCTTGTACAAAAGGGAACAATGGATGAATTGCTGAAGGCTTTTCCGGATGCGTCCGGGCTGGAGGATATTTATCTTCAGCTTTTTGGGGAAATGCAGGTGGAAAATATATGGGAAAAATAATATTCCATGAGCTTTGTAAGCTGTGGCGGAAAAAGACGTTTTTAATCGGTATGCTCAGTCTGCTTATCATTAATTTCTTTTTGCTGGTCATGACCAGCCGCTTCAACGGGGACAGCTACGCCGGCGCGTATAAGGCCATTGGACGGGAGCTTTTTGCCCTGGCTTCCATGGAGGAAAAAAGGGCATTTATTGAGCAGCTTTATGCGCGCATCGACGGCATCTATACGATCGATCAGATTTTTCGGACAGAAAGCGGCGGAATCAGCAGTTACAGCCGTCAGCTTCGCAAAGAAAATGCGGATGTGATACAGGCTTTTTCGCAGCTTTATATGTCCGGAAATTATCTTATTTATACCGGCAATCTCCAGGAAGAATATTTGTTTATATCCCGGATAAAGCAGGAGTTTGACACGATCGATCAGTATCCGGAGTACCTTGAAAATATTCAGGAGAAAGCAGGGGCGTTTTCTCAGATTTCAATTTTTAAAACCGAATCCGGCGATTCCTTTTCGGAGAAAAGCATCCGCGCTCAGGCGGATGCCTATGCGGGCCTTCAGGGTGTTGTGACTGATTATTTTCCGGAAAAGGGCGTCATGTCTGCCCTGGAATTTCGTCTGTCGGATATTTTGCTCATTGCATCGGTACTGCTTATGGCATCGATTCTTATCCGGGAAGAAAAGGACAGCGGGATGATGGCGCTGATTCTTACCCTTCCGCGGGGGAGGGGCCATATTGCCGCGGCGAAGATCATTGCCGTTATGGTGAATCTGCTGATGGCCGCCTGTGGTCTGTATGGCATGAACCTTTTATATTATCATGGAATCTACGGACTTGGCGATCTGGCGCGCTCCGTGCAGTCGCTGCCTTCTTTGATGGCCTGTGTCTGGCCCCTGTCCGTGGGCGGCTATTTGACCGCCTTTTTGCTGGTGAAATGGCTGGGCGCTTTAATTTTTGCCCTTTGGCTTATGCTGTGCTCGTATGCGGCAAAAAATATTTACATGGGCTGGGGGATCGGTTTTTGCTTTATTGGTCTGAATATGCTTGCTCGGATATGGATACCGGGAACCGGGCACTGGAATTTTTTTAAATTTGTAAACCTGATTGGATTTTTAGATACCAATGAGCTTCTGGGAACCTATATCCAGCTTTATTTTTTTGGAAATCCTGTGCCTGTTTTGTGGTGCGGGGCTCTTGGCGCTTTCGTTATGCTTCTTTTGTCCGGCACTGCATTTATGACGCTTTACGGGCAGGGGACAGCCGTTTATGCTTCCGGGACAAAAAATGATTGGATACGAAAGGCAGGCCGTGAAGGGAAAGCCTGGCATAAGAACGTCTGGCATAAGAAAGCCCGGCATAAGAAAGTCCGGCATAGAAAAGCCCGGGAAGAAGGCGGAAAAAGAAAAGCCTGCCGGTTTTATAAAAAGCAGCGCCAAAGGGCCGGGGACGGCGGGGCTAAGGAGAATTTTGGCCGCATTTACAGACATGAATGCTATAAGCTGTTTCGGATGAACGGAGCTATGTGGGTATTTGCCGCCTTTTTTGCGTTTATTGTGGTTTCATGTCTGTCCGGTGACACTTATGTGAGCTTTGAGGAAGAAATTTACAGAAATTATATGTTAAAGTTCGACGGCCGGGTCACGGAGCAGACGGCATCGGATATACAGAAGGAAAATGAACGGTTTAAGCCGCTTTATGAGCTGGAGGATGCGTATTTTATGGGGCTGCTCTCATCGGATGAATATGAGAGCGCCCTTCAGAGCTATGCGCTGCTTCAGATGGAGCAGACTGCTTATGAAAAGCTTACCGGAGAAAAAATGAATTATCTGAAGCAAACACCGGGGGCCTGGCTTGTCTATGATACAGGCTATGAAAAGCTGTTTGATACGGAAAATGGTCACGATCTGTATGATATGATGCTTTTGCTGTTTGTATTGATTCTTGGCTGCGGCGGCCTTTTTTCCATGGAAGCCATGACCGGTATGGAGGGAATTTTGGCGTCGCTTCCGCTTGGGAGAGGTCATACGGCCGCTATTAAGCTGAGACTGAGCTTTATATGCGCTTCGGTTTTGTCCGCAGCCTCGCTTCTTCCCCGATATATACAGACCGGACAGACCTGCGGCTTTGCCGGTCTGCTGGCCCCGGCCAACAGCCTGGAGTTTTTTCATGACGTCCCCGGCTGCTTTGCCATTTATCATATGATGCTGATACAGCTCTTTACACGGATCGCTTCAGCCTGCATTGCCGTTTGCCTGATCCACTGGCTTGCGCTGCGACTGAAAAATACGCTTATGGTATATTTTATTTGCGCGCTGGCACTGGAATTGTGCCCGGTGCTTGAACTGGGCGGTCTGGACGGGGCAAAATGGCTGAGCTTATGGCCGCTGTTTCATTATCCGGGAATATTGTCACAAAGGCTTCCGGCGCTTTTGGCAGTACTTTTTGGGATTGCCTGGCTGGGAATGTTTAACGGGCTGACCGATGCTGTGCTTGGAAGGGAGATATATAATGGGAAAAATCACTCCATATCTGGAAATTACAGACATTTCTTATGGCGACGGACCGGCAGAGGCCGGAACAGATTTTGAATGTACCGTTACGGTGACCGTATCGGACGGCGATGAAGCTATTGAAAATGCCGTCGTTTCTTTGACGCTGCCCTATGGGCTGACCTTTGCAAAGCCGACGGACAGAGTTTATTTAGGAACGCTGCAGCCGGGATATAGCTATAATGCCGTGTTTTTGCTCCATGTGGACCGGGATATAAGACAGAGCACAGCCACGGTTGAAGCTTACATATCCGGTGTCAGCAGCCTTTACGGTATTCCTATGGAAATGCGGGAGGATGTGCAGATTGCCGTCCGGCGGGCGGAACGCATTGAAATCCGGGAGCTTGTTGTTCCGTCTGAAGTCAATGCCGCTTATGATGACGGAAGCGGCCGGATTTCCTTTACATTGGCAAATCAGGGGGAGACAGACATTAAAGACATAGAAATCACAGTGACCGGCGAGGGCTTTCTTCCTGCAAAGCCTGTATCGATCGAGGGCATTCCGTCTTTGTCAGAGGAGGCTGTGACGGTCAGCGTTATGCCGGAGGATGAAGGGGACTTTGAAGGAACACTGTGCGTGTCTTATACCAGCGATGGGGGAAGCCGCCGGGAAATTAAGGAGCCGGTGAAAATCCACGCATTTTATCAGCAGGCCGGGATCAGTCACGATGTGATCATCGACCCGGCAGTGATACAGCCGGAGCCTGTCATTCCCGACTGGGTGTGGGCTGCGGCCACATTCGGCGCGATCGTGGGGCTGATCATTATTTTGAGGAAGCTGCGGCGGGTGATTTTCCGTTCAGAAAGGCGCTGATCAAAAATCGTTTTGTTTGCCGAAGCTCTTGAGGTCATAGGCGGAATTTGGTAAGATGTATTTGGATACATCATAAACGGATGATCCGGGAGTGTGAAAATGATCGGGGGACAGATTTTATGATCCATGTCGTTATCGTAGATGACTGCGGGGCGGACCGTGAAGCAATCGATAGAATTGTCCGCGAGACCGGACAGAAAGAAGGCTTTGATTTTAAAGTTACAGCCATTGGCGATGCCGGATTCTTTAAAGAAGATGTTGCAGAAGGCCGGCCCTATGATATTTTTCTTCTGGATGTGGAAATGCCGGGAAGCTCCGGTATGGAGCTGGCCCGTATGATCCAGGAAAAGTATGGGATGGCGTACATTATTTTTATTACAAGCCATATCGAATATTGTCCCGATGGTTATGAGGTGGGTGCTTTGCGCTATATCCTGAAGGAAAAGATGAAGGAGAAGCTTCCGGAAGCGCTTGCCTTTGTTGTGTCACAGATTCGGCGGCAGAAGGAACGTTTTTTAGTGGTCAGTAATGGAGAAGGCACATACAAGGTGTCCTGTGAGGATATTATTAAGATCGTAAAGGAAGATAATAAATATGCAGCGGTCTTTACGCCGGACGGGCAGTACCGGCTCCGCAGCTCCATACGGACGCTTATGGCTTCGCTTGAGCGGCTGCCCGGCGGCGATATGTTTATTGTGGCCAATAAGGGGATTATTGTCAATGTGCGCCATATCCATGATATTGGCAGCGACCATAGCCTGCACTTAAGCTATGGACTTACGGCGCAGGCCAGCAAAAGCCATATCGCGGATGTCAAACAGCGGCTGCTTCAATATTGTCTTGGTATTACGGAGGCGTCCATATGATTTACCGGGGAATTGATCTGTTTAATATTGCCGTTGAGGTATGGCTTTGCTATGCGCTTTTTGCTCCGGAGCAGGATGAACGGTTTTCAGGGCGCTGCGCGCGGGTATTGCAGTGGATTTCCTTTCTTGGAGTGACCGGAGGCTCTATGGCGGTGAACCGCCTTTTAGGTATTCGTTATTCCAATCTCCAGACGCTTGTGCTCGCCGCTGTTTTTTTCACGGCGGGCGTAATTTTTACAAAACGGTCCGCCGCCTGTATTCTGGCATGGGCGCTTATTAGCTATGGGACGCTTGGACTTATAGAGCTTCCGGGAATCGTTCTTGGCGGATGGGTTACCGGGCAGCCCTTTGCGGTCTGTATCCGCCAGTCCATTGCGATTGATTACATTTATCTGCTTCTTTTATCTGCAAGGCTGCTGTTTGTATGGAAAAAATGGGGCACACCGGCAAAGGCGTATTTACAGCGGGTGATTGCGCCTGAAAATGCGTGGCTGTGGGCGGCTTTAGGCGCACTTGAGTGGGGTGTGATCACTTATTTTCTTAAGCTCGGGCATACAAAAAGCGGGCTGGATATGCTGATTTATAATATTACGGCGATCATGCTCATTCTGCTTTTGCTGGCCGTATTTGCGGCAGCAATCATCCATCGGCAGACAAAGCTTTTGCAAAAACGAAAGCTCCTTGAGGAAGCCGTCCGGGAGGAACGCTATGCGAAGCTTAAGGCGGCCTATGAGCAGAAAAGCCGTCTGCTTCATGATATGAAGCACCATCTGGCGCCCATCGCGTCCTATCTTGACAGTGATCAGACACAAAAAGCCCGGGATTATGTAAATTCGCTTCTGAACGGTGAGGCCCAAAGCACGGCCTATATCCGGCGGCGCACCGGCAATCCGATTGTGGACTGCCTTCTTGAAGAAAAGGTACGGGAGGCTGACAGCCGCGGCATTGATTTTGTTATTGAAGGAACGCTCATTGGCAGCACGCTTTCCGATGAGGATATGAGCGTATTGTTTGGGAACCTTTTGGATAATGCTTTTGAGGCGGCGGCCAAAGCACCGGACAAAAAATGGGTGAAGGTGCAGATGAAGCAACAGGGGCATATGCTTATTTTATCTGTCAAAAACAGCCTTGGCCCCTTACCTGTAAAAAAGAACGGAAAATTCATTTCACAAAAGGCCGGCGGAGAAAATCATGGCTGGGGGCTGGAGAGCGTTCGGACAATCGTCCATAACCACGACGGTCAGATTGATTTTAAATATGACGAACATAGCTTTGAGGCGGCAGCGATCCTGCGGGGATGATACTGCCGTCTTTTATTATTGTATCGGAAAATGGCCGATGAGATGACTTTACCGGACAGAAACGGCGCTTTTACGGACAGGATGCGCAGGCGTGCCAGGCCCATGTTATAATATGTGCATAAACAAATATGTGCATAAGCAATAAAAGTGATATTGACAATAGCAAAGCCTGGCAGTGATTTTGCAGTACGGCCGGAGGTCGGGCGCCTGGTACGGCCGGCGTCGTTTTCGGGTATAAATCGCAGGAGGTTTGAAAATGAAATATATGCTGTATCATGTCGGGCACCGGCTGTGGTTTCACAAATATGCATATGGGCTTTTGCTCCTTGAGCTGGCTGTAAGCATCGGTATTTTTGCGGCGGGGCTGAATTTGCTTTTTTCCAATGAAAGAATACTTGACAGCTACCGGGAGACTCTGACAAAAACAAAGACTGTAATTTATCATAACAGTACGGCGCACCGGCAGCAGGCCGATGGCGGCTCGGCTGATCTGCCGGTGCGCTATGAGGATTATATGGCACTTGAAGAACAGTTTAGCGATGAGACGGTCATTTATTATGCCGCCAATTATATGGCAAGCGCCGGTCTGTTTCTTTATGGCAGCATAAATGAAATGCACCCGGTTGAATTTATTTTTATGAATGATGCGATGTTTGAAGACATGTTCTCCTTTAAACGCGCGGATGACCGGCTGTATGTGGGAAGCCGGGCTGCGGACTTCCTGGATAAAGCCGGTGACCCGTCGCAGTATGCGCTGCGCTGCTATGGTGCAGGGGAGGATAAGGGGCAGCAGGATTTAAGTACGCAAAAGATCAATGCCGTGTGCAGCAATTTCCGGATGGAGGATGGGAAGATCGTGCTGGATGGCGATCATGCTCTGGAATGGGAACCGATCCCGGATGAGGAAACGACGCCGTATATTGTCCGCAGCTCCATTGGCGGCGGGTATATGCAAATGTCCGACCATGCCCGCTGGGATATACGGGATTGTATCATAGGCTCGACCGATATGCTGGCGTATCTTTCGGATGATTATGAGCCATTTGATTCCGTTTTACAGCTTTGCTACCGGGAAAAGGATTTTGATCCGGCTGTGGCTGCGCAAATGGCCAACTGGCTGAGCAGCCGGCGGTGGGAGGAAGGCTATAAATTTTCTGTATCCAGCAAGCTGTATACGATGCAGCAGGATGCAGATGCCATGGAGACGGCAACGCTGCGCTATCTGGCTGTGGCCGCCGTGATTTTTGTGATCGGTCTTGCCGAAGGCACAGGGCTTGTCCAAAGACAGCTTTTTTTGCGCAGAGAAGATTTAAAGACAGCCTGCTGCTGCGGCGCTGAAAAGGGACAGTGTTTTGGGGGAATTTATATGGAAACTGTCTTTGTATTTTTGCTCGGCGGTATTC
>CASFBR010000053.1 GCA_949292795.1 uncultured Eubacteriales bacterium
GAATCTACTGTTAAACTATCAGCCTGTTCAACTTCTTTAGTTTCAGGATCATAATAAGCTACAAAACCGCTCATTTCTTCCACTAAAATTTCTTCCAGTACTTTCCGTTGTACATCATTTTCCTGATTTTGTAATTCTGTGTTCATTTCTTCTCACTTTCTCCTTTAATTATAATAATTAAGATGAAAGCGATAGCCATATTTAACGTAACGTTAAATTATCCGCTCTATTCGATTACTTTTTTCCCTTGACTACTTGTTTTATTACTTGCGTTTACTACCGCATCAATCATTTACTAGAGTAGTATACTACAAATAGGAAGAAAAAACAAGATAAAATGATGATTTTTTCAATTTTTCCACAAAAAAATGCACCTGGCACCCATGTCCAAGCGCATTTCTATTTAATAAACAAATAATCTCCCGTCTTATCAGATAATACCATATTCCTTATAAAGCTCCTGAAGGTATTCCTCATCCTTTACCATCTTCTCGATGTCCTCAAATCTCCTATCCGCAATCAGCTTCTCAACTAAAGTTCTTACCCTGGTTTCCCCAATTTTCTTGCCGATTTCTATACCAATTTCTATACCAATTTCTTTGCCAATCTCCTGATTTTCCTGATCCCGCATTGCCAATGTCATATGCCCATACCTCCGTTCCCAGTGATTTACGGCATCTAAAATTCAATCCTCCGGCACAGATAGACAGGGATGGTCAACTTCTTTCCGGAGATCCCTCCGTAAGTATCCCCTTTCAGGAAGTACACCTTATCTACTCTGCCGTCCTCCAGTAAACGGTTAGCTGTTTTTCCGGCATTTTTCCCGGATTTTACTTCTATGGCACAGTCCTCATAGGTGTTAAGGCTCCTTACCAGGAAATCAATTTCTCCCCTCTTATAAACACCAAAGGCCGGAGCCGTCCCGGTAATCTTTTGTTCCCGGATCAGCTTCTGCAAGTACAGATAGACAAAATTTTCATTAACGATCCCTTCAATGGTGGCCGGGTCAGCGCCGGACATTCTGAGAAAATATCTTGCCACACCTACATCGCAGAAGTAAAACCGGCTGTGATAAGTAATGTCCATAATGTTACATTCATTTGCCCGGTCACAGTATCCGATAATATGTGACCGATACAGCCACCCAATGGCCTGATTGACACTTTTCCTTGTCACCCGGTCGCTTTCTTCATTAAAAATAATCTTTGAAAGCTCTGTCACCAAATTGGCAGAGCCTTTGCTTTCTTTAATCATACTCTGGGCTATGGAAGGAAAAAGCGGTTCAAACAGATTGACTTCTAATATGCCGTCAAAATATCTCTCAGATTCCTCCACGAAAATACGGATGATTCCAGCAAGCTCCTGTCTGCATTTTTCCAGATCTCTCGTTTCCAGCCAAGTTTTGACCACTGCCGGATACCCGCCGATATGAATGTATATATCGTACAAGTCTCTCAGCTCATCATAGATCTCATGGGGATCATCTCCCGTAAGGCTTATTTTTTCGTAAAGCTCATGTTTCCCAGCTCCACTCAAAAACTCCTCAAAAGACAAAGTATCCAGCACCATAGCATCTGTATCCCCGGCGGGAAGGAAATAGTCCTTGTTCATAGTTTTTCCCGGGTAGCTTACTGTAACGATAAAATGGCACTTAAATTCCCTGGAAAACTGGCGGATCAGAGAAAAGACCCTGGCAGACTCCTGAATCTCATCCACAACAACAATCGTGTCTTTTGTATCCTGAAAACCCGGATCAAACAAGTCAAATGCTTTGTGGAGAGGCTTTTCGATCCGGGCCTCTCCCGGCTTCCACTCATTTGACATCTGAAGGCATTGGAGAAATTCCTGGCCGGAAGTCTGCACCATGTTAATATAACTATACTTTTCATAATTGTCCTTAGCAAACTTATTTAGGATAAACGTCTTTCCCACCTGACGGGCGCCGCTTAGAACCAGCACCTTGCCGCTGTCACTGTTTTTCCACTGGACAAGCTTACTATAAATATCCCTTTTCAGCTCTACCATGTATTCCCGCCTTTCTAATCAAACAATGCGCCTGGCACCCATGTCCAAGCGCATTGTTTTTAATTAAGTCAATAAATGATTTCATGCATCCTCAGATCATATGATATTCCTCATAAAGCTCCTGAAGGTATTCCTCATCTTTGGCCATTTTCTCTATGTCATCGAATCTTCTGTCAGCGATCAGCTTCTCTATTAAGCTTCTTAACATGGTTTCTCCCATTTTCTTACCGATTTTTTTGCCAATTTCCTTGCCGATTTCCTGATTTTCCTGATCCCGCATTAACAATGTCATATACTCATACCTTCATTCCCGATTATTTCTGGCATCGTTCAATGCCTTTTCCAATTCCTCATTTTATTTTTTCAGGGTTACAATCTTGTATTTTTCCATCATACATTTTAAATACTTGAACCCAAACTAACTGGATACCTACTGCATTACAGATAACTTTATGGCCATATTATGAAAGGAAAAGGGTATGGTCATTCAGCCATACCCTTCCTTTAACAGTTTCAACAGAATACTTCGATAGAATCAATATTATGCTCTTTCAGCCATTTATTTAATTCTAAGGTTTGCGTTTCTGCTCGATACGCATAAAAGTCATGTATTCTGCCTTTTTCGTGAACATAATGTTTCGCTGACATCCCATATGGCACATTCAAACGATTGTCACATAAATAATCATACATAGCTTGACCATATGGATATAATTCTTCATATGTAGGAATACGTATTACTTTTCCGGCTTCTCTCAACTCTCGAATAGCCTTCCAACCATCTTCCCAAGTCATCATAGGAATTAAAGTATTGTTTCGAAAATCATAAAATACTGTTACTCCCTCTGATTCATCCATAGATGCGATTTCCCATACGGGAATCCTTGTAATCTTACGTTCCTCATCATGTAATTCAGCATTCATTTTAAACACTCCTTCAAAATAAATAATAAAAAAGAGCGATAGACAAGTTTAAACTTCGCTAAACTACATTTATTTCTCTTGACTTCTTTTTTCCTTAGATTATTGTCATCGCGTCCAATTATGTTTACTGTTTTATAATAACATAACCAAGCAAAACAAACAAGATAAAATGTCTAAAATTTCAATTTCGTATTATACAATTTTTTCTTATTTAAGCTCCGCACCCTGGCTCTCGGCTCATATTTACCGCAGTGCTGGCAGTAGCCTTTATGCTCCGCTTCCCGCCCTTTTTGGCACTGGCCTAAAGCCACATAATATTTGCAGGGGACTTCCCGGTATTTTGCCATGCTCTCACCTCTTTATCTGCCGCCAGCCTTATAGTTATAGACTGGCTTTAATCGTGTCTCAATGTCTACAGTATCCTGGATCAGCGGCAGGATCATCTCAAGCCCACGATAGGCAAAAGGAGCCTCATCCAACGTGTCCCGCCCAATGCACGTTGAGTATATGCCTTTCATCTCCCCTTTAAACTGGGATACCGTATAACTTTCTTTCACAGCTTCACGCTTCATCAGCCGTCCGGCTCCATGGGGCGCCGACTCATTCCAATCTGGATTGCCTTTGCCACGGCCCATCAGGATACCGTCACGCATATTGACAGGAATAATGACCTTCTCCCCGGCTTTAGCGGATACTGCGCCCTTCCTTAAAATCCGACGGCGGCCGGACAGATCCACATAATTATGCTGGGACTCAAATTGATCTGAAATCTTCCATTTCATCCCTTTAGCGATTTCATCCAGGATGGCCTGGCGGTTTAATGACGCAAACTGCTGTACAAGTTCAATGTCATGGAGATAATCCTCCATAAGCTTACCTTCCAGCCAAGTCAGCTCATAGGGTACAGCCAAGCCCTGGGCCTTTAAATATTTCTGGCCCTCATTAAGATAATATTCTGCCACGGTCTTTCCCAGCGCCCGGCTTCCGGTATGGATAGCCAGATAAAGCTGGCCTTCATCGTCTTTATCCACTTCGATAAAATGGTTCCCTGAGCCAAGGGTGCCAAGGCTGTTCCCAATATAATCCGCTTTTATATGCCGTGAGCATTTCAGGGCTTCAAGATCAAACTGCCCGTAAAAACGGTGGGTGCTTTTTCGGATATAAAAGCCTGTAGGAACATTCTCCCGGATGATCGTATCCAGCCTTTGGAACTCGCATTTCTTTTGTTTTATCCGCACCAAAAGGACGCCGCATCCAATATCAATGCCAACTACGCTTGGAAGGATCTTGTCTGTAAGGGTTGCGGTAAATCCAATCGTTCCCACCTTTCCCGGATGAACGTCCGGCATAATACGTACCTGGCTGCCGGAAAATGCCTTATTATCGCAAAGCATCTGAATCTGTGCCAGGGCATAATCTTCTACTGTGTCTGTGAATATTTTTGCGGAAGTATAGACACCATGAATGTTTTTCATATTTAAAAATCCTTTCTCAAACAAGATGCTTTCGGCCAAAAATGGGCGCAAAAAAGCATCTCCGAAAAGAGATGCAGATTATCCAACAATCATAGGATAGAATTAAAAGACTTATTTTTTACAAAAGTAAATTAATTCCAGCTATAATAACCTTTCTCAAGGACAATCTGTACTCCTGATTCATTATGTAACTGATATTTGCTTAAATTTCTCTGTTTCATCGTTGTCCTCCTTTCTTATAGCCAGTGAATAAGTAACCTGTAATCTGTAACGATTACGTCATTAAGTATAGCGGCAATGTTCCTATCTGTCAATAAAAATCAGCTTCGCTGTCTCCGGATCTCTGCTACTGCAACAGAGAATAGCCGGGGCTTTCCAGGGATAAGGTCATCCATGCCTTCCTTCAAAAATTGTATCACGCTTAATCCCCCTGCCCTTTCCACCCGCCAAACCATTTAAACCGCCATATTTAAATAGCATAAAAACATAACATTTCTCAGTTTCCTATATTAACGGTTTAAACGGTAATCCGGTTTATTAATGCTGTCCCTGATCCAAGACACAATACGGAGTTTACATATCTTTGAAATCCTGATATACTTATTTTAACGAAATCCTTTCATATTTCCAATCTTGATTCAGCTGCTTTTATGATGATTCATTTCTTTAAGCCACTGCCACTTTGGTTATCCGGCAAGGCTATCACACCCTATCCCAATGCCTGCATACATCTTTAAACTGGACTGGGTCATGATGAGCATTGTCATCCTTTGCATTATCGCAACACTGCTCTATACGGCGGTCGGTGTTATTGAAAAAAAATATCACGATCACTTTTTATAAACATTTCTCTTTGCTGCAAGCCATCTCAACCGGAATATTTATCTGACAGGGGATTGACAAAGGAATCGGTTTTGCGGTATACTCAAAGCACAGACACCCCACCCGGGGTATAGAGATAAATGAAAGGCAGGTGTCTTATGAAACAAACGTTTAATATTACCGGCATGAGCTGCTCCGCCTGCTCTGCTCATGTGGAGAAAAGTGTCGCACGGCTTACCGGTGTCAATCAGGTAACGGTCAATCTTCTTGCCGCATCCATGAAGGTCGATTACGATGAAAATCTTCTGTCTGAGGATGATATTTGCCGTACCGTAGAACATGCCGGCTATGGTGCCAGTCCGGCTTCCGGTTCCGGCGCCTCCGGCACAATCCAGAGCGTTGGCACTTGTGACGGTTCGTGTCCGGCGGTCCGGCCGGCTGCGCCATCCGGCCCCAGCCCTATGGAAAAAGAGCAAAAAAACATGAAGTTCCGCCTTATTGTGTCCTTTTGCTTTATGATCCCTCTAATGTATATCGCTATGGGCGGTATGATGGGGCTTCCGGTGCCACCGATTTTTACAGGTACGCAAAACGCTGTTATTTTTGCATTTACACAGCTTTTAATGACGGTACCTGTTATCTATGTCAACCGTAAATACTATATCAATGGCTATCGTATGCTCTTTAGGGGAGCACCCAACATGGATACGCTCATTGCCGTCGGTTCCAGTGCCGCACTGATTTACGGCATTTTTGCCATTTATCAGATGGCCTACGGCCAGGGTCACAACAATGAGGCTCTTGTCCATCAGTATATGCATGATCTGTACTTTGAGTCAGCGGCCATGATTCTTACATTGATCACACTGGGTAAGTATCTTGAAGCGCGCTCCAAAGGAAAGACTTCTGAAGCGATCAAAAAGCTCATTGATCTTGCGCCAAAGACAGCCATCCGCATCACATCCGACGGCACAAATGAAGAGATTCCCGCAGAGCAGGTGCAGCCCGGCGATCTTTTGCTTATTCGTCCGGGTGCATCGATCCCGGTGGACGGACAGGTGGAGGACGGACATTCCTCGGTGGATGAATCCGCCCTCACCGGGGAAAGCATCCCTGTGGAAAAGGCCTCGGGAGACCGTGTGCTTTCGGCATCGATCAACGGCAACGGCGTCTTAAAGGTCCGTGCCCTTAAGGTCGGAGCAGACAGTACCCTGTCTCAGATTATCCGTCTTGTGGAGGAAGCCGGGGCAAGCAAAGCGCCGATTGCCAAGCTTGCGGACAAGATCAGCGGCATTTTCGTCCCCGCAGTCATGGTCATCGCCCTGGCAGCGTTTCTTATATGGTATTTCATCATTGGTGAAAGCTTTTCCTTTGCGCTGTCCATTGGCATCGCCGTACTGGTCATTTCCTGTCCGTGTGCACTCGGACTTGCCACGCCGGTTGCCATTATGGTAGGCACCGGCAAAGGCGCACAATACGGTGTTTTAATCAAGTCCGGCGATGCGCTGGAAACCGCACACAAGGTCGATACGGTCGTTCTTGATAAGACCGGGACAATTACGATGGGCCGCCCGCAGGTTACGGATATTTTTCCGGCCGAGGACATTTCTTCAGATGAATTTTTGCAGATCAGCGCATCGCTGGAGCAGTTTTCTGAACATCCGCTGGCAGGCGCCATCACAGCCTGTGCCAAAGAAAAAAGCCTGCCGCTTCTGCCCGTCACGGATTTTTCCGCCGTTCCGGGCAAAGGTATACGGGGCAGTATCCAGGGCCGCCGCTATATTGCGGGAAACATCAAATATCTTCAGGAGGAACAGATCAGCCATCTGGATGTCTGGGCCGATATGGCAGAGAAACTGGCCATGGACGGCAAGACACCGCTGTTTTTCGCCTGTGACGGCCATATGACGGGAATAATCGCCGCCGCGGATGTCGTAAAACCCACAAGTAAGGCGGCTATACAGGCGTTGAAGCGTCTTGGCGTCCGGGTTGTCATGCTTACCGGAGATAACCGTCAAACAGCAAAAGCTGTCGGGCAGCTAGTGGAAGCAGATTCGGTGATTGCAGATGTTTTGCCTCAGGATAAGGAGATGGAGGTGCGTCGGCTTCAGACTCAGGGCCGTACGGTAGCTATGGTCGGTGACGGGATCAATGACGCACCTGCCCTGACCAGAGCGGATGTCGGCATTGCCATCGGCGCAGGAATGGATGTGGCCATTGAATCGGCAGACATCGTACTGATGAAAAGCGATCTTTTTGATGTCGTCACGGCTATCCAGTTATCCAAAGCCGTTATCCGCAATATCCGCGAAAATCTGTTCTGGGCCTTCTTTTATAACACGCTCGGCATCCCTCTGGCGGCAGGAATCCTCTATCCGCTTCTGGGACTGAAGCTTAACCCGATGATTGGCGCCGCGGCTATGAGCTTTAGTTCGGTCTGCGTCGTCACCAATGCTCTGCGGCTGAAATTTTTCAAGCCAAAAACAAATGAAAAAGAGCGCACAGAAATTAAACACGGCGCAAAAAGCGCCCTGGAGGCAGAGAAAGCCGCGAAGACAGAACAAACTGTGAAAACGCAGGAAACTGCTAAAGCACAGGAAATTATAAAGACAAAGGAAAGAGAGGAATGTATAATGACAAAGACAATGATGATCGAAGGAATGATGTGTTCGCATTGCAGCGGACGGGTTTCAAAGGCGTTAAATGATATTGGCGGTGTCAGCGCCGTTGTGAGCCTTGAGGACAAAAACGCAAAAATCACCCTTGAAAAGGAGGTTTCCGACGACGTGCTCATCAAGGCAGTGACCGACGCCGGATATGAAGTGACGGCATTAACCGAAGGGTGAGGCTTATGAAAGCGGACAAAAAAACAATCACCCGCCTTTTAAAAACAGCCCGGGGCCAGTTGGATGGTATTTTAAACATGGTTGAAGAGGACCGCTACTGTATCGATATATCCAATCAGCTTCTGGCGACCCAGGCGATTTTAAATAAGGTCAATAAAGAAATCCTCCATGCCCATATGGAACACTGTGTCAAAGAATCCATGGGCACGGAGGGCTCATCCCCAAAAATTGATGAAATGATGACGCTTATCGATAAAATGATGAAATAATAATATACATCAAAATGATGAAATAATAATGCACATCGATAATGATGCGGTCGTCATACAATCACAGAAGAAATATAAAGGAGACAGACATCATGTTAGACAATCAAGCACTCAATCATCTGATCCATTTCCTAAAAGCCGGCGTCTCACCGTATCATACGGTCAGTCATGCCGCAGATACGCTTGACGCAGCAGGCTTTCAGGCACTTGATTTTAAAGCGCCCTGGGCGCTTGAGAAGGGAAAGAGCTATTACTGCCGTACCTTCTCCGGAGAGCTTTTCGCTTTTAGGATCGGCACCCATGCGGTTCTGGAAAACGGCGTCCGCATCGCCGCCGGACATGTGGACTGGCCGTGCCTGCGCATCAAACCGGCGCCGACATTTTCCAAACAGGGCTACCTGCAGGCCAATGTAGAAGTTTATGGCGGCCCGATCTTAAGCACATTTTTCGACCGTCCGCTGTCCATTGCCGGCAAGATCACCCTGCGCAGCCAGGATATTCTTCATCCTGAAGTACGCTATATTGATCTGAAGAAACCGGTCTGTATTGTACCAAATCTTGCCATTCATATGAACCGCCAGGTCAATGACGGCGTAGCCATCGATAAGCAGCTTCATATGATGCCCGTACTTGGCATGATCCAGGAACAGCTCAATGAGCATGACCGTCTGCTTGAATATATTGCCGCTCATGAAAATGTTGCTTACGATGATATTCTTGATTATGAGCTCTGCCTGTATAATATGGATGAACCGGCCTTTGTGGGCCTGTCCGATGAATTTTTATCCGCTCCCCGTCTGGATGATACTACGGCCGTATCTGCCATTGTTCACGGCCTTATCGACAGTACACCGGACGATGTTATTTCCCTGGGCGCACTTTTTGACAATGAAGAGGTCGGCAGCCATACAAAGCAGGGAGCGGATGCGCTGATGTTAAATTTTGTTCTGGAGAAAATATGGGCCGCCTTCGGAAAATCCGGCCATGAATGTTATGCTGATCTTGCCGGAAGCATGATCCTATCGATCGATGTCGGACATGGCTACCATCCCAACTATCCATCGACGTTTGACATCACTACCCTCCCGGTTCTTGGCAGCGGTTTTGTCATCAAAACCGACAGCAATCAAAAATATGCCTGGGACAGCGAAGCCGTAGGGGCTTTGCTTCAGCTCTGCCAGCATGCGCACATTCCCTGCCAGCGCTTTGCAAAACGCTCTAATGTTGCCGGCGGCGGAACCATCGCCTCTTTGATTTCTGCTCACATCCCTGTAAAAACCGTCGATATGGGTGTGCCGCTGTTATCTATGCACTCGGCCAGAGAGCTCATGGGCGCCGCCGACCAGGAAGCGCTTGAAAATGCCGTCCGCTCCTTCATGAGCCTTTAAACCGCTTTGTGCCTTATACAAAACGCAATGCAAAAGTATTTCTGAAAAAACGTTTTAATTTCAGGAATCCGCAGCGCCGGGGAAAAATTTCCCACGAACCCAAAAAAGCCATGGATGATTTGTCCATGGCTTTTTCGTTATGTGTTTTTCATTATATGCTTAGCGCCGGTATAAGGGGGACAATATGCCCGGGAATATTACTGCGCTTATTTTGCCAGAAGCTTCATCAGTTTATTGCTTCTCTCCACAAATTTTGTCAGCGCATCTGCTGGCAACGGCTTATGTGCCAGAAGTGCCAGATCATAAAGCTGCTGGCAGATCATCTCTGTATTCTCACCTTCCGGATTTGCCAGAACATACTGCACAAGATCATTGTTGGCATTAAGTACAAGCGTCTCGCCTTCGCCTCCAAACATAGAGGTGTCGCTCATGCCATACATCTTCATCATATCCTGCATACGGCGGCTGTCCTCGGATAATGTAATCATGGAAGATACATCCGCATCTTTCAGCTTCTCCGCTTTTACAGTAAGGTTTTCACGGTCCAAAGCTTTCTTGAAAATGTCTGTGAGCTTTGTTGTATCTTCTTCCAGTGCTTTTGTCTCTTCCTCGCTTGGTTCTTCTTTGAAGATGTCCGCAAGGTCCGTATCGATGCGGCGGAACTTAACGCCGTCCTTTGCCTGCTCCAGACTGGAAATAAACGGCTGATCAATATTATGCTTGAGAATGACGGCATCCAGTCCTTCCTTCTTAAACATGTTGATATACTGGGACTGCTGTTCTTCATCGGTCACATAAAATACCTGATTCTCGTGTTTCTCCTTGGCAGCTTCCAGATAATCTTCAAGAGTAATGTACTTGCCTTCCAGGTTCTTATAGATGATGTAATCTTTCATCTTTTCATTAAACTTCTGGTCTTTGATGCAGCCAAACTTGATAAACGGATTAATATCATCCCAGTATTTCTCGTAATTTTCCCGGTCCGTCTTAAACATACCAGACAGACGGTCCGCAACCTTCTTTGTAATATAATCCGAAATCTTGCGCACAAAACCATCATTCTGCAAAGCGGAACGGGACACATTAAGCGGCAGATCCGGGCAGTCGATCACACCTTTTAAGAGCATCAGAAATTCCGGAATGACCTCTTTAATATTATCGGCAATAAATACCTGATTATTATAAAGCTTAATCTTCCCTTCGATGGATTCATATTCATAGTTGATCTTCGGGAAGTATAAAATACCTTTCAGGTTAAACGGATAATCCATATTCAAATGAATCCAGAACAGAGGCTCTTTATAATCCATAAATACCTTGCGGTAAAATTCCTTATACTCTTCCTCGGTGCAGTCATTAGGATGCTTTGTCCACAGCGGATGGGTATCGTTAAGAAGCTGAGGACGGCGGATGATTTTGGCACGCTTGCGCTCCGGAGTAATCTCCACAGTCTCTTTTGTGCCATCCTCCTTCTCACGCTCTTCTGTCTTGGCAGGCTCAACAATATGCTCAACAACGGTGTCCTCAGGCTTTACATCAGCCTCATCAATCGTTTCATACTCCGGCTCAGCGCCCTCCTTGGAAAGATAAATTTCCACAGGCATGAAGGAGCAGTACTTTTCAATAACCTCTCTGGCTTTGTATTCATTGGCAAATTCCAGACTGTCTTCGTTCAGATATAAAGTAATCTCCGTTCCGCGCTCCGTGCGGGTACCTTCGCTGATGGAATACTCACTGTCGCCGTCACACTCCCAATGCACCGGCGCGGCGTCCTTCTGCCAGGACAGCGTATCAATCGTCACCTTTTCTGCCACCATAAATGCAGAGTAAAAACCAAGGCCAAAATGTCCGATAATCTGATCCTCGTTTGTCTTATCCTTATATTTTTCAAGGAAATCCGCAGCGCCGGAAAAAGCGATCTGAGTAATATACTCTTCAACCTCACTGTCCGTCATACCGATACCATTATCAATAAACTTCAATGTTTTTTCATCCGGGTTTACAATAACCTGTATCTTAAACTTCTCATTAGGCTCAAACTGATATTCACCCATGATCTCCAGCTTTTTCAGCTTTGTCACAGCATCGCAGCCGTTGGAGATCAGTTCCCGGAAGAAAATATCATGATCGGAATAAAGCCACTTTTTAATAATTGGGAAAAGATTCTCACTGTTAATGGATAAATTACCCTGTTTGTTCATTATTATCACTCCTATATCGTAAATATCCATGCCGGCACGGCACCGTGGCAGGCGTACACTGCCGCCGGCCGCCAATGTCCTGCGGGCATATTGATGGTTTTGTTCTGACACTTATTGTAATCCCAGAAGCACAGATTGTCAAGAAAAAATTAGCACTCATTTTTAGTGAGTGCTAATAAAGCAAGCAAACTTACGCCAGGCTTTTATTTTTGCGGCCGCGTGGCTTAAGGGTTAAAATATTAGATGATAATTTAATATTATCCTTGATTTTTATCTCATATTATGATACAAATATCTTAATATCATATAATCATTTGATATATATTAGATTATTATATAACTAACATAAGGCCAGGGAGATGATCCAATGAATAATTCCGACAGTAAAACTACTGCTATTGGCTATCGCGACGTACTCGGACAAACACAATATATGAAGCTTCTCGTTGCAGACGCTGTGAACCGTTTTGGTGATTCCGTGGACAGTATCACGTTTACCTGGCTTGTCTACGCACTCACCCAAAGCGCCTCATGGTCCGCAGTGATTTTCGGCCTGAATCAGATACCGACCGTACTGGTTCAGCCCTTTGCTGCTGCCTGGGTCGAAAAAACAGACCGAAAAAAAGTCATGGCCGTCACAGATGCTCTGAGAGGCTTTTTCGTGCTGGCGCTGGCTGCCGCCTATATTTTTCATGTGCTGATGCCATGGCTGATGATAATCTTTACCCTTGCCATATCCACCGCGGAAGCATTCCGCATCCCTGCCGGCAATGGCATGATCCCGCAGCTGATCGAGCTAAAATATTACAGCTTTGGCAGTGCTTTAAGCCGGACGGTATCCACGATCATGCAGCTTATCGGCACCGGCTTATCCGGTATCATCCTGGCAGGCCTTGGCATACCCGCAGCTATCATCATTGATATGCTCTCTTATTTTATTTCCGCAGCCATCATCCAGACAATCCGGCCCCTGTCCGGGCCATCTCCTGCTGCATCCTGTTCTCCGGAAGCTTCGCGGCCTCCTCAGATGCAGCGGCCTTTCAAGACTGCCCGGTCCTCTGAAGCTTCGCAGTATCCTAAAATGCAGCGGCCTGCGTCAGCGTTTCGCTCCTGGTGGCTGGATTATCAGGCATCCATGCGCCAGGGCCTGCACTATGTTAAAAATCATCCGCTGATCTTAAAGCTGTGCTTTCTCGGCATTACCGCCAATGCGATGCTCGTTCCTTTAAATGCTCTGATCACACCGGTGATTACAACTGTCTGGGGCCAGGGTGCAGAACTGCTTGGCGTCATGAATACGGCGCTTACTGCGGGAATGCTTGTGGGCGGCGCAATTTATCCGTATATCGACCGTATTGCCCGCCCTGGAACGATTCTTACCACCGGAGGTATGATTTTAAGCGTCAATTACACCTTTTTATCTGCTGGCAGACAGATTTCTGTCTCGCCGGCCGCCGCCTGCATTGCCGTCAGTCTGATTGCCTTTCTGATGGGCGCCGGGCTGGCACTGTTTTCATCCTGCTTTAGCGTGCTTGTTGTCAAATGTATTGACAAAGATTATCTTTCCCGTACAAGCGGCATCATCAATGCCTTTTCTACCGCTGCCATGCCGGCGCTTTCCTTTATCGTCAGTATTTTGGCACTGTACCTTCCGGCAGAGCTTATCCTTTTTGCCGGAGCTGCACTGGGCATCCTTCTTTTTATCGTTTTGGCGGTGAAAAAAGTGGAATTTAGCTGACAGCTTCCATGCTTTTATTGTATGATAATTATACAAAACAGAAATGGAGAAGAAACATCAATTATGGAAATTATTATTAGCGATCATATCAATTATATTTCTGAGGAAATCGCGCTGCTCGTCAGCCAGACTCTGCCTGAGGGCCGTCCTGAGGGCTTTATTCAATGCCGGGAGTTTTTAGAACGGCAATTCGGCAGCTCGCCTGTGCTGGAACGCTTTCAGGCCGTTGATTCAATATTAAAAGAAGCCGGGCGCACCTTCAAAAAAGATGCCGGGATCATAGAAAAATATTTTCATCCGTATCCGGACAGTGTGCTCTATCTGGCCGATGCCGTCCTGCTTTTCCAGAAATGGGACTGCAATGAACGGGCAGATACGCTTGAAGCCTATGTCCGCCGGCAGACACCCTCTGAGCGCAATTATCGTTTTTGCATGATGAACATTGAAAACTTCAGCGATTACAGCGGGCAATCCGCGGATTCCGTCACGCTGGCCGATGTGAGCACATGGCTTGACCAAAGCCCTCTGTCCCCTAACGACAAATGGGAAATTTTTTCAGCCTTCGTCAAATGGGAGGAGCATCTTGAGATTATCATCCGGCTGATGAAAAAAGCAGAGGCCGTTCTTGAAAAAACAAAGGCTTTATGGCAGCCCCTTGTCACCGGTTTTCATCAATACTGGCAGGAGCAGTGCGCCCACCGGGATGTCATCGGCGACATTGTCCAAAAATTTCATATTGATCTGCGCACAGACAGCCAGCGCCCGGTTTTTCTGGCGCCAAATGTCATCAATATCAACAGCTTCGGCTGTTCTCTGCCCGACCCAAAATATCCGTGTCCGTGGGACTACTATTCCATCGGTATTCTTTACGGCAAAGCCCTTGATCTGGATTTTGATATGCAGCTAAAAGACGGGCGGCAGCTTTACACATGCCTGCAATTTTTAAAGCTTCTCAGTGACAAAAGCAAGCTGGAGATCATGGCATCCATCACAAAGCAGCCGGCCTACGGCGCCCAGCTTGCGCGGCAGATGAATCTGACAACGGCGACCATCTCCTACCATATGAATGCACTGATCATGGAAGGACTTGTCTGCGTTCACCGGGACAGCAAACGCCTCTATTACAGTGTAAACAAAGATACAGTAAAAAAAATGCTCCATTATCTGGAAGTGCTGCTGCTGTAAACGCTCACAGCACCTCCACCGCAATCTGATTCTGCTTCATAAACTGCACCGCCGTGGCATCCCATAGCTGCTCCAGTGTTTTATCCATGACAAACGTCTTAAACGATGTCCCGGTGATGCATGTCACTTTTTTATTTTCGTAGCGTATATTTAAAAACAGGCCGCCTATATCAGCCGGCGTCAGTTTTACATGATGATGCTCCAGCAGCCATGTCAGATTTTCATCGGAAAGCGCAAATACAAATTTAAACGAAAGCGGCAGCTTTTTCCCGCGGATCAGCTCATAGGCAAAGGGCCGCAGCTCCTGCCACAGGGTCAGCCTGCGGCTGCCGAGCGCTTCCTGCTCCCGGGCACTGTAATATGCCGGATGCAGCGGTCCGCCAAACTGAAACGACGTAAAGGTCTCCACTGCGGCCTCGCATAAATAAAATTTGTCAAAGGTGCCATGCACAAGCATTTTAGACATAAAGTCCCGCACATCCACAATATTAAGCGCAATCATCCTAAAACCCCCATTGATCCGCCTGACTCATATATATCTCAAAAGCATATATGCCTCCAAAGCGGAATTTTGTTTTGCAGAAACGGCGTTCCTTGCTCCGCCGCTTCTGCGATTCAAAACAAAGCGTTTCAGACATGAATCTCGGCTTTCATTCCAAGCAGCTCTTTATTTGCATCAAGCAGCGGCTGTACGACCTGGTCCAAAAACTCCTCCACCTGCTGCGGTGCACGTCCAACAAAATTTTCCGGCTTCATGATCGCTTCCAGCTGCTCCATCGTCATGCCAAAGGCAGGATCCGCCGCAATACGCTCAAGCAGATCATTTTTCTTACCCTCAGCCTTAACCATACGTCCGGCAGCCATAGAATGTTCGCGGATGCGTTCATGCAGCTCCTGCCGGTCTCCCCCGGCTTTTACAGCATCCATCATAATATTTTCCGTAGCCATAAACGGCAGCTCGTTCATCAGATGCTGATGGATCACCTTTGGATAAACGACAAGCCCATCCACAACGTTCATATACAGGTCAAGAATACCGTCCACTGCAAGAAAAGCCTCTGGAATACTCAGCCGCTTATTTGCCGAATCATCCAATGTCCGCTCAAACCACTGCGTTGCTGCGGTAATAGCCGGATTGAGCATATCCACCATCACATATCTGGACAGGGAAGCAATGCGCTCACTACGCATCGGATTGCGTTTATAGGCCATGGCAGAAGAACCGATCTGCCCCTTTTCAAAAGGCTCCTCGATTTCTTTTAAGTGCTGAAGCAGGCGGATGTCGTTGGAAAACTTGTGCGCGCTCTGAGCGATGCCGGCCAGAACATTGACGACTCTGGAATCCACCTTTCTGGAATAGGTCTGCCCGGATACCGGATAGCAGGACTCAAATCCCATCTTACGGGCAATACGGCGGTCTGCCTCCCGGCACTTCTCATGATCGCCGTCAAACAGCTCCAGGAAGCTGGCCTGCGTTCCGGTCGTTCCTTTGGAGCCAAGCAGCTTTAATGTGGAAATTACATATTCCACATCCTCCAGGTCCATTACAAGCTCATTCAGCCAGAGCGTTGCCCGCTTGCCTACGGTCGTCGGCTGAGCCGGCTGAAAATGAGTAAATGCCAGTGTCGGCAGATACCGGTGCTTTTTGGCAAACTTTGCCAGCTCAGCAATCACGTTGATCAGCTTGCGGCGCACCAGTTCAAGCGCCTCACGCATCAGGATAATATCGGTGTTATCACCGACATAGCAGCTTGTCGCACCTAAATGGATAATACCCTTGGCCTTAGGGCACTGCTGTCCGTAGGCGTACACATGAGACATTACATCATGGCGCACCACCGCCTCGCGGGCTTTGGCCACATCATAGTTAATATCATCCCTGGCAGCTTTTAATTCCTGAATCTGCTCATCCGTGATGGGAAGTCCCAGCTCCTTCTCAGTCTCAGCCAAAGCAATCCAGAGCTGCCGCCATGTACGGAACTTTTTATCCGGTGAAAAAATATACTGCATCTCTTTGCTGGCATAGCGCTCAGCCAAAGGGGTCTGGTATCTGTCATTCATTTGCAATTCCTCCAATTTTATCGTTTAATGCTATTGTACATGATTCATTGTCAAAAGGCAATGCAAAACAAAAAGCCGTTACTAAACGCGATGCGTTTAGTAACGGCTTTTTGTTTTGATCCGCAGCAGCCGTAACCGCAGACGGTTTTATTCTAATCCGATACGCTTAAAAACTTCCTCGTAGGCTTCCTCGACATTGCCCATATCCCGGCGGAAACGGTCCTTGTCCAGTTTTTCATGAGTCTTGCTGTCCCAGAAACGGCATGTATCCGGAGAAATCTCATCCGCAAGAATAATCTGACCCTTATATCGGCCAAATTCGATCTTAAAGTCGATCAGATCAATGCCGATGCCGGCAAAGAACTCCTTCATAAAGTCATTGATCTTAAACGCATATTCTGTAATCTTGTCGATCTCTTCGCGTGTTGCAGCGCCGATGGCAATCGCAAAATAATCGTTGATCATCGGATCGCCCAGAGCGTCATCTTTATAGGAAAATTCCAGAGTCGGTGCAAGCAGCTTAAAGCCTTCCTCAATGCCAAGTCTTTTAGAAAAGCTTCCGGCAGCCACATTACGGATGATCACTTCCAGGGGAACAATCTCCACCTTTTTAACAAGTGTCTCGCGGTCGCTGATCTCCTCGATATAATGCGTAGGAATCCCCTGCTTTTCCAGCATACGGAACATCAGGTTTGTCATGCGGTTATTTACCACGCCTTTTCCGGTGATTGTACCTTTCTTCTCTCCGTTAAATGCTGTCGCATCATCTTTATAGTCAACAATCAGCACATCCGGGTCTTCTGTTTTATAGACTTTCTTTGCTTTCCCTTCGTATAACAAATCCAGTTTTTCCATATCATCTACCATCCTTATCTTGATTCATAAGATTACCTAATATATACCATGTACCTTGAGCTTTCTGTTTTTTCACTGATTCAAGGCTTACACCGATATTGTACATCATAACCCCTCTGAAATCAATAGGCTTATATGTTTTCATTAATTAGTATTACTTATTATTATACTGTCATTTTCTAATAGGCATAAAAACCGTTTTTTTACTTTTGAAAAGTTTACAAAACTTTCACAAAAGAGAATCGATTTTAAATTGCAACAAACTGTCAAATGTGATAAAATTTGTATATTCGTGATACGGAAAGGTTGAGAAAAATGGCAAATCCTTTTAAAGGTGACAAAGAAAAGCTTGCCAAGATGAATTTTCGGCAAAAGGTTGACTATATATGGACATACTACCGCTTCTGGATCGTCGTTACAGTCATCGTTATTATTGTCGTTGGTGCTTTCATCCAGGCCCAGCTTGCTTATAATCCTGATGCTATGAACATGCTGCTGTGCGACACTTATTGTGAAGATACCGAAACCGCCTATGCCTCCATCAATGACGATTTTCGGGAATTTATCCAGCTTCCCGATGGGGAGAAAGACCCGATCAGCTTTGACGATACGATTTCTTTTTCTGCCGATAACAGTGATTACACAGCCGGTGTGATGCTGCAAAAGCTCATGGCTCTTGTCATCAGCGGTGATGCCGATCTTATGATCGCACCGGAATCTGCGATCGTCTATTACGGCGCTCAGAACATGTTTTCCGACTTGTCCGAAGTTCTGCCGGAGGATTTCTTCAATGAACTTAAAGAACAGGACCTGCTCTTTGAAACGACCTATGTGCCAACAGAGGACGAGATTAAGGACGGTGCCGTTGAGAAAACCTTCTACTGCGGCATCCGCTTAGATGAGCTTGATTATTTCAAAGATAAAAATATCAGTCTTGAAGATATGTCCTGCGGTGTTATCATCTCCGGCGATCATCAGGACAGCGCCCTGGATTTTCTGAACATGCTTTTTGGACGGGAATCTGTGATGGCCGACGAGATCAGCGGCAACGAAACATAAAGATACTCAAAGTGAATTGTACGAAGAAAAAAACAGATCTGCATCTGAAAGCGGATCTGTTTTTTATTTCCTGTACAGCAGGATTCTTTCTTGCTACACAGGAATCTTGCTGCACAGGAAACTGCGTTTCTATGCAATTAAAAAGCTCCGCCAGGATCGCACTGCGGCAAAATGGACGCTGCCCGCTTATAAGGCACGCCGCAGGCGGACTTCAGACGGGCCGGATAAACCGCAATAATGGCAGCTTTTCCCGGCCGTACATTCAGCCAAGCGCCACATCCAGAATCATCATAATTACAAAACCAACAGCAAAACCGATCGTCCCGATATTGCTGTGCTCGCCTTCGTTTGCCTCCGGAATCAGTTCCTCTACAACAACGTAGATCATCGCGCCTGCGGCGAATGCCAGAAGCCCGGGAAGTACCGGTTCGATTGCCGATGCCAGCAGTATTGTCACAAAAGCGGCCACAGGCTCTACAATACCGGAGAGCATCCCGTAAAGAAATGCTTTCGGGCGTCCTACCCCTTCACCGCGCAGCGGCAGTGAAATGATTGCACCCTCGGGAAAATTCTGAATTGCGATCCCGATGGACAGCGCCATTGCTCCTGCCAGTGTCATCACGCCATGACTGGACAGGATTCCCGCAAATGCAACGCCAACGGCCATGCCCTCCGGAATATTGTGAAGGGTCACAGCCAGGACAAGCATCGTCGTTTTTTTTAAAGAGGTTTTTGGACCCTCAGCCTTTTGCGCACCCATGTGTAAATGCGGCACGATTTTATCCATAAGCAGCAGAAAAGCGATCCCGAGTAAAAATCCGGCGGCTGCCGGAAGAAAGGCCATCCGACCAAGACCATCGGACATATCCATCGCCGGAATCAGCAACGACCAAACCGAAGCCGCCACCATCACACCGGAAGCGAAGCCAAGCAGCGCTTTCTGAAGCCAGGCTTTAAGCTGGCCGCGCATAAAAAAGACACAGCCTGCCCCGAGGGCAGTTCCAAGAAACGGGATCATCAATCCGATCAATGTATTCATAAACGCCTCCTTATTTACGCTCTTTTTATTTACGCTCTTTTTTATTTTAAACGGCGGTTCCGACAGGATTCTTGCGATTTTTTACCGCAAATATGATAGCATCCATGGACAAAGGGGGATTTTCCAATGTCCGAAAACCATTCCATCAGCTATCGTCCCATTACGCGCAGGGATTACCCGGCCCTGGAACGCTTTATCGACCGGCTTTCGCCCGGCCGGTGTCCGGCGGATGCGGCCGCCATGCACTTAAACCGTCTTTGTTTATATGATAACCTCTGTCAGAGCACTTATGCAAAGGCTGCCGTCTTAGGTCCGCGCATCGCGGGTCTGATCTTAGGGCGCTTATGTAAAAGCCGGGGGTTATATCCGGCCTTTTTGCGCCGTGCCCGCAGTCAGGCCGCACTTTTATTAAGCAACCGCGGACGCCGCTGCTACAATGCCTACCGCCTGTTTAATCAGACGGACTGGCAGATGCTTTATAACTGCGCTGAAGCCTTTGAAGGCGAGCTTTTATTCATTGCCGTCGCTCCGGAGCTCCGCCATCAGGGTATCGGACTGACACTGCTTAGCAGCTTTCATAAATATATGCTCAGCCAAAATGTCCGTCAGATTTACCTTTTCACAGACAGCGCCTGTGATTTTGGCTTCTATGACCGTCAGCGCTTTGACCGCCTTGGGGCCTGTTACTGGCCGGCCCAGCCGGCAAAAAAGCATTTTGCATTTTATCTCTATAAATTTTCATACACGCCATAAACGATCCTACAAGTCAAAAACACGGGTGGCAATGGCAAAATAAACCATAACTGAGCATGTATCGACAAGCATGGAGATCAGCGGTGCCGCCATGATCGCCGGGTCCAGATGAATTTTTTTTGCGCCAAGGGGCAAAAGGCAGCCAATCGTCTTTGATATGATGATCGTAGCTACAAGCGATAAAGAAATGACCAGAGCCATCTGTATATTCCGGTACATGATCAATATTCGCAGCCCGTTCGCCGCAGCCAGAATAAATCCAACGATCAGAGAAATACGGAACTCCTTAAACATTACCCGGAAAATATCCGAAAAATGAATCTCATCCAGCGCAAGCCCCCGGATGACAAGCGTTGCACTCTGGGAGCCGCAGTTACCGCCGGTTCCCATGAGCATCGGGATGAAGGAGACAAGCAGCGGGATTGCCTGAAAGGCCGCCTCGTAGTGCGTTAAAATACTTCCGGTCACCGTGGAAGAAAGCATCAGCACAAGCAGCCAGACAATACGGTTTTTCGCATGACCCCAGACCGATGTTTCAAAATAGGACTTTTCACTGGGATTCATGGCCGCCATTTTTGTAATATCCTCCGTGGCCTCATCTTCCATAACGTCCATGGCATCATCGACCGTGACAATGCCCACCATCAGCCCGTCGGCATCCAGCACCGGGATTGCCAGCAGATCATATTTGGAGAGCGTCTTGGCCACATCTTCCTTATCCGTATGAGTATCCACAGAAATGATCTCTGTCTCCATAATATCTTCGATATGCTCATTATCGTCAGAGGTAAGCAAATCCTTGGCAGAAACAATACCAATCAGTCTGCGGCTGTCTAACACATAGCATGTATAAATCGTCTCCTTATGAATACCAGTCTCTTTGATATGTGCGACAGCTGCGGCAACTGTCATGTTTTTCTTAAAAGACACATATTCCGTTGTCATGATGCTCCCGGCACTGTCCTCGGGATAATTAAGAATCGCATTGATCTGAGTGCGGGTATCTTTATCCACAACCGAAAGGATGCGGGTCACGAGATTCGCCGGAAGCTCCTCGAGCATATCCACAGTATCATCAAGAAACAGCTCGTCAAGGATTTCCCTGAGCTCCTTTTCTGTAAACATCTCCACGAGGTAGCTTTGCATCGTGTTATTCATATTGGCAAAAACATCCGCCGCTTTATCTTTTGGGATCAGGCGGAATGCAAGAACAAGTTCCTTTCCCTCAAGTTCTTCCAGGGTGGATGCAATGTCCACCGAGTTCATCACGTTGAGAATACTTCTCACAGCTTTGAACTCCCGGGCCGCAAGAAGCTTCATAAAAATTTCTTTGTCCATTTTCATTTCCTCTTTTCAATATTAAATTTTTATTTAAGCCGCACAAAGGATGACTGACCCCAGCGTCCATTACACTCACCTGCCTTTAGAATGAATTTTTTGTGTGAAACCTGTATGCCGCGCACAGCACGGCAGCACCATATAGAAAGTCTGCTGTGTGCTTCAGTAAATAAAAAGAAAAGGACTCTCCGTCAAGCCTGCACGCGTTTCCGAAAAGTCCTGCAATTATGCGTTCTTCACCGTCCAAGCTTTAGCATCACAGGGCATAAAAATTGCATTAAGTTATGCCTTTACGACATAGCCTGCTAACCAGCGCGTTGTGTCTCCACAAATTTGCGGCAGCAATCTTAGGAAATCCCGATCCCTGTGGTAACCTCACCTACCGTATCTATTTACTTCTCTGGCGGCGGTGCAAACATACAGCACCACCAAACAGTATTATTATATGCTCCTTCTATACGATTGTCAATGCACAGTTGCAGCAGTTTAAAAATGCGTTTTACCGTACGGCAAAAGCCGCAGCTTTCCCATTCTATCTTTCTTCTGTTATATATGCTATACTGTTATCGATGTTAAATAGTGGATGATTCCCTGTACGAACCATATCTGTGTACAAAAAACACCATCGGTGTATGAAAGAGTCCGCACACGAAAAACTGCATCGGTGTACGGAAGCGTCCGTACGCGAAAAGCTGCATCGGTGTACGAAAGCGTCCGTACGCGAAAAACTGCATCGGTGTACGAAAGCATCCGTACACGAAATGAGAAATGGAGGTACTGCCTTTGATTGATGCGAATACCTTTTTATTACTGCTCGGGGAGCTGGCTGATGAAATCCCGCCCTGTCTTTTTGAAGGACTTGACGGCGGTATCGCCATGTCCATGGAGTGTAAGCTCAGCCCCTATGCCAAAAACAACGATCTGTTTATTGCCGGGGAATATTTTTACGACTCCCGGCTTGGCAGCCATATTACGATTTACTATGGTTCATTTATGCGGCTGTACGGCCGCCTGGATACCCCGGCGCTCAAAAAACAGATGCGAAAAACACTGCGTCACGAATTTCGCCATCATATCGAGCGGCGAAGCGGCTTTCGCGACCTTGAAGTGGAGGATGAAATTTTTATTGCCAATTACATAAAACAAAGCCATCCCCTTTAAACAGGAGACGGCTCTGCCCTTTAACCATATGCCGCGTTAAATAAGGAATCGTTTTGCGCAGTCAAACGTTTTCCCAACGCGGCCTGACATTTTCATTTTTCCGGTGTTTACGCTTTGACAAAATCACGAACTTTTTCATAAATACTCTGGCTGTCCAGACCATATTTTCGGATCAGCTCCAGTGCAGGACCGGACTCGCCGAACGTATCATTCACACCGATCTTCATCACACGGGCCGGCGCTTTTTCACAAAGGACATCGCAGACAGCGCTTCCAAGTCCGCCAATCACCGAGTGCTCCTCCACGGTGACGACCTTGCCGGTCTTTTTAGCCGCTTCTACGACCAGCTCCTCGTCCAGAGGCTTGATCGTATGGATATTGATCACTGCTGCATGGATGCCGTCCGCTTCAAGCAGCTTCGCCGCCTCAAGCGCTTCGTTGACACACAGGCCGGTAGCAATCACGGTCACGTCGCCGCCTTCCTTTAACACAACGCCTTTGCCCAGTTCAAATTTATAATCCGGCCGGTCATTGATCACCGGTACTGCCAGACGCCCGAAACGCATGTAAACCGGGCCCTCATGCGCGTAAGCCGCGCGCACGGCAGCCTTTGCCTCAATGTCATCCGACGGATTGATCACGACCATGCCCGGGATCGTACGCATCAGCGCAATGTCCTCATTGCACTGATGGGTCGCGCCGTCCTCTCCGACGGAGATACCTGCATGGGTTGCACCGATCTTAACATTTAAATGCGGATAGCCGATACTGTTGCGGATCTGTTCAAAGGCACGCCCTGCGGCAAACATGGCAAAGGAGCTGGCAAACGGCACCTTTCCGGCAGCAGCCAGTCCGGCAGCGATCCCCATCATATTGCTCTCGGCAATACCGCAGTCAATATGGCGCTCCGGGAACACCTTCTGAAACATTCCGGTCTTTGTCGCCGCAGCGAGGTCTGCATCAAGCACAACGATTTCCTCATGTTCTTTTCCAAGCTCTACAAGGGCACTTCCGTAGCTTTCTCTCGTGGCGATCTTTTTTACTTCTGACATAATGCGGCACCTATCCTTTCCAAATCTTCCATAGCGATTTTATACTGTTCATCGTTTGGCGCCGTGCCATGCCAGCCCGCCTGATTTTCCATAAAGGACACGCCCTTGCCCTTAATACTCCTGGCAATAATGGCCGTAGGCATTCCCTTTGTACGGCGTGCCTCGTCAAAAGCGGCTGCCAGTGCATCAAAATCATGGGCATCCACATCGGCGATCACATGAAAATTAAACGCTTCAAACTTTTTGTCAATCGGATATGGCGAGCATACATCGGCAATATCACCGTCGATCTGAAGGCCGTTATTATCCACGATGACAACAAGATTATCCAGCTTGCGTGCACCGGCAAACATTGCTGCTTCCCATACCTGGCCTTCCTGTATCTCTCCGTCGCCAAGAAGTGTGTATACGCGGTAGGAATCCTGGCTTAGCTTTGCTGCCAGCGCCATGCCGACCGCAGCGGATACGCCCTGTCCTAAAGAGCCGCTGGACATATCCACGCCGGGAATATGCTTCATATCCGGATGTCCCTGAAGATAAGAGCCAACGTGACGCAGCGTGACAAGGTCCTCCTTCGGGAAATAGCCTCTTTGCGCCAGCGTCGCATAAAGGCCCGGCGCCACATGGCCCTTGGAGAGCACAAAACGGTCTCTGCCGGCCCACTTCGGGTTTTTCGGATCAATATGAAGTTCTACAAAATAAAGATAAGTAAAAATATCGGCCGCCGACAGTGAGCCGCCCGGATGTCCTGACTTAGCGCTGTGGACAGCGGTGACAATGCCTTTTCGGATTTCATTGGCCGTCTTTTGGAGCTCTAACGTGTTCATTGCACAACCACCTTTATATGTTTTATCCCGTTCATAGTATCAGTTTTTCGTCAAAAAGTCAAAGGCTATTGCCGTTTGTTTTATTCCTTTCCGAAAACCGCCTCATAATCTCTTGCAAATTTGTCGATGCCCTGATCGGTCAGCGGATGATGGATCATCTGTTCCAGAATATGATACGGCACAGTGGCAATGTCTGCACCGGCCAGCGCACAGTCCGTCACATGGATCGTATTGCGGATGCTTGCGGCGATGATCTGTGTAGGAATATCATGGAGCGCAAAAATTTCTGAAATTGTCCGGATCAGATCGATCCCCGGCATCGAAATATCATCCAGCCGCCCCAAAAACGGCGATACATACGTTGCTCCGGCGCGTGCCGCCAGCAATGCCTGATTTGCCGAAAAGATCAGAGTCACATTTGTTTTTATGCCTTCGGCGGTCAGCACCTTGACCGCTTTAAGTCCTTCGGCCGTCATCGGAATCTTGACAACCATATTGGGATGGATCGCTGCAATCTCCCGCCCCTCCCGAATCATTCCCAGGGCGTCGGTCGTCGTGGCCTTTACTTCCCCGCTGATAGGCCCGTCCACAATCGATGCGATCTGCGCCACAACCTCCTTAAAATCCCGGCCTTCCTTGGCAATCAGCGACGGATTGGTCGTCACACCGCAGATGATCCCCATATCATTGGCTTTGATAATGTCCTCGACCTTCGCCGTATCAATAAAAAATTTCATCGTATACATCCTCCTCGCAAATAAAAATAGTATTGTTCAATCATTAAACTAATACTTTTTCCCCCATTTGTCAATACATTCCTAAAAAATAACGTCCCGCCTGTAAGCCACTTATGATAATGCCCCGGCCAAAAAATCTCATACAGAAGTCATTGTTTCAATATAACGTTGGTGTGCTGCTTCCCAAATACAGTATTTCTATTATTTATTCAAAATACATCGCATCATTTATTCAAAATACATGGCATCCATATAATATTCGTTAAAATCTGCGTCATTTCCAAGACTGATCTCCTGCGTATGTCCGGCCAGTTCTTTTGCCAGCGTAAGATACGCCTCATCAAGCAGGCAGGCCCGCGCACCGGCTAACGATGCGTTTCCGGCAATTTTTATCTTTCCGCAAAAGTCCTCCGGCAGCAGTCCGATTGCAATCGCTTTCGTTATATCCAGACGGAATCCAAAGCCGCCTGCCAGATAAACACAGGAAATTTCGGACGCCGCAACGCCGTACCGTTTCATCAAAACCTCAATGCCGGCGCGCACGGCCGCCTTTGCCAGCTGTATCTCCCGCACATCCTTTTGTGTAAATGTGATCGGTTCACCGGACAGAGCATCCGCAATGTACACGCCATGATCAAAATAGGCATCATCTAAAAGTCCTGTCTCATCCACAAGGCCATGCTCCACAAGCTCGGCTGTAATATCCAAAACACCGGTCCCGCAAATTCCCACAGGCGCCCCGCCGCCAATAGTCTGCCAGTGCATCCCGCCGTCTTCCAGCGTCACTGAGCAGATTGCACCTTTAACGCTGCCGATACCGCAGGAAATATTGCCGCCCTCAAACGCCGGGCCTGCCGCTGTGGATGTAGCGATCCGCCGGTCTTTGTTTCCAATCACCATTTCCCCGTTTGTTCCAAGATCAATAAGCATGGAAACGTCTTCGCTCCGGACAAAATCAGACACCAGCAGTCCACCTACAATATCCGCCCCCACGAAGGTGGAAATCCCCGGAAGAATCATCAGACGGATATTTTTAAAAACATTTTCCCAGTGATCGTTCGTGCCGGCCAGCTTTTTCATGCGCTCTGCGGCCACATCTCCCATCACATCCAGCACAGTCGTGCGAATCACATCGATGTTCACCGGTGTAAACGGAGACACGCCGAGAGAATGGCATGGATACCCCATGAGCAGATGGCACATCGTTGTATTGGCCGCAACAGCCACATCCGCTACCTGCTCCACAGTGATGCCGGACTGCATAAGCAGCGCTTCAAAGCCATCTAAAAGATCGGTGCATATAGACGACTTCAGTGCATTTCCGGCCCCGTCAATACTGGCCTGAATACGGGAGATCACATCGGCGCCCCAGGCCCTCTGATGATTGATCCGGCTGTCTGTGGCACAGACATGGCCGCTGCTGTGCGCCACAAGCTCCATAGCTATGGTCGTTGTCCCTATATCGACTGCAATACCGTAAGTATCTTTGGCGGCAGCATGAATGGCCGGTGTATATTCCGCTGATGCTGTTAATACCTCAAAGGCAGCCTCGCTGTCTGAGCACAGCGCAAGCTTGCATTCCTCCTGCGGGTAAGCCTGGCATGACAGACGCATCCCCCGCGCAAGCGCTTCTTCATCAAATGCTTTCCGGTCAGCCTCCGTAATCGGAAGCGTCCCTTCAAGAAGCTGTATCCGGCACTTTTTACAGGTTCCCCGTCCGGCGCAGTAAGCCGGTATATAAATCTGATGGCGCTTCATGGCATCCAGAAGGCTCTCATTTTTTTCACATTCAATTGTTTTGATCGTTCCATGATCGTCGACCGTTATTTTCATCGTAAAAAACCTTTCTTAACATTACAAAAAACGTTCCTGATATTGCAAAGCATTGCTCCATCCCCAAATTTATAAATGCTGCGGTTCTGCCGGTACACTGCGCCTCGGACACGAATGCGCCGGGCACCGGCTGCAGTCATGCCAGGCATGAAATACCTTCGGATCGTCGGTGAGTTCAAAAACAACGCAGCTTGTTTTTACCGGT
>CASFBR010000054.1 GCA_949292795.1 uncultured Eubacteriales bacterium
GTGCTCCGATATACCGCAGATGGAGAAATTCCAGAGGAAGATACAGGCGTTCTGACCGTTGATGGTTCCTTTGGGCCTGCAACCGTCAGAAGAAGCCAGGAATGGCGTGGAACCGAGGTAGATGGAATAATTTCTGATCAGCCGGAAAGCAACAAAAAGTATTTATGTGCTGTTTATTCCGGATGCTGGATTTTTAAAAAATCCGGGTATGATGCGGGATCATCGTTTATCCGGGCATTACAGTCCGATTTCACAACGCTGGGACATTACACTGGCGCGATTGATGGCTGGTGCGGCAAACAGACGGTGATCGCATGGCAAAAATGGTTACAGGCTGAAGGCTATTATACCGGTGCCATCGATGGCAGCATGGGTCAGGAAACCGTTAAGGCATGGCAGCGGTATCTTAATGAGCATTGATCTGTAAGTAACATATTGATTCTTTTTTTCGTACAAAGGCCCCGGGAGCGTCGCTGTTTCCGGGGCTGTTTCCGTGGACATGTCCACGATTTGTCCACGGTGAATAAGTTGTAGTATGATATTCATTAATAGTATGGTAGCTGATAAGATACTGACAATCCTTTATTTATGCGGTTTTGAGTGATTGCAAATTGTGCCGTAATGCGATAAAATATACAATTATTGCGGATATATATACTCGGTGCATGTGGAAACCTGCGTGAAAATCGTAAGAATTGAGTAACCGGTTACAGCATTATTTTGGCTGTTAAGATCAGCCTTTTTTTGGGGAGGATATTGAGAATGAAAAAATATGTATTTTGCGCAATAGGGATGTTGATTGCAGTATTGTCTGTAAATGGCTGCTCCAGCGGAGCACAGAATGTTAAAAGCACGGAAGTAAAAGAAAGTGCGGTATCGGAGTCAGATTTTGAAGAACAATCCATGAATGAAACAGGGATGCTTTCGGAAAATGCGGAGACCGGAGCTGCGGCTGAGCGTTCAGAAAGCACGGCAGATAGCTTAGAAAGCGTTCCTGAAGGTACGGAAAATACAGCAGAGAGCCTGGATCATGCCGGAAGTCCGATCGCACCGGCTGCTACGCGCCAGGAGGCATTGGATCTTCATGATGAAGCTTTTACTCAACATGATTTTGCCTATCTTTTGGCAGCATGTATTGAACCGTATGGAAGGGAATATGTAGATTTTTTGCTGGCAAATGGCCTGCTGTCCGAGACTGAATATTGGAGCGCCTATGATGATTCACAGGGCTCATATTATGACATTGGTGTTTTTGAAGGTTATTCTTCTGAAATTATTGATGAAAGGCCGCTTGATTCAAAAACCATAGAGGAAGAGTTGCTCCGGGACTATGATTATTCATGTACGGTTCAGGAGGCTTATGAGGTGACCTATAATCAGACTGCTGCCGGTACCGGCGGAACAGCTGTAAATGAAGGGTATCGTGTCCAGATGGTGCTGGTGAACGGAAGCTGGTATATTTCAAAGATGCTGTAACACGCTGACGCGAATACAAAGGGGTAAAGCGATGATAAATGAAGAAAAGAAAATCTGGGGGATTCATTCCCGGGATGATTTTATGTTCCTGAAGGGGAGTATTATTGCGATTGGATGGAAAGAGATGGGAGACCTTCGGCTTATCGAAGCAACGAGGAATGCGTTTAAGGAGAAATATATACAGACCTATCCGGAGGCGAAAAAAGGCAGTATTGCGACTGCTGCCGGCATGCTTTTTCGATTTTGCTGCGAAGTACAGACTGGCGGTTATGTGATATTTCCTTCAAAAATCGACCGGCAGGTAAATATCGGTGTCGTCAGGGGCGATTACGTTTACGATCCCTCTCAGGCGGATTATGTGCAGACAAGGAAGGTACAATGGCTGAAGCATTTGCCCCGTACTGCGTTTTCTCAGAGCGCACTTTACGAGATCGGCTCAGCTATGACATTCTTTGCTGTTAAAAATTATGCAGATGAATTTATGGCTGCTCTTGACAAAAATTTCAGAGATGATATTTCATCTGAAGCCGAGGACGATAGTGTTGGGGCAACTGCGGACGATATTATTGAGCGTACAAAGGACTTTATATTGAAGGAATTAAGCCGTCAGCTGAAAGGGTATGATCTGGAAAATTTTGTGGCAGACCTGCTTCAGGCAATGGGGTATCGTACGCTGGTATCTCAAAGAGGTGGGGACAGCGGTATTGATATTACTGCTTATAAGGACGAGCTGCCGCCTCGTATTCTTGTTCAGGTAAAGAGCCAGGACAGTGATATTAAGGAATCAATGCTCCAGTCTTTAAAAGGCGCTATGCGGGAAGGTGACTACGGACTGTTTGTTACACTTTCAAATTATACGAAAAATGCCAAAAAATATCTGGAAAGTACGCCGATCATCCGTGGTATTAATGGAACAGAGCTGGTAGAGCTGATATTGAAATACTATGAGGAATTAAGCGAGAAATACCGAAAAATGATTCCGCTTAAAAGCGTTTATATACCTGTTCCGAAAGAAGAATGATTGCCGATGCAGCAGTCACGTCCGTGAGAAGTGCGAGTAAAAGCTACGGAGCGTATCGAGAAAGGGCGGTCGGGTGATCATGCCCGCGGGAGCGGAGACGTAAAATTTTAAAGCTTGGCAAAAATGAAATATCTGCTGAAAAAGATGAGCATCTGTGGTAATATAAATATATCCGAAAAGGGCCGGATATTATTTTGTTTATGTGCCGGTTCAGGAAAATTACGATTTATTGGGGGAGGATATGATGGACATGTATATTGCCCATCGGAATGTATTTACAGGGGCAAAACAGACTGTAAAAGAACATTGTGAAAATACGGCGGCTTTATGCCGAGAATATGCCGTTCCCGAACTGAAGGAGATTGCTTTTGCCGCCGGATTGCTGCATGATGTGGGGAAATATCAGTATTCTTTTCAGGAACGGATAAACGGTACAAATATTAGAGTGGAACATTCCACATGCGGAGCACTGGCAGCCAGGGAAAATTACAGTCTTGCAGTGCTGGCGCTGATGCTGGAATATTGTATTGCCGGGCACCACTCAGGGATTCCGGATGGTGGATTTCCAAATGATGAAGAGTCACCAACTTTATACGGAAGGATGCACAAGACATTTGAAGATTTTGAAGCTTATAAAAAAGAACTGGCCCTTCCCCATTTGGACGAAAGGGCCTTTTTGTCGTATATTTTGTCGGACTGTAATAATGAAATCGGCAAAGTGATTGATAAGTTTACATTTCTCACGAGATATGTGTTTTCCTGTCTGGTGGATGCCGATTCCACAGACACAGCAGAGTTTTGCAGGGAAGGGGAGCTTCCGAGACAATTAAAAGCAGATTTTGCTGCCTGTCTTGAACGTGTGAACCGTAAGCTGGAATCCTTTGTCTGTGAGACAAAGCTTCAGAAAGCCCGGTCAGCCTTGCAGAATCAGGCATTTTTAAGGAGTCATGAAGATGCGGAGATTTATCTGATGAATATGCCTACGGGAAGCGGGAAAACACTTGCCAGTATAAAAATCGCGCTAGAGCGTGCTCTTTTAAAAGAAAAAAAGAGAATTATTTATATCATTCCGTTTAATAGTGTGATTGAACAGACGGCAGAAGTATTTGAAAAACTATTTGAAGAGGATGTGGAGATACTCAGGCATCAATCAACATTTTCCTATGAGGACGAGGAAAATGGAAGCGAAGATTATCGAAAGGCCGCTAAAAGCGCTGTGGAAAACTGGGATGCGCCTTTGATTATAACGACTGCAGTTCAGTTTTTTGAATCCGTTTACTCAAATAAACGTGGAAAGCTTCGGAAAATGCATAATATGTCCGACAGTATTCTGATTTTTGACGAGGCTCATTTAATGCCTCAGAATTATCTTCAGCCCTGTTTGCAGGCAGTTGCCTATATTACGCGATATTTACACAGCGAAGCGGTTTTTCTGACAGCAACGATGCCGGATTACGAAAAGCTGATGCGTACCTATGCGCTTGCAGACCTTCAAATGATTTCTTTGATTTCAGACAAATCGATGTTTGAAACGTTCCGAAAATGCCGATATACGGCAATCGGTGAAGTGGATATAAAGGAATTGCTCTCAAGAAGTAGAAGTTACCCATCCAGTCTGATCATTGTTAACCGAAAGGCGGATGCGCGGGCACTGTATCAGGCGTGCGGCGGCCAAAAATATCATCTTTCCACCTATATGACTGCGTATGACCGTCAACGCGTATTGAGGGAAATTCGTCAGACGCTTGCTTTGCTGGAAAAGGACTATCCCGGCGGAGAGGGTGTTCCAGACGAGCGTAAGGTGACGATCATATCAACATCGTTAATTGAAGCCGGTGTGGATTTAGATACCTATACCGTTTTTCGGGAGCGTACGGGACTGGACAGTATTTTGCAGGCCGGAGGACGGTGTAACCGGGAAGGCAAACGAAGTATTGGCGATGTTTTTATTTTTGACTTTTCAGAAAATGAAAAACGTCAGGCAGTGGATGAACGGGCCAATTTGACGAGGGGACTGCTGGAAAAGTATGAGGATATTTCAGATATTCAATGTATTGAAGAATATTATAACCGGTTATTGTATATGAATCGGGAAGCTATTCAGAAAAATACGATGCACCAGCAGTGCCTGGAGATTGATTCAATACCGTTTAAATCGTATGCTGAGAAATTTTCGCTGATTGATTCCGAAACCGTATCGCTTGTTGTTCCAAGAGATGCCCGGAGTGAAAAGCTTGTGGAGCTGTTGAAATTCACTCATTCCGGAAACAGCAGAGCGCTGCAAAGCTATACATGTACGCTGTATCAGAGAGAACTGGAGGATCTGATCCGTCAGCATGCGGCGGATGACTACGGGACAGGTATATTTTGCCTGACAAATTCCGACTATTACGATGAAAATACCGGCATCTTATTTGAAGCACCGGATTATTTTATATCGTAAGAAAACAGCGTACGGTAATCGTACGATTTATAAACAAAAAGAGGTGAGGACATGGGTTTTGGTTTTAAAATCATTGTCGAGGGGGATTATGCCTGCTTTACCCGTCCGGAGCTTAAGGTGGAACGGGTAAGCTACGACGTTCCAACGCCCGGGGCTTTGGAAGGTCTGCTTAAAAGTATCTATTGGAAGCCTGCAATCCGGTATGTCATTGATAAAATTATCGTCTTTCAGGATATTGATTTTATGAATATCCGGAGAAATGAAGTTAAGGATAAGGTTCTGCTCAGCGCGGTTAAAAATCAGATGAAAGGAAAGAAAGCAGACCCGTGTATTTATGCATCGGAGAGCAGAAGCCAGCGGTCGGCTATGATTCTGAAAAATGTAAAATATGGAGTGGAATTTCATTTTGAATTGACCGGGCTTAAAAACGATGCAGAGACTGATGGCGAAAATAAACATTATAATATTATCAAGCGCAGACTGGAAAAGGGACAGTTTTTTCGCACACCCTGTCTGGGATGCAGTGAATTTCCGGTCAAAAGGATTGAATTAGTACAGGAGTTTGACGAGCATATGATCAGCAGCCGGATTCGGAGCATGGGTGATGTCGATCTGGGCTATATGACATATCGGGTTCAGTTTGCCGATGGAGGGAAGCCGGTTAATGACGATTGGGAGAATCCAAAGTTTTCGGATCGGGCATCGACCATTTACTATCGTCCCCACATGGTCAACGGTGTTATTGATGTGAAGAAGTACAGGGAGGAATTGCGATGCTGATTAAAGCACTGTGTGATTATTATGATATTCTCTCTAAAAGCGGCAAGGTGCTTCCGGAAGGCTATTCCAAAGTACGCATTCATTATCTCATATCACTGAGAGAAGATGGAACGATGGATGAAATTATTGACTGCCAAATGACGGAAACCGTTTTGTCAGGGAAGAAAACAAAAGAAAAAAAGGTACCTGTGGAAATGCAGATGCCATTGAGAACAGAAAAGCCGGGGATTGACGCCAATATTGCCGAGCATCGGCCGCTTTACATTTTCGGACTGAATCTGGAAAAAGACGGGCTTACGCCGAACGACCGGACAGATAAGGCAAAGAAGTCACATAAAGCTTTTGTGGAAGCAAACCTAAAGTTTATCGAAAATCTTCATTCGCCCATTGTAACTGCCTACCGGCATTTCCTTGAATCGTGGAACCCGGAGGCAGAGACAAAAAATCCCCATCTGCTCGGCCTTGGAAAGGATTATTCAAAATCGGGCTTTGCATTTTGCCTTTCAGGCTCCCCGGACAAGAGACTGCATGATGATCCGGAGCTTAAGGAAAGGTGGGAGACTGAATATGCAAAAAGGACAGCAGATACAGAAAACATCCGAACCGGCCAGTGCGCAGTCACCGGAAATACAGAACCGATTGCCCGGATACACAGTAAAATAAAAGGCGTTTACGGAGGGCTTGCAACAGGGAATGTTTTGATCAGTTTTAAAAATGATTCAGAAAATTCCTATGGAAATGAACAGTCTTATAACAGCAATATTTCTCAGCAGGCTATGAAAAAGTATACGGAAGCGCTGAACTATCTTTTGGGCAGCAGCAATCATAAGACGATGCTGGATGAGATGACCATCGTATTTTGGGCAATGAGCAGTAAAGATGCATACGAGGCTTTGTTTTCAAAGCTGCTTTTGATACAGCAGGATCAGATGGGGGAAAAGCAGACCGAGAAAATGATCCGGTCTCTGCTTGAAGATGCCGGAAATGCTTTCGTTTCAGAAAAACGGCTGGATTCTCTGGACAAGATCGATCCCAACGTGGATTTTTATATGCTTGGGTTGAAGCCGAATTCTTCACGGCTTTCTGTGAAGTTCATGATCCGAAGAAAATATGCGGATGTACTATGCAATATTGCCAGATTTCAGCAGGAGATACAGGTATCGGATAAGTTTCATATGGTTGCTTTGTGGCAGATCAAACAGGAAATGTTGCCGCTTAAGAGCACAAATGAGAAGGTTGATCCGGCTCTGATGGCCCGGCTGTTTGAATCGATTATCTATGGAAGAAAATATCCGGATTTTCTTCTGCAAACGATTGTCCGAAGGGTAAGACTTGACAGCGGAACAAGAAAAATCAATGCGATACGGGCAGGACTGATACGGGCCTGTATTAATAGAAAAGCTTCAAAGGAGGAGATAAAAGTGTCATTAGATAAAACGAATCCATCTTTGGCATACCGGTGCGGACGGTTATTTGCAGTGCTTGAAAAGCTTCAGCAGGATGCATCGAAGAACACATTAAACCGGACGATCAAGGATGCTTATTTTGCATCTGCGTCCACAAGACCGGCTCTTGTTTTTCCAAAGCTGATCCGTCTGGCGCAGAATCATTTAAATAAAGTCAGTTACGGGGCAGTGGTGAACTATAACAGACTGATCGGGGAAATTGTTTCCGGATTGAATGGTGCGTTTCCTGAAAGCCTGTCATTAATCGACCAGGGAAAATTTGATATTGGCTATTATGAACAAAATATGGAGCTATGGAAAAAATCAGAAAAATCAGAAAAATCAGAGAAATCAGATGAATCAGAGAAATCGCAGGAATCTGATCAGATGAAAGAAACGGGGGAAAAAGACGATGGCACTTTCAAACAGATATGATTTTGTAATGCTTTTTGATGTGGAAAATGGAAATCCAAATGGTGATCCCGATGCCGGAAATGCACCGAGGGTCGATGCGGAATCGAATTTAGGATATATTACAGATGTATGCCTGAAACGAAAAATCCGTAATTATGTGGAGCTCGTTAAAGAGGGTGAACCGGGCTATAATATCCTCATTAAGCCAGACCGCTCCTTAAATGCAAAGTTTACTCAGGCTTATGAAGCAGAAGGGCTTCAGACGAAAAATAAGGGGAAAAATGCGGATGATGTTAAAAAAGCCAGAGACTATATGTGCCGTACATATTTTGATGTGCGCGCGTTCGGTGCAGTGATGTCCACCGGAGAAGACCCATGTGGTATTGTCAGAGGCCCGGTACAGATTAATTTTGCACAGAGTATATCGCCTGTCAATATTCAGGATGTAACGATTACCCGTCAGGCAAGAACAACAAATGACAGAACAGAAACCGGTGATACGGAAATGGGCAGAAAAAGCATTATTCCCTATGCGCTGTACCGTGCAGAAGGCTATGTTTCGGCAGCTCTGGCTAACAAGTCCACCGGCTTATCGGAGGATGACGTGGAATTGCTTTGGACGGCGATCATCAATATGTTTGAAAATGACCACAGTGCTGCCAGAGGAAAGATGTGTATGCGGAAGCTGTATGTGTTTAAACATGAGAATATTTTAGGAAATTGTCCATCGCATATTTTGTTTGATAAGATCAGTGTCCGGGAAAAAGATCATGTACTTCCAAGAGCATTCAGCGATTATGAGATACATGTAGATACACAGATGCCATCCGGTGTTGAACTGATCGAGAAGCTATGATTCCGGTTGAAATAACGATCCGGTCAATCCAGCATTATATGTATTGTCCGCATCGCTGGGGATTAATGGAGATCGATAAGGCATGGGCAGAAAATATTTTTGTGACAAAAGCAAACCTGATGCACGAGCGTGTTCATGATCCCCGGAAAAACTATACAATGCGCGGAAAAAAGGTATTTACATCCGTACCGGTCTATAATGATCTTGAACCGTATAATCTTTATGGCGTGACAGATTGCCTGGAGCTAACAAAGGACAAAAATGGAATATTGGTGGAAGGAAGCGAAGATCGATACCGCATTTGTATTGTAGAATATAAACCAACCAAACCAAAGGCAGAGGACTTTCGGATGGATGATCTGATGCAGGTGTTTGCTCAAAAGCTTTGTGTGGACTATGTGTTTGGCGGTGATTGTGACGGTGTGATCTACTATGGCGATGTAAAAAAACGTATCGTATTGCCGCTTAAAGAAAACTTTCAGGAATATGATGCACAGCTTAAAACGATTCTTAAGCATATGCGGGAAGATATAGCAAAGGGGCATATCCCGGCGATTCCTAAAGGGCAGAAATGCAGCGGATGTTCCATGAAAGATATGTGTATGCCTTCTATGAAGCCTGTTAAAGATTTGCGAAGTGAGATTACAAAGATTGAAAGGGCAGCACTATGAGAAAACTTTTAAATACAGTGTATGTTACGAATGAGATGGCCTATCTGACTTTAGATGGAGAAAATCTTGTATGTAAAGTGGATGGTGAGATACGGCTGCGTATTCCGTTTGAAAACATTGAAAATATTGTGTGCTTTAACTATATCGGATGTTCCCCTGCGCTTATGGGGAAATGTGTAGGAAAAACAATCCCGATCAATTTCATCTCACCCCAGGGGAAATTTCTGGCAAAGGTTTGTGGTGAAACAAAAGGGAATGTATTTCTCAGAGTGGCGCAGATTGATAAGTTTAGGGCATGCGGGCTGCAGCTGGCACAAAATACGATGGCTGCCAAATTTAGCAATACACGGCAGCTAATCCGCAGAACGCTCCACGATAATGCGGATTTAAGAGCGGATGAGGATATACAGAAGGTTCTTAATACGTTAAAGACAGGAATCGACCAGGTATATACGGCGGCGAATATCGAAGAGGTTATTGGAATTGAGGGGTATTGTGCACAGAATTATTTCTCAATATTTAATAAATTAATTACCAATAAAAAAGTGCCATTTTCATTTCAACTTCGCACAAAGCGTCCGCCCCTGGACCCGATCAATGCTGCTTTGTCTTTTGTATATACATTGGCGACCAGTGAATTTGCCGCAGCGCTGGAGACGGTTGGTCTTGACAGCTACATAGGGTATTGCCATGCGCTCAGAAGCGGGCGGAGTTCTCTGGCCTGTGATTTGGTGGAGGAGGCGCGATGCTTGGCAGAGCGGTTTGTGATCACGCTTTTTAATCTGCAGATACTTAATGAAAGCGATTTTGAAAAACAGGTGTCCGGTGCGGTGTGGCTTAATGACGAGGGACGGAAAAAAGTGCTTTCCCGGTGGCAGGAAAAGAAGCGTTCGGATATGATGCATCCCTATTTGAAACAAAAAATTCCGATGGGACTGCTGCCTTATGTTCAGAGTAACCTTCTGGCAAAATATGTGCGCGGTGATATAGAAGTATATCCTTCGTTTCTTGTCCGGTAGAAGTGAACGTACGCAAAGCGAAGATAACGCCGCAAATGACCGGAATTACACGGCTTGAGGCGTGTTGGCCCCTGTATACCGGCGCCAACTGTTATTGCGGTACAAAAAATTAAATGAGAAAAGCGTTTTCATTACATGTATATGGTCAGCCCAAAGGCAGAGGAATGGTGATTGTTATGATGGTGTTGATCAGCTATGATGTGAGCACATCAAACGCAGCAGGACGCACCCGGTTGAGAAAAGTTGCAAAAGAGTGCCAGAATCATGCTCAGAGAGTTCAAAATTCGGTGTTTGAAGCAGATTTGGATTATTCATCTTTTTTGCGTCTAAAAGATCGATTATTAAAATTGATTGATCCGGAACAGGACAGCTTAAGATTTTATTACCTGGGTAATCATTGGGAGAAGCGCGTGGAACACATTGGCGCAAAGAAAACATATAATCCGGAAGGAGTCCTGATTATTTGAATCGATGATGTGGTGCCGGATTCACGGTAGCTATTCAGCAATGGACCGGGGAATATAAAAGTCTGGAGCAATGGAGCAAGTTTACTTGTAGAGGTTATTTTGTATCTCCGGATATAATGACACTTAAGCTGATGCGCGTTTCAATGCGTATATGGCGGTGAAA
>CASFBR010000055.1 GCA_949292795.1 uncultured Eubacteriales bacterium
TCGGATAGGGGAAGATTCCTTCCCCTACCCGATCATCGCGATGCCTCGCTCATCTCGTGGCACTGCCACTCGATGACCGTTGCCCGTCGGATGTCCGCCCGTGCAAGCACGGCGGCCGCCCTCCGGGCGTATCGCGCAAAACAGCCGCAGCAAAATAACCTCGCTGCGGCTGTTTGTAAATCCGGATATGGCGGCACATCTTCGTTAATTTGTATATTTCATCATCCAACAGCAGCTTCCATGCTGCCGCTATACGAAATCACTGATGCTCCGTCTCATCATTGTGATCTAAAATCTTTTTAATCTCATCCATAAACGTATTGACATCCTTAAATTCCCGATACACGGACGCAAAACGCACATAGGCTACCGGGTCCAGTGATTTAAGTTTATCCATGACAATCTCTCCGATCACATTGACGCTGATCTCACGATCCTCCTTGTTAAAAATCTCCGTCTCGATCTCGTCTACAAGCCTGCGTATCTGATCTGCTGAAATCGGCCGTTTATGGCAGGAACGCACGATACCGGCTTCAATCTTCTGGCGGCTGTAAGGCTCCCGGTTATTATCCTTCTTAATGACGATCAGAGGGATTGTCTCAACCTTTTCATAAGTGGTAAAACGTTTCTGACAGGCTTCGCACTGGCGCCGTCTGCGGATTGAACTGTTGTCCTCCGCAGGCCTTGAATCAATCACTTTTGTGTCCTCAGCACCGCAAAATGGGCATTTCATACGAATTACGTCCTCCTGTTTCTCTATGAGTAAAATTGATAACAGCCTGAACTGGCCAAACTATTACAAAAGCTGTCCTTCCGCGGATATGCCGGATCATCGTTCTTCCGGGAAGGTTAGCGTCGGTGTACTGAATGTACGCCGACGCCACATAAATATTATAATCAATTATTAATTTAAGGTCAACTCTTTTCACCGCATTTCCCCCGCCCTTATGTAACAGTTCGGCCAGTCAAACTGCTACATGCAAAAATTCATTTAAAATCGCCTGCGGCGACGGGCTTTTTGCACTTCAGAATCATTTCTCACGGTTTGCACTGTAAATGCGCAGACCTAACTGAATCGTTACGCTCTTATTTTTCAGCACAGCGGCGCGCGGCCTCCACATTGACATCGACCAGGATAATGTCCGGGCCGATCTGGCGCACGCAATTCCATCCGATGATACACTCGCTCTCCCGTCCAAACAGCCCGCAAAACTTTCCCGGCCCCGGAATGATGAGCTGACAGATTTTTCCGCAGTTTGGATCAAATTCAATATCTGCCACACAGCCAAGCCGCTGGCAGTCCCGCACATTAATGACTTCCTTTTGCCGAAGATCACAAAATCTCATACATTTCCTCCATTCCGGCAAAACCCCCGCCCCGCCATGCCAGACGCCGCCATAACGATCGCTTCTTAAGCCGCGCCGCCTGTGCGCCGCCATAACGATCACCACTTAAGCCGCGCCTCCCGGGTATAAAAAGCAGCGGATATTATATTATACTACAACATATGCATTGCCATCCCGGACGGTGACAAATTCATTGCTTTCATGGTATAATAGGCACGAAGTGGCTATTATACCTCGTCTTTTGCGCGGCGGCCAAAGGCCGCTCTCTTCTGCGCAAACGTACGCATCCTGGCGAAGCCATTTCCTGGTCGCCTTGCGGACAGGATATAATAGGCACGAAGTGGCTATTATACCTCGTCTTTTGCGCGGCGGCCAAGGGCCGCCCTCTTCTGCGCAAACGTACGCATCCTGGCAAAGCCATTTCCTGGTCGCATTGCGGACAGGATAGAATAGCCACATCACACATTTACGATTCAAAAAAGTGCCGGACTTCAAAGCAGACATCCGGCATCCGTATAAGAACAGGAGATATGTATGAAATTCAGACCATGTATTGATATTCACAACGGCCTTGTCAAGCAGATCATCGGCGGCAGTCTCACTGATCAAAAAGACCAGGCATTAGAAAATTTTGTTTCTGCAAAAGATGCCGCCTGGTATGCCCGGCTTTACCGGGAGCGCGGCTTAAATGGCGGCCATATTATTTTGCTAAACCCTGCATCCTCCCCATACTATGAGGCAGACCTTTCCCAGGCGCGCGGGGCGCTTGGCGCCTTTGAAGGCGGGATGCAGATTGGCGGCGGGATCACTGATGAAAACGCAGCCCGCTTTCTTGACTGGGGCGCTTCCCATGTAATCGTCACCTCATTTGTTTTTAAAGACGGACATATCCATATGGACCGTTTAAAGCAGCTGGCCAAAAAAATCGGCCGCAGCCATCTTGTCCTTGATCTTAGCTGCAAAATGCGGCCCGGGCTGCCCGGAAAAAATATATCCGACGGCCACAGCCCGGAAAACGGTCCGGATTATTATATTGTCACAGACCGCTGGCAAAAATTTACCGACGTTGCCATCAGCGAGGAAACCTTTGCTCTGCTTGAACCCTATTGCAGCGAGTTTTTAATCCACGCCGTCGATGTGGAAGGTAAAAGCCAGGGTGTTGAGGCCGGCCTGATTGAGCGTCTTGGCCGCCTGACGGCGCTTCCTGTAACGTATGCCGGCGGTATTCACACCACCGATGATATTGCCCTGATCCGCCGTCTTGGTCAGGGACGCATGGACTTTACAGTTGGCAGCGCATTAGACCTTTTCGGCGGTCCGCTCGCTTTTGATGCGCTGTGCGCACAGTATGGCCCACACCGTGTGCAATAGAACGCAGCGGCAGGCCCGGGCAGACGTGCTGTCTTTATTTTTCCGGGCTCAGATAGGTGCGCATCGTTTTAAGCGCATTTTTCTCAATACGGGAAATCTGAGCCTGGGAAATCCCCAGCTCCTTTGCCACCTCCATCTGCGTCTTTCCCTCGTAAAAACGCATTTTGATAATGCTGCTCTCCCGCTCACACAGACGCTTCATCGCCTCTTTCAGGGCGATACTTTCCACCCAGCTCTCTTCGTCACTTTTCTTATCGCTCACCTGATCCATAATGCACAGCGTGTCCCCGCCTTCAGTGTATACCGGCTCATAAAGAGAAACCGGACTCTGAATGGCATCCATGGCAAAGACAATATCCTCCTTGCTGATGCCGATCTCACCGGCAATTTCCATAATGGTCGGCTCCCTGTTATTCTTTTTAATATAAGCCTCCTTGGCATAGATGGCCTTGTAGGCGGTATCCCGCAGCGAACGGCTGACCCGGATGCTGTTATTATCCCGAAGGTAGCGCCGTATTTCCCCGATAATCATCGGACATGCATAGGTTGAAAACATCACCTGCTGGCTCAGGTCAAAATTATCAATGGCTTTGATCAGTCCAATGCAGCCCACCTGGAACAGATCATCCACATTTTCACTGCTCCCGGAAAAACGGCCGATCACACTTAAGACAAGACGCAGATTCCCTTTGATAAAGGTTTCCCGCGCAGCACGGTCGCCGGCCTTAATCTGACGCATCAGCGCTTCCTTCTCATCCTTTTTCAGCAGCGGAAGCCTGGATGTATTGACTCCGCATATTTCAACTTTATAGCCTGCCATAGAAATATCACCGACCCATCTTCGTATATTTTGTGCTACATAAATCATGCACACTTTCTGATGGGTTTATACCGGTCCGGCTATGGTTTCATTTTCCAAAAGAATCCGCTACGCAGGATTGTGTGCCTGCGGCGGGCCGCATAAGCGCCAGCTTCCGCTTCGCCGCTGTGCAATTCCAGGCAAAACTCCCGCGCCAGGCGCGGTCGCTTCAGCGGCAATTTTCTTATCGCGCGCGTGCGCATCTTAAGCGAAGCTTTTTTATGACATAGGAACGCCGTTTCCTATGCAATAAAAAATGGCCGAACAGCCTCGGGGCATATCCGGGCTGTACGGCCGTCGTTTTGGCAATTACAGATATTTTTTAAGCATTTCTTCGCGGCACCTGGCAACATTGGTCTCCAGAATGATCTTGCGCAGGCCGAGGATGCGGCCCGGAGATACCGAAAGCTCATCCACACCCATGGCAAGGAACAGCCCTGTCAGCTCCGGGTCCGCGCCAAGCTCGCCGCAGATACCGGTCCAGATGCCGGCTTTATGAGAATTTTCCACAACCATGGCAATCATGCGCAGCACCGCCCTGTGATGGGGATTATAAAAATCATCCAACTTTTCATTCTGGCGGTCAATCGCCAGTGTATACTGAGTCAGATCGTTTGTGCCAATGCTGAAAAAATCCACCTCTTTTGCCAGCAGGTCGCTGATCATAGCGGCCGCAGGCGTCTCGATCATGATCCCCTGTTCCACATCTCCAAAGGCGATATTGTGTGCGCGCAGCTCGTCCTTCACCTCATCGGCAATCTTTCGTATCTGCAAAACCTCCTCCACCGAGGTAATCATCGGATACATAATGGCAAGCTTTCCGTAAGCGCTTGCTCTAAAGATCGCACGCAGCTGCGTCTTAAAAATCTCCGGACGGCTTAAGCATATGCGGATCGCGCGGCAGCCCATGGCCGGATTCTCCTCATGTCCGAGATTAAAGTAGTCCGCCTGCTTATCCGCACCGATGTCCAGCGTGCGGATAATGACACGCTTTCCGGCCATTGTCTCGGCAACAGTTTTATAAACCTTAAACTGCTCATCCTCTGTCGGGAACGTTTCTTTGTCCAGATAAATAAACTCACTGCGGAACAGGCCGATGCCGCCGGCATCATTTTGCATAACCATACCCAGGTCCTTAAGGTCGCCGATATTGGCATAGACCATGATCTTCTGGCCGTCCTGCGTCACATTATCCCGGCCTTTAAGCGTCTGTAAGAGACGCCGCTTTTCCAGGTCCTCCTCCATCCGGGCCCTTCTGGATTCCAGCGTCCTTTCATCCGGATCAATATAGAGACGTCCTTCATAGCCGTCGACAACGGCCAGCTTCCCGTCTATGGAATCATCCAGTGCAATGTCCGCTCCGATAAGCGCCGGGATATTCATCGTCCGGGCGAGGATTGCCGTATGGGAATTGACCGAGCCATGAACAGTCACAAATGCCAGCACTTTATTTTTATCAAGCTGCACCGTCTCACTTGGGGCCAGATCATCAGCAATAATGATCACCGGTTCATCGATATGCAGGGCGTCTTTATGGTTTCCGTGAAGCACCGATAAAAGCCGCTCGGACACATCCTTGACATCCGCTGCGCGGCCGCGCATATATTCGTCATCTATGGAGGCAAAGACCATCTGAAAATTATCGCTTGTCTCCGCCACAGCAAACTCAGTATTCACCGACTGCGTCCGGATGATATTTTCAATAGACTCAATATAGTCCATGTCCTCAAGCATCATCTGATGAATCTCAAAAATGGCCGCGCTGGCTTCCCCGACCTCCTTAACCGCTTTATCATATAAAGCCTTCAGCTGGCGTCCGGCCGTGTCACACGCCTCGTGGAACCGGGCAAGCTCCCGGTCTATATCCTCGATCCTGCAGCGCTTTACCTGCTGTTCTTCCTTCTGGTAAACGCATATTTTCCCGATCGCGATCCCGCCAAATACACTTTTTCCCTGATAGCTTTCCATAAGCTTCTCTCCTTTACATTCATACGCACTTTCCAGCTAAAGACTTCCGCCTGCGCAGCTTAAGCGCCAGGCGCGGCCGCTTTCACGGCAGCTTTCATATTGCGCGCATGCACATCCCAGGCGGAGCTTTTTATTTCACAAAAAACACCGTTTCTTATGCAATGAAAAACGTATGCCGTATGCGTATTTTTTCTATTTTAACTTAATGCCCGCACGTTCGTCAATGATGGATTTCATCCGGTTTAAGCATCTCTTTTTTCAAACGCAGGATGATCTTTTTTTCAAGCCTTGAAATGTACGACTGGGAAATGCCGAGCATATCTGCCACCTCCTTCTGGGTCTTTTCCCGACCGTCGCCGCTGCCAAGGCCATAGCGCATCCGTATGATCGTCTGCTCCCGCTCCGACAGCTTTTCTAATGCCGCATTTAAAAGCATACGGTCCGCTTCATCCTCAAGGCCTTTTGATACCTCATCCTCGTCCGTTCCTAAAATATCAGACAAAAGCAGTTCATTTCCATCCCAGTCCACGTTCAGCGGCTCATCGATGGACACCTCCATCCGGGTTTTATTATTCCGCCGCAGATACATAAGAATCTCATTTTCAATGCACCGCGATGCATAGGTGGCCAGTTTAATATTCTTTCCCGGATTAAACGAATTGATCGCTTTGATCAGGCCGATCGTTCCAATGGAGATCAGATCCTCCACCCCGACACCGGTATTATCAAATTTTTTTGCGATATAGACGACCAGTCTCAGATTGTGCTCGATGAGCAGCGTTTTTCCATGCTTTTCCATGCTCGTGCCGATCATATTGATCGCTTTTTGCTCCTGCTCTCCCTCCAGCGGCACCGGAAGCACCTCCGCTCCGCCTATATAAAAAATTTCCCCGTTTTTCGGATAAATAATACTGCAAAAGCCCTGCATCATCTTCGAGTGCAGCCGTCTGGCCAGAGCTATATTTTTAAACATATCGCGTTCCCCCTGTATGATCTGATAAAATACAACGATTTATTGACCTGCATCCGGCCTTTGTCCCCTCCGGCGGCAAAGCCGGCGCTCCCGGGCGCAAAGCCTGGCGCCGGTGAGCATCTGCGGATGCAGTATGCCCTGATAAGTGCCTTTTCCGGAAAAATGACCGGGATAAATTCCGATCACCGCACCTGCATACTCATAGAGCGTGCGGCCATCGCAAATCACCGCGCGGTCTGCCACCACCGCCGTCATTTTTCCCTGACGTATGCCGATGGTGTGAAACGGCACGGACAGACGTGCTTTATTCATATCTTTAAAACAGGTATCTTGTAAAATTTCATCAACAGCAGCTTGCTCTACGACCGTTACCGGCCTGCCAAAAACCGGTTCATGCAGCTGATTTCCCGTATCCAGAAGTACCCTTAGCGTCACTTTTTTTACGCCAAACTCCAGGCACAGTTCGTAAATATGCGCCAGATTACTTTGGCGGCGGTTCCACAATGCCAGCGCGCCAATCCCTGCGGCGCAGGCTGCCCCTGTGCAAAGTCCCAGCCACAGCCAGCCGCAAAGCATCCCGGATGCCGCTGCAGCTTCAGACAGTATTTCATATGATTCCGGCGCAGGCGCCGATGGAATAAGATCACGATCCGGTGTCACAAGATTTTCAAGAAGCGAAAAAACACCTCCGGTAAATATCGCTGTGCCGTAAAGTACAGCTACGTTTTTCATCAGGATGTGTTTGTTATGTATGCCAAATGCAAGAAAGATCATCAGCATACTCAAAAGAATGTAAGAAATGCCTGTACTTGCAATATTTTGTATAATCCCCGGCACGCCGGCCGCACCGCCGGGGAAGCGTACATTCGCGGACACGGTCCATACGGTATCGATGCAGCAATAAAGGCTTCCCGCTGCCGCAGCGGCCATGATCCGCAAAAATGAGGCCGGCTGTTTTAAAAACAGACAGGTCAAAAGCAGCAGCGCACTGTTTATCAGGACATTTTCCAAAAACAGCAGATCAACATAAACAACGATCCCGCGATCACCTCCTGAATGCTTATCCATAAGCTTCGGCGTCGGTTATAGTATACTCTTTTTGGAATGATTTTTTTGTCAAAACAGCGGCTGCGCGTCCCTATTGGTTATCTACGCTTTTTTCACAGTTTCGCGGCAGAGCCGTCCAGCCGGCGGATCATCCGGTCCGATACCGCACGGATACCGTAGATAAGCAGCAGAAGGATGCCCAGGGGGATCGCCAGTACGGCTACCAGCCAGATCAGCAGCCAGGCGACAATATTACAGCAGATTTTTTTGAATTGAAGAAATTGACGTGACATATCGATCCACCTCTTTTTAAATTAGCCATGCGTTTCTTTCAGCCGGCCATGTATGCATCGGATTTACAGGCTTATTGTAGCAAAACGCAGGCGCCGGGCGCTATCGATTCGCCTTACAATTTATCCGTCAAATCTTACAAATATGCAACACAGCCGCAGGAGCGACCATTCTGATCGCTCCTGCGGCTGTGTATTTAAGTTATCACTGACAATATAAATTATTTCTTCTGTAAGAAGCTTGGAATCTGGATCGTGCTTCCGGTGGGCGCATCCTTTCTCGGCGCAAAGCTTGGCTGAACCGGATGAGAAGCGGCACCGCTTCTGAAAGCCCCGGAGGAAGCTCCTGCAAATCCCGGCTTTGGCTTATCTGCCTTCTTTGTATAGGCAGCGCCCTGGCCTGCGCTGGCCTGTTCCTCAAGCCCTGTGGCAATGACTGTGATCTTTGCGGTATCCGGTGTGGAATCGTCATACATCGCACCAAAGATGATGTTTGCAGACTCTCCTGCCAGCTCCTCCACATAAGTTGCAGCTTCATTTGCCTCGATCAGGCCGATGTCACCGGAGATATTGATGATAATGTCGGTCGCGCCCTCGATGGTCGTCTCAAGCAGCGGGCTTGTGATTGCCTGCTTAACGGCGTCAATGGCCTTGTCATCCCCGTGGCCTTCGCCGATACCGATATGCGCGATACCTTTATCCTTCATAACGGTCTGAATATCGGCAAAGTCAAGATTGATCAGACCGGGCAGATTAATCAGGTCCGTGATGCCCTGAACGCCCTGCTGGAGCACTTCATCTGCCTTCTTTAAAGCTTCCGGCATGCTTGTTCTGCGGTCAACGATCTCAAGCAGCTTATCATTGGGGATAACGATCAATGTATCTACATTCGCTTTCAGGCGTTCGATTCCCTGAAGCGCGTTGTTCATACGCTGTTTTGCCTCAAATCTGAAAGGCTTTGTAACAACGCCGACGGTAAGAATACCCATCTCCTTTGCAATGCCGGCAATGACCGGTGCTGCGCCGGTTCCGGTGCCGCCGCCCATACCGCATGTAACAAAGACCCTATCGGCGCCTTTCATGATCTCGGCAAGGTCCTCCTGATTCTCCTCGGCCGCCTTGGCTCCAACCTCAGGCTTCGCCCCGGCGCCAAGACCCTTCGTTAGCTTTTCTCCGATCTGTACAAGCTGACCGGCCTTACATAGCTGCAATGCCTGTTTATCTGTATTAATACCGATAAATTCCACACCAACAATACTTTCATCGACCATTCGGTTTACTGCATTATTACCGGCGCCGCCCACACCGATGACAAGAATTTTAGCGGCAGAGTCCATTTCGTTTGTTTTTATCTCAAGCAAGAGTACATCCTCCTTTAATATTAATCTTCTGGTTAAGGCTTCTATATTATATAATACTTTTTTTTCTTTAAATTTTCAACTACTATTTATCATTCTTTCGTAAAAATTATGGAATCCTTTGACGGGTCATAATTTTCCAGATGCAGCGTTCCCTTCAGGCCTTCAAGCTCCGGCAAAAGGTTGTGCAGCTCGGTCACCTTATCCTCCAGATAGTCACTGCCTCCGAGCATAACCTGAATATCGCCCATCGTCAGGCTCATCGTCAAATCCCCGGAAAATCGGACCGTATCAACGGACATCTCATATTTTTTAAGAAGGAGTGTAAGATTCAGCAGTGGATTGTAAATTGTTGTATCTGTTACATTCAACATCTGATTCAGCTGCGGCTCTTCATATTCCAGCCCTTCGATAAGCGGCACATCCTCCTGGCATACATCGCTGATTTCGCAGACAATACCATCGGTATCAATATAAATATAGCGTTCACCGTCTTTAATGCAGCCGGTAACGATCTTTTCCACAACCTCGATGTTGATCGTATCGGCGCCGCCTATATCCATATAGATTCCATCAAGAAACGGTATGCCTTCCACATCCATATCTTTATGCTGGAGATAGAAAATAATCGTGTTATGATACTGCTCATCATATTGGATCAGATCAAGTATCTCCTCTTTTGTATAACGGCTGTTTCCGGTCACATTGACCGTCTTTAGCCGAAATCCAAATACAAAGATCAGCGCCAGTACTGCCAGTATCGCAAGTACGATCACAAACCGCCGCAGCAGCTTTTTAAGCCGCGCTTTCCTGCGCTCCATGCGCATCTGCTGACCCCGAAGCGCTGCCGGGCTCAAAGGAATTTTCTTCCTTTTTGGCCGCTTCGCCCGCCGGTGTCCTTTCCCCTGCGGTCCTTCACGGCTGTGTCTTTTAATCTGCGCGGCGTCCGCTTTATTGTGCTGTTGTTTTTCTGCATGTTTTTCCATAAAAATATCACCTGTTTTAAACCTTACAGATCTTCGCGCCCAACTGACTTAAGTCTCTGCAAATATCTTCGTAGCCCCGTTCAATATAGTCCGGGCGCCCAACCAGCGTATTGCCCTCTGCCATTAAACCGGCAATCACAAGCGCAGCCCCGCCCCGCAGGTCGCAGGCTTCCACAGCACAGCCATGAAGGGGCGTGCCGCCGCGGATTACCGCTTTGTTCTGTTCAATGCCTATATCGGCACCCATTTTGAGCAGCCAGGGCACGATCTTAAAACGATCCTCGAAAATTTCTTCGCAGATCACACTCGTTCCCCGGGCCGCCGTAAGACAGACCATGAGCTGAGACTGCATATCTGTCGGAAAGCCCGGAAATGGCTGCGTATGGATACATTCTGCCGGCAGCAGAAGCGGCGGTGCGATCACGCGGACCTGACGGTTTTTCAGGACAATGCCGCAGCCCATGTCTGCCAGCACATCCAGCGTTGGCCCAAGGTCCCTTGTACCCACATCCACGGCAGTCACATCACCGCCGGTCGCCGCAGCGGCCGCCAGATAAGTGCCTGCTACAATGCGGTCCGGCATCACCCGATAAGCAATACTCCGAAGCCGCTTCACACCGTGTATGATAATGCAGCCAGTACCCATGCCGTGAATATCGGCACCCATGGCATTAAGGAACAGGCATAAATCAATAATCTCCGGCTCCTTGGCCGCATGACGGATGACCGTCGTATCCTCTGCCAGCACCGCGGCAAGAATCACATTTTCCGTAGCCCCAACACTTGGGTATGGAAAATCGACTGTGCTCCCGCGCAGCCCTGTTGTCTGGCACTCCAGACCTCTGTCACTGCTTCGGATGCAGACATTCATTGCTTCCAGCGCCTTTAAATGAATATCCACCGGCCGCTTGCCGATGCAGCATCCGCCCGGCCATGGAATACTCACATAATGAAGCCGTCCAAGCGCCGCCCCCATAAGCATCACTGAAGAGCGCATCGCTGACGCGTCTGCCTCCGAGATTTCTCCGGTCAATGCCGGGGACGTGTCCACCGTCACATGATCCGGATGCATCTGCGTATGACAGCCCATCGCTTCCAGTATTTTTAACATATTATAAACATCCCGTATATGGGGACAGTTATAAAGCTTTGTCTCTCCGTGGGCAAGAAGGCAGGCCGCCAGCATCGGCAGCGCCGCATTTTTCGAGCCCTGGATGTGTATTTCTCCGTTAAGGGGGCTTCCTCCCTGAATGCTCACACAAGCCATGGCAGGCACCTCCGGAGTCTATGCTCTACCTTACTATATGCGCCCGCAGCGCTGAAGGTGCCATCTATGCGAAACTGCCTGCCATTTCTTTTTTATATGGCAGCCTCAGCCCTCCATCCGTATCTGGCGGGATACGCCAAGAACCAAGCCGATCTCACATACAAGGATCGCCACACTTGTACCGCCATAGCTGATAAAGGGGAGCGTAATTCCTGTGTTGGGAATAAAATTGGTTGCCACCGCAATATTGATAAATGCCTGGATGCCGATCTGAGTCATAATGCCGACTACGAGAAGGGCGCCAAACAAATCCGGCGCATTATTGGCAATGATCATACACCGCCAAAGCAAAAGGACAAAAAGTAAAATAATCGCCACTGCCCCGAATAATCCAAGCTCCTCGCAGATAATCCCGAAAATCATATCGTTGTGGGCTTCCGGCAGATAATCAAGCTTTTGGATGCTCTGACCGAGCCCTTTCCCGAAAATACCGCCGGAGCCAATGGCATAAAGCGACTGGCGGATCTGATAAGCGTAATCATCCGTCTCCACATTGAGCCAGGCTGTAATACGGCCCATACGGTAAGAAAACATCAGCAGGCCGGCTACAAGGCCGACGATACACAGACCGATGATTGCCACAAACGGCTTATACCGGTCGCTGGCCACAAACACAATCACAAATGTAATTCCGAGCAGAATCATGGCGGTACTTAAGTTTGTCAGCACGACAACAAAGACCATGGGCGCTGCCAGTAAAAACACTTTAATAATGCCGCCGAAGGTGTGCAGGCTTTTTACAGTCCGGCTGCATACAAAGGCCAGGAACAAAATCAGCGCCACCTTGGACACCTCCGAAGGCTGAAACTGAATCGGTCCGATTGCAATCCACCGGCTCTGTCCATGGCTTTCCGAACCGACGCCGATAAACGGCGTCAATATCTGGATGATCAGCATAACGATATAGGCAAAAAAAGCGAATTTTGCAAAAAAGTGATAATCAAAACGGCTGATAACGATCGCGCCCACAAACCCTAAAAGGGCTAACAGCCCCTGACGGAACACATAGTAATAGGAATCCCCGTTATTTTCTATGGATGATGTGTAGGCCGTCGTGCTGTAAATCATCACAAGCCCAAAGCATACAAGGAAAATAACAATAAAAAACAGGCTATAATCAAAAAAACGTTCCTGACGGTGCTTCCTGGCACTTCGGCGCTTTAGGGGCGCCTTTACTGTCTGTATCTGGTTTTTTTCCATTTATATCACTCCCTGACAGCCGGCATGACAGCGGCTTAAAGCGCGCAGCCGGCCATGACCGCCGCGCCCCGCTTTAATCCGCCAGTTGATGAACATAGTCTTTAAAGAGCCTGCCGCGCTCCTCATAATTTTTAAACATTCCCCAGCTCGCACATGCCGGCGACAGCAGCACGGCATCCCCGGGGCAGGCATGAGCGGCGCAAAGCTCCACTGCTTCTTTAAGGGACTCTGCCCGGAGGATGGCGTTAAAGCCATGCGCTCTTGCACATGCCTCGATCTGATCGGCGGTCTGTCCGAGAAGCACAAGCAGCTTCACCTTATCTCCAAAGGAATCGATCCATTCGTCATACTCGGACTGTTTATCATAGCCGCCGCCAATGAGGATGGTCGGCCGCACCATCGCCTCCACAGCCTTGATTGCCGCGTCGGGATTGGTACCCTTGGAATCGTTATAGTAGCTGACGCCTTTTTTCTGCGTCACAAATTCAATTCGGTGCTCCACAGCCTTAAACTCCGTAAGCACTTTAAAGACCACGTTTTGTGCAACGCCAAGACAGCGGGCAATCGCTACCGCAGCCATGACATTTTCCATATTATGTACGCCCAGAATGTTTAAATCATCGGCATTGCAGATATGCTCGCTCTGATGATCATGGGCATAGCGTATTTCTCCGTCTTTAAAATAATAGCCTTCCTCAAGCACATGGCGTGCGGAAAAAAAGATCACCTGAGCCTTTGTGTCGTTTGCCATGGCACGGGTCACTTCATCGTCATAGTTAAGCACTGTAAAATCCTGACTGGTCTGATTTTCAAAAATACGCTTTTTGTATTAATATAACATTCCATCGTATGATGGCGGTTCAGATGATCCGGCGTAATATTTAAAACAGCGCTCACATGGGGATGGAAGTCCTCCACAGTCTCCAGCTGAAAGCTGGAAATTTCCGCCACCGTCACGCTGTCATCGGTCGTTTCCAGTGCTCTTTGTGTATAGGAGTGACCGATATTTCCCACAACAAAAACCGAATCAAACCAGGCGGACAAAATCTGCCCGGTCAGCGCTGTGGTCGTTGTTTTACCGTTGGTTCCTGTGATCGCTGCCAGCGTCCCCTTCGCATAGTGCCAGGCCAGCTCGATCTCGCCCCAGACCTTCACGCCGCCGGCTTTAAGCGCCAATACAAACGGCGCATCCACCGGAACACCGGGACTTAACACAGCAAGCGCCAGCGTCCGGATCGTCTCCTCAGAAAGCGCGCCGGTCAACACCCGGACATTGGTCACCGGGACATCAAAACGCGAAAGAATCTCCTCCTGCGTCAGGGCTTCATTGCTGTCATATAAAATAATCTCTGCCCCCACAGCCATGAGCAGCTTTGTCGCACCGATACCGCTGATTCCCGTACCGGCCACGAGCACTGTTTTATTTTTTAAATCCATTGTATTTTCCTCCGTTGTGCAAATACGTTACAATGCCAGAAATCCGATCACACATAAAACAGCCGTCACAATGGCAAATACTGCCACGACCTTTGTCTCTGCCCAGCCGCACAGCTCAAAATGGTGGTGGATCGGGGCCATTTTAAAAATACGTTTTCCGTGAGTCGCCTTAAAATAAGTCACCTGAAGGATGTCCGATAAAATCTCCACAAGATAGACCAGTCCCACAATGGCAATAAAGATCGGCATATTCATCATATAGGCCATCGATGCCACAAAGCCGCCCAGCGCAAGGGAACCGGTATCGCCCATAAATACCCGGGCCGGGTGCGCATTAAAGAGCAAAAAGCCGAGAAGCGCGCCCATGACCGCACCGGCAGCCGGATGCAGTCCGCTTCCTACTGCCACTGAAACGACAAGGAAAAATGCCGCCACAAGTACCGTGACATTGGACAGCAGCCCATCCAGCCCGTCGGTGAGGTTCGTCCCGTTGACCGTGCCAAGCATAATGATAAACAGCGCCGGCACATAAATCCACAGCGGCAGGTCCAGATACAGTCCGTCCTTTACACCTCCGGTAAAAGGAATCAGCATCTTTGTGCCGACACCGCTGTAACGGATCAGATAAAAAGCAAACACTGCAGTGACGATGATCTGTGCGATGAGCTTTTGTATTTCCGTCAGTCCAAGATTTCTTTTCTTTACAACCTTAATATAATCGTCCAAAAATCCAATGATGCCAAAACCCAGCGTCGTAAACAGAACCGGTATGATCTTCGGATAATCTTTTACAAAAAACAATGACGCAATCATTGCCGCCAGCAAAAATATAATTCCGCCCATTGTCGGCGTTCCTGACTTTTTCTGATGCGCCTTGGGGCCCTCCTCCCGGATATACTGGCCGAATTTCAGCCGGTGAAGCCACGGGATCACAATCGGGCCGAGAACGGCACTGATTGCAAATGCAATAAGTATTGGCAGCAAAATGGAATATTTCAGATCGGAAAACATGTACCTTACCTCGCTTGTTATGTTTTTAATGGGGCTCATCGTCCCCCGGCACCCTATTATAGTACAAAAGCACTTTATTGTAAAGCTTGCGCCGCCTGTAAAACCGGGCCGGCTACCCGTGCGGCGCCACATTGCGCGTATCAGGATATAAGATACGGCAGAACATTTTCATAAATTTCTTTCATGACCGGAGCCGCGATAGTGCCGCCGTAATAGGCTCCTTCCGGCTCATCGATCAATATAATGCCGATCACCTGCGGGTCGTCTGCCGGCGCAAATCCGAGAAACGATGCGATATATTTGCCGGACCCACGGGGAAGCTTCTGTGAAGTGGCGGTCTTTCCGCCGATACGATAGCCCTCAATGTAAGCTTTATTCCCGGTACCCTCCGATACAACCTTTTCAAGCATCATTTTCAGCGTTTCGCACGTTTCTTCCGATATACCGCTGTCGGAAACCTCATATTGAAACGCTTCCACATCCGAGCCATCGGCGCTTACTGTGCGCACGGCAAAATGGGGCGTCACCAGCTCGCCGCCGTTGACGATTGCGCTGACCGCCCTTAAAAGCTGCATCGGCGTAATCTGAAACGACTGGCCAAAGGAAATGGTGGCCAGCTCTACCGCACCGATATTTTCCTTTTTATGCATGATCGACGCGGATTCTCCGGGGAGATCGACCCCGGTCTTTTCAAACAGGCCCAGCTTTTCAAAATAATCATACATCGCATCTGTGCCGGCTCTGGCGCCCACGTCAATAAATACCGGATTGCAGGAATTCATAAAGCCCTGAAGAAAGGTCTGCGCTCCGTGTCCGCCCGTCTTATGGCAGCGGATGCGCCGGTCCTCCACGATTTTAAAGCCCGGGCAAAAAAACGCATCGTCTAACCGGACGGCCTTTTCTTCAAGAGCCGCTGTCGCCGTAATGATCTTAAACGTCGACCCCGGCTCATAAGTGTCATTAATGCTTGCGTTGCGCCACATCTGATTCAGCTTGTCGTTATCGCTTAAATCAGCCAGAGCTTCATCCGCCGCGATTGCCCCGGTCAGTACATACGGTTCATTCAGGTTAAATTCCGGCGCATTGACCATCGCATAAATCTCACCATTCTGGGGATTCATCAGCACGATGGATACCCCTTTGGCAGCTTTTTGCTCCAACATCTTATCGGCAATCTGCTGGCACCATGCCTGTATATTATAATCCAGGCTGATATATAAATCGCTGCCGTTTTCCGGCTCGATCCGCTTTTCTGCCGTATTTTCAACCTCTAATCCACGCACATCCGTCGTTGTCAGTATCGCACCCGCTGTACCGGCAAGATATTCATCATACTTAACCTCCAGCCCGATAATTCCCTGGTTGTCAGCACCGGTAAAGCCAAGAACCTTCGAGGCCAGCTGACCGTATGGATAATACCGGGCATAATCTTCATCAACATTGACGCCATCCAGCTTATAGCTGCGGATTTCATCCCCCACAGACTTGGGAACGTTGGAGCGTATCTTCTCAATGGAGCTGACCTTTTCCACGCGCTCCCGAACGAAAGCTTCGTCCAGCTTGAGTGTCTCTGACAGTACCTTGATGACCCTTTCGGGGTCCGTAATCTGATTATGGATGACAGTCACCGTGCACACCAACTGATTGTCTGCCAGGACGACGCCGTTTCGGTCAAGGATACGCCCCCTGGCCGCCTTGATCACCCGCTCCCGCTCATGAAGGTCCTCCGCCCGTTCCTCGTAATAGCCGGACTGGGAAATCATCAGGAAACAAAGCCACGCTGACAGGACGGCCGCAATAACCAACAGTATCCACATAAAGAGCCGGATTTTTTTCCGGTGATAAAAAAGTACCGACACTTATCCTCCACCTATCTGCAATTTTATAATCTATTGTATGACAGGCTCTCAAAAGATATGTTACCCGCGCTCACCGGTATCGCTTTCGCCGCTCTCAGACGTATCGCTTTCCGATGTATCGCTTTCATTGCTCTCGGATGCGCCGCTTTCGGATGATTCATCCGCCGCATCGCCGGTTTCTTCTTCCTGCTTGGCCTTCTCTGCTTCCCGCTGCTTCTCGACCGTCTGGGCGCCGGGACGGGTATCGCTGCGCGCCTCCAAAGTATTGCGCACTCCAAGGTATTCCCAGATCACTTCATCCTTTTCCTCATCAGTCAGATGCGGCCACTGGAATGTCAGGCCTGTGCTGCTGTTTAAGCTGCTGCCGGAGCCGCCGTCTTTTCCATTATCCTGGCTGTCTTCGCCGCTCTCACCCGTTGCATCCCCACCGCTCTCAGAAGAAGCATCCGATTCGCCGCCTGCATCTGTCCCGGACTCTGAGGTTTCTTCGGTGCCTGCGGTCTCTTTTGTGTCTTCTTCTGTTTCCTGAGTTTCTTCGGTATCCGTATCGCTGCTGCTTCCATTATTTGGGAAAATCTGCATATACGGCAAAAGCTCCTCATAAATTTTCCGCGTCATGATCGTTGCCAGATAGGAAGAACCCTGATCCAACACCTGCGGCTCATCGATGACCACATAAACGACCACCTGCGGGTCCTCCGCCGGAGCGCAGCTGATAAATGAAACGGTACATTTTCCATCTTCAATGGGCTTTTTCTCCGCTGTGCCGGTCTTTCCGCCAATGGTATAGCCGTCAATATAGGCCCCGCTTCCGGTACCCTGGGTCAGTGACCCGTCTGCCTCCACCTTGCCGACTGTCTTTAACAGCGTATCTTTAATCCATTCGCTTGTGGACTTTGAAACAGTCGTGCGCACAAGCTCCGGCTCAAAAGCCTCCACCGTACTGCCGGATTCCGTGGTAATTTCTTTAACTACATGGGGCTGATAATAGCTGCCGCCGTTCACAAGCGACGAAAATGCTGCAGCCACCTGAATGGCAGTCGAGCTAAAGCCCTGGCCGAAGGAGCAGGTCGCAAGCTCTACGGTACCCATTGTATCTTCGTAATAAAGAAGCGTATTCGCGCTGGCCTCTCCCGGCAGGTCGATATTTGTCAGCTGACCGAAATTAAAGTTTTCCTGTGCCTGGATAAATGAAGTTTTTCCAAGCTTTGCGCCGATCTGCATCATGGCATCATTGCATGACTGCATCAGCGCCTGGCTTAAATCAACCATGCCGTGAACTCCGTTATCGCCGACACGGGTATAGCCGGCGCCGTCCTCAAACAGCTCCTCGCCGTCACAGTAAAACTCATCATCGGTTTTGACCACATCGGCGTCCAGTGCCGCAGCTACTGTAAACAGCTTAGCCGTGGAACCGGGCTCATAGGCGTCTGAAATTGTAAAATTACGCCACAGCTCATTGTAACAGGTCATCACCTCATTATCGCTGTATTCTTCAAGCTCTTCGTCCGTATAATAATTGCTCAAATCTCTCGGCTCATTGAGATTAAAAACCGGATAGCTGGCCATGGCAAGAATCTCGCCGCTGTTTGGGTCCATCACAATCACGGATGTATTCATACTGCCAATGGCTTCGTTAAATTCCCATATCTTTTCTTCAACGATCCTCTGGATATTCACGTCGATGGTCGTCATCACATTTTCACCGTTTGCCGGTGCAATGGTCGTGCGCTCCAAATCGCTCGTCCCGGTCAGATAACCGTATTCGCGGCCGTCTGTGCCATTTAAAACATCATTATACTGCTGCTCCACGCCATAGGTGCCCTCATTTCCGGCCACCGTAAAGCCGAGAAGATCGCAGGCCAGTGTATTATAGGGGTAGCGCCGCAGATAGTCATCCTCAAACCAGATACCTTTAACATACTGGCTTACTTCAAGATCGTCCTCATCCTCTGAATTGATCAGTGCGTAATAGGGTTCAATCTGCTCGTAGGTCAGCTGACGCAGCATCACGCGGTACCGGCTTTCCGGATTTTCTTCGATCAGGTCTTTAACCTCGCCGGAATCCAGGCCAAAATATTCCTCGAGCACATCCAGTGTCGGCTCTATACAGTCGCCTTCCTCTTCAACTTTAGAATTGGTCAGCACATAGGCATCAAGAACAAGGTTATACACTTTTTCGCTGGTTGCCAGCACAGTGCCGTTTCGGTCGGTAATATCCCCCCGCCGGTATGGGATCGTCGTACTTGTATAATTTAACTGGGACAATACCTGGCGGCTGTACTGATCGCCGCTGGATATATTAATATAAGTAATTCTTATGATCAGGGCGGCCATCAGGGCAACCATGACGCCAAAAGCAATCAGAAGCTTCTGGCGGTTATTTCTCACAAACCGGCGGGGCGGGCGTTCATAATTTCTTTTTCGTCCGCGTATCCACCGCCCTTTTGAAATGCCCGGCGGCCGCACAGATGTGCCCTGGCGGACCGTCCTGCGGCTTTTTGATGTCTTTTTCCTGCGCCTTTGCCGAAATTCCCGGATATTATCCCGATTGTCCTTTTGACCCGGGCGCCGGTATCTGTCATTTGGGCTCATAGTTCCTCCATTTCTCATCCAAAGCGGCAGACCTCTCTATATCCAGACGCCTGCGCATATGCCGGATATACAAAACGAGGTTGTCGCTTATACCGCAACAGCCCCGCTAAAAGCTTTATCATATTATCATTCGTCAGACTGAGGGATTTCTTTATACTGCTTCACATAGTCGTCGCCGGAGCCTGAATAGTAAATGATCTGATCCTGTGACGGATAATCCATACCGAGCGCAGTCGTCGCTGTCTCAAATACCGCTTCCAGATCGATCGCATTGTTCAGACGCTCCTGGGTCGCCTGATTTTCATCAACCAGAGCCGTTAACTCGCTTTTCAGCGATGCGATCTTTTTATTTTGTGAGGTCATCTGACTTTGCAGGCTTAAATAATAAATGCACATCACTAATGTGGCCGCCACAGCAATCCCTAAAAATAACGTATATTTCAGGTCGATCTTGAGCACCCTGGCCCGGTTTTTCACCGCGATCGCCTGATTTTTTGCTCTGCGCGCTTCCCGTCTTTTCGCCTCCTGCGCTCTTTTTGCGCGCTCCCGGCGCACCTGCTCCCGCTGTCTGCGTTCCCTTTCCGTTTCGTAAGGAGCCGGTTCCAGTTTACGCACTGTATTTCCATCCACATATCCCATATTGTATGACGATGCCGGCCGGTAATGATGTCTGGCCGTCTGTCTGCTCTGTGGCATGTCCTTCACTCCTCTCATCGGCATAAGGCCTACTGTTCCATCTGCTTCATAAACACCCTCAGCTTTGCGCTTTTAGACCGGGGATTTTCCTCCATCTCCTTGAGGGTCGGCAGTATTGGTTTTCGTGTAATAACTTTTCCTTTTGATTTTTTCCCGCACACACAGACCGGAAATCCCGGCGGACATTCGCAGGGGTTTTCATTCTTCTTAAAAATCGTTTTTACGATACGGTCTTCCAGAGAATGAAAGGTAATAATACATATCCTGCCGTTTTCTGCCAGAAGATCGATCATATCGTTGAGACTGTCCTGAAGCACTGCAAGCTCCTGGTTAAGCTCAATGCGTATTGCCTGAAACGTCTTTTTAGCCGGATGGCCGCCCGTGGCCCGCATCTTCATGGGGATGGCCGCTTTAATGACATCCGACAGTTCAAAGGTCGTCTCGATGGGCTTTTTCTGCCGTGCCAGGCAAATATGTCTGGCAATGTTTTTTGCAAACCGGTCCTCGCCAAAATCCCGGATAATGCGGTACAGCTCACGCTCGCTGTAAGTATTGACAATGTCTCTGGCAGTCATCTCCTGCCGCTGATCCATGCGCATATCCAACGGTGCATCCTCCCGGTAAGAAAAGCCTCTCTGGGCATTGTCAAACTGATAAGATGACACGCCAAGGTCTAAAAGAATCCCGTCGACCCGGTCAATTTCCATCTGCCACAGAAGATCTTTCATGTGGCAGTAATTACTGCGGACAACGGTTACCTTATCCCCAAATTCTGCCAGACGCTTTTTGCTGGCTTCAATCGCGGCTGCATCCTGATCAATGCCAATCAGCCGGCCACCGCTTCCCAGCCGTTTGCAAATGTGCCACGCGTGTCCGGCACCCCCGAGGGTTCCGTCCACATAAATCCCATTGCTCTTTATATCCAGATTTTCAATCACTTCATTCAGCATGATTGAGACGTGCTTAAATTCCATGGTGCCTCCTTATAATATGTGCTGCCGACATCAGGATATTTTCAGAAGGTAATCCCAATATCTTCCATATGCTCCGCAATATTGTCCATATCTTCAATGTCCACATCGCTGATTTTTTCCCAATTACTGCGGCTCCATATTTCGATGCGGCTGGATACACCAACAAGCACAGCATCTTTTTCCAGTCCGGCAAACTCCCGCAGCACGGACGGAATTAAAATTCTTCCCTGCTTGTCCACTTCACAGGAAGCAGCACCGGCAAGAAAAAAGCGGGAAAACTGACGGGCATCTTTTTTAGTCAGGGGCAATTCTTTTAATTTATCGGTGAACGCGATCCATTCTTCCATGGGATATACAAACAAACATCCGTCAAGTCCCTTGGTCACTACAAACTCGTCCCCAAGAGCCTCACGGAATTTCGATGGGACGATCAGCCGTCCCTTGGAATCTATTGTATGATTGTACTCACCGATAAACATACGCCTTCACCTGCCCCGGAAAAAATGGAATATCTACCACGCTAATTCCATTTTCCTCCACTCTGTACCACTTTTCACCACTTATGGTACTATTGTATATTAATCCCGGGGATTTCGCAATAGAAAAATTGTTAAAAAATTTTTAATTTCCCTTGTTTTATCAATGTTTCCGCCGTTTTTTCCAGAACTTTCCAGCGCCAAAACAGGCCCCCAAAAAACACCGATTCCCCACTTTGAGACTGTTTTTTAACAAAAATAAGATTACCGGCATGATATTTTTATCATTATTTTATTCATGATTTTTAATTTCATGCGATTTTGTGGAAAATTGTGGGATGAATCCCCACCGTCAAAAAAGAGATTGCGCCTTGTCAAGGGCGGGGCCAATGTGCTACACTGAACGTTGAGAATATTAATCTTTGAAAGGATGAAATAGAATATGAAATTAGGAATTGTCGGATTACCAAATGTCGGCAAAAGTACATTATTTAATTCCCTGACAAAAGCCGGAGCCGAGTCGGCCAATTACCCATTTTGCACCATTGATCCCAATGTCGGTATTGTTACGGTTCCGGATCACCGTCTGGATGATCTGGCCGCACTGTATGATTCTGCCCGTATCGTCCCGGCTGCCATTGAATTTGTCGATATTGCCGGACTTGTCAAGGGTGCATCCAAAGGTGAGGGCCTTGGAAACCAGTTTTTAAGCAATATCCGCGAAGTGGATGCCATCGTCCATGTCGTGCGCTGCTTTGAGGATTCCAACATTATCCATGTGGACGGCTCCATCAATCCGCTGCGGGATATTGAAACAATTAATCTGGAACTGATCTTTGCAGATATGGAAGTTATGGAGCGCCGCTACTCCAAGGTTTCCAGAGCTGCAAAAAATGATAAAAGCCAGGCTAAGGAAGCGGACCTTGTCAAACGTATCATCGACCATCTTGAGAGCGGCGCTCTGGCAAGAAGCTTCACACCGGCTGACGACGATGAAAAGGCACTGCTTGAGAGCTTTAATCTGCTGACCAATAAACCGGTCATCTATGCGGCAAATGTCAGCGAGGATGATCTTGCCGATGATGGTGCAGGCAACGCCTTTGTTCAGGAAGTCCGGGAATTTGCTGCCGGTGAAGGCTCGGAGGTATTTGTCATCTGCGCTCAGATCGAACAGGAAATCGCAGAGCTTGATGATGATGAAAAGAAGATGTTCCTTGAAGAACTCGGACTTAAGGAATCCGGGCTGGAAAAACTGATCAAAGCAAGTTACAGTCTCCTGGGGCTGATCAGCTATCTCACCGCCGGCCCGACAGAGACCCGCGCATGGACAATCCGCAAGGGGACAAAGGCGCCCCAGGCTGCCGGAAAAATCCACTCGGATTTTGAACGCGGCTTTATCAAAGCCGAGGTTGTCAGCTATGATGATCTCATGGCCTGCCAAAGCTATACTGCCGCCAAGGAAAAAGGACTTGTGCGCATGGAGGGCAAAGACTACGTCGTAAAAGACGGCGATGTTGTATTATTCCGCTTTAATGTATAATCATCGAGCCGGGCAATATTCCTCCAGACCAGAAAGGTTGTGTTTTTTATGCCATTACCAAAAGAACATTTACACACCATCGAAGATATTTATAATTTACCTGATGGCCAGCGTGCGGAGCTGATCGATGGCGTGATCTATGATATGGCACCGCCAGGTCGGATTCATCAAAAAAAAGGAGCGGAAGATTCTGCGCAATATTTTTTCAGCGATACAGTAAAATCATGTATCTTTGCGGATTTAGAAATCTGCATCGAAAATTTATTAAAATAATGATGCTGTGTAAATCGCAGTCATTTTCCCCCGATGGAGAAAATGGCTGCGATTCATGCATTTTTGAAAATGTGTCACGAAAAAGTGTTTTCGTAAAGTCCTCCGGCTTTGCAGATACCATACGATGACGGGCACCGTTCAGTCCTTTGTCTCCAGCACTACCGCGATCCCCTCCTGCACGGTAAGCACGGCGCACTCCCCGGTAATCTCGTTGCTCACGCACAGGCTCTCGCCTTGCGAGACTGTATGATTGTTGAGGGGATACTTTACACCGGTAAGCGTCACGCCGGAAATTTCCGGTGTCAGAGGAATCAGGGAAACATATTTCCCAAAGCGTTGCTCTTTTTTAATGACCATGGTGCCCTGCAGCAGACAAAGCTTATTATGCCCATCGATGATCCACGCCGGGATTCCCCGGGAAAATGGGAGCTTAAGCATCGTAATATTGGCAAGTACATGATCCAGGCGGCTTCCCGTAGCTCCGAGAATCCATATACCATCTTCCTTTTGCAGACAGCAGTCAGCTTCCAAATCCGGTGCGGCCTCCCAGAAGCGCATGGCAAGCTTCAACGCAATATCAGTATCGGTGTAGTCTTTTTCCGGGTTAAACCGGTGAATGTGCACATCCGTGTGCATATACTTTTCCAGTATATCCGGACGTACGGTATCAAAATCACCGACAATGTCCGTCAGAGACCTTAGCCCCATCCGGTCAGCCATCTCAAGGCCGCCGTCCACAGCAATCACCCGGTCAAAGTGCCGGCCGGCACAAAAGCCGGCCGCAAAGCGCTCATCGATAGCGCCGCCGGACACAATCAGCACCATCATAGCTGCTTCTCCTTTGCCGTTCCGGCAGCATCACTTTGAGCCTGTCTTTTTTCAAAAGCTGCAAAGGTGTCCAGAAAACGGCGGACATTATCCTTAATCGAACCGTTAAAAACCTGCGAGCCGGCCACGATCACATTAGCCCCGGCTTCAAGAATCATATTCAAATTATCCGTGCTGATACCGCCGTCTACTTCAATATCCACATCCAGTCCACGCGCATCGATCATCTGTTTAAGCGCGCGGATTTTTCCGGTCATTGCCGGAATATACGTCTGCCCTCCAAAGCCCGGATTAACGCTCATCAGCAGCACCATATCCAGATCGTCAAGTACATAGTCCAGTACATTTAGCGGAGTCGCAGGGTTGAGCACAACACCAGCCTTTAATCCCAGCGCCCGGATCGCCTGCACTGTACGGTGCAGATGTCTGCACGCTTCCGCATGAACGGTGATTATATCCGCTCCGGCCTCCTTAAACGCTTCAAGAAAACGCACCGGCTCTTCGATCATCAGATGCACATCAAATACTTTGTCTGTGCATTTTCGGATCGCCTGAATTACGGGGATTCCAAAGGAAATATTGGGGACGAACTGTCCATCCATCACATCGATATGAATATAGTGGGCTCCGGCCTGATCTGCGGCTGCAACATCCGCTCCGAGATTGGCAAAATCTGCGGACAAAATCGATGGTGCCAGTTTTAACATATTTTTTCCCTCCATCATTGGCAGCGTTAATGACATAACCGTCCAGCCAGCCTGCGCAGTTCATACGCATTTTCTGACTGAACGGTTACTTTAATAGCGCCGCTGGTTTTTAATTTCTTCATATAAAAGCACATAATTTTCATAACGGCTGGCGCTGATATGCCCCTGTGACAGTGCCTCCTTTACAGCACAATCCGGCTCATTAATATGCACGCAGCCGTTAAAACGGCACTGACCTTCATAAGGTTCAAATTCCTTAAAATAAAATCTCAGGTCATTCGCTTCCAGATCATTGATAAACAGTGATGTAAAGCCCGGTGTATCCATCATATAGGAGGCGCCCTCCAGATGGAACAGCTCTGAATGCCGGGTCGTGTGGCGGCCGCGCTGAATCTTGCGGCTGATGTCCCCGGTCTGCATAGCCGCCTCCGGCTTTAAACAGTTCATCATCGAGGACTTTCCCACGCCGGATGGACCGGCCATGACCGTCGTTTTATCCTTCAAAAGCGCCCGCACCTTATCAATGCCTTCGTTCTGGCGCACGCTTGTAAATAATAGCTTACTGCCGCAGTTTTTATAAATATCAAAAAGCTGCTCCTGGGACTGCATATCTGCCGCATCAGTCTTATTAAAACAGATAATCGTTGGTACATGCTGCATCTGCATCATGATCAGAAAGCGGTCCAGCATATTTAAATTCGGCAGCGGTTTTGCCACGGCAAAAATGATCATCGCCTGATCCACATTGGCCACAGCCGGCCGGATCAGGGCATTTTTCCGGGGCAATATCCGGGTGATATTGCCCTCCTTATCGCCCTCATGGGTGATTTCAAATTCGACCATATCCCCCACCAGGGGCTTGATCTTTTCATTGCGGAAAATTCCCTTGGCCTTACAGGCGTAAATGCCAAGCTTCGGCTCATGCACATAGTAAAAGCCTGCAATCCCTTTAATAATCTTTCCCTGCATCCGTTTTTCTCCTGATCAGTTCGCGACAACGCTGCCGCTGCCGATCACATTGCCGTCCACACTGAGCTTCCATGTCGCCGGCGCACCGTTATCGCTGCTCACCGGGTAATAGGTCTGCCACTGATCCGGCGTCATCGTCAGTGTTCCGGTCGTCCACACAAGCGCTCCGCTGCTGTTATACACATCGATGCGCACCTGGGCCGTCTGTCCTGATGCAAGTCCGCCGATAGGATTGTCAAGTCCGGATAAGTCCACGCTTCCGGTATAGCTCTGCGGCGTCTCCTCCGTCTGAGGTCCGGTGCTCACAACAAGATTGACATAGGCACCCTCATCGAGTACTTCACCGTAAGCCTCACTGGCATCAATCACCGTTCCCGCAGGATAATCACTGCTTTGCTCGACCTTTGAGCCAAGATTCAGATTCGCAGCCGTAAGCTTTGAGATGGCCTCATCGAGCGTCAGTCCGATGACCATCGGCATGGTTGTCGTCGCTTTTTCGGCCCCTTTGCTCACAATAATGACCACACTGGAGCCTTTATCCACCTCTGTGCCTGCGCCCGGCTCTGTACGGATCACAATATTCTCCTTCACTGTATCGCTGAACTCATATTTTACATTTGAAATGACAAGTCCCTGTATCTGAAGGGATGTCTGTGCCTGCGTCAGTGTCAGACCGGATACATCGTCAATAGTCACCTTCTCATCGGTTTCTTCCGTTTCCTCAGTCTCTGCGCTATTGACCCACACATCGACCGTATCGCCGCGGGAAAGCTCCTCCCCGTCCTCCGGGTCCTGACGGTAAATATGGCCGGCATCCACCTCATCGCTGGAACCGTCATGCACGCTTAAAAACAGACCAAACTCGCGCAGCGCAGACTGGGCCTGGGACTCTGTCATATCATAAAGGTCCGGAACCCGGACAAGCTCCGATTCGCTGTCACTTTGGGAATCCGTCTCCAGGCTTTCCGTCTCAGTATCGGTATCGCTCATACTCTCAATGCTGCTTTTTGTCTGTCCGGTTGAAAACAGCCCGGCTGCACGGCCGATAATGAAAAAGATTACAACCACAAGAATGACAGCGCCCACGATGCCAAGCACCATCATGACCTTTTCCAGTGCCGGATTCACGCCGTCATTATCATCGTCATCCTCCTCAATGGCACTGCGGCGCTGTCCGTTTCTCCCGGCATAAGGCGGGCGTCCGGAGCTTCCCGCCGGTGTGCTGCCTGCCCTGCCGCTCCGGCTGTTTCCTGAAAATCCGCTGCCAGAGGCAGCTCCGGCTCCGCCAGCATTTTCTTCCTTCGTCTGGACATTGCCGCCCATATGGTTCTGACGGACGCCGGCCGTATCTGCGTGATTCAGCACAACCGTCTGCTCATTGGCCGCCGGAGAAACCCCGCCGATCACCACATACTCGCCATCGGGATGGGTCAGCACCTTACGCAGGTCTGCGATTAAGTCTCTGGCCGACGCATAGCGGCGTTCCGGTTTTTTCTGGGTACATTTAAGAATGATCTTCTCAAAGCTTCTCGGGATCGACGGCTCTAAACGTCGTGGCGGAACCATCTCTCCCTGTATATGCAAAAGTGCCACCGCTACATTTGTCTCGCCCTCAAAAGGCACCCGCCCGGTGAGCATCTCATACATCGTAATACCGAGAGAATAAATATCACTCTTGGCATCGGAATAACCGCCGCGGGCCTGCTCCGGTGAAATATAGTGGACACTTCCCGCGGCATTGGTCGTTACAGTGGTTGAATCCGCCATCTTTGCAATGCCAAAGTCTGTCACCTTCACCTTGCCGTCCCTGGACATAATGATATTCTGCGGCTTCACATCCCGGTGGATGATCCGGTTATCATGGGCGGCCTGTAATCCCGATGCGATCTGCACGGAAATATTCAGCGCTTCCTTGATCTCAAGCTTGCCCTTCATCTCAATATATTTTTTCAGGGTGATTCCCTGGACAAGCTCCATTACAATATAGTGGATGCCGTTTTCCTCACCGACATCATATACATTCACAATGTTCGGATGTGAAAGTCCTGCCGCAGCCTGAGCCTCCACCCGAAACTTCTTTACAAACGTCTCATCGACACTAAATTCATGCTTTAATACTTTGACAGCAACCAGGCGGTTTAACTTATGATCCTTGGCCTTGTACACATCCGCCATACCGCCGGATCCGATCTTTTCCAGTATCTCGTATCGGTCTGCCAAGTACATTCCCGGAACTACCATCAGTCCACCTCCTCATCAAACGGATCGATGACAATGGCTGTAATGTTATCCAAACCGCCATGTGCTTTTGCCGTATTGACCAGAACATCCACCACAACATCGGCATCGGTCGCTGTAATGATGTCTAAAAGCTCCTGATCATCGATCATATTTGAAAGCCCGTCGGAGCACATTAAAATCCTGTCCCCGGGCTGTAAATCTACTTCAAAAAAATCCACGCGTATATCCCAGGACGCACCGATCGCCCTGGTAATAATATTTTTATCGGGATGGTGCTTTGCCTCATCACTTGTAATCTCACCGGCGCGCACCATTGCGCCTACATAGGAATGATCCTCCGTCACCTGGCTGATCTCACTGTCGATCAGGTACAGCCGGCTGTCGCCGACATTGGCCACATAGAGTGTCTCGTCAACGATAAATGCTGCCACAAAGGTCGTTCCCATGCCGGAAAGCTCCGGATGCTTCTGCGCCTTTTCCATGACAAGCTCATTAATATAATGAATGCCGTCGTCCACAAGACGTATGGGCTGATCCGGCGGCGCTTTCATTATGTAATCAATGAAATTTTCCACAGACATTCTCGACGCAAAATCACCGGCCTTATGCCCGCCCATACCGTCAGCGACAATAAATAAATTAGGGAGCTGACCAACAGGGTCTTTTGAATAATACATAAAGTCCTGATTCATTTTCCGCACTGAGCCAATATCTGATTTGCCAAAAACCCTCATTCTATTCCTCACTTTCCAGGATACTCATTACACCTGCCGATTCAGGTAGTTTTTCCGTAATTGACCGCAGGCAGCCTGAATATCTCTGCCCATTTCCCTTCTTATAGTAACATTTTCGCCATATTTTTCAAGGCTATTTTTAAAATTATTCACAGCGCTGTTGTCGGACTGGCGAAAATCTCTCTCCTTGATTGGATTGACCGGGATCAGATTGACATGGGCGTTAAGCCCCTTTAAAAGCCCGGCAAGGGCCCTGGCCTGTTCTGGGCTGTCGTTGACGCCGGCCACAAGACTATATTCAAACGTCAGCCGGCGGTTATTATGACTGTAATAGGCCTTACATGCCTCAAGAATCTCCCGGATGGAATATTTGTTCGCAATGGGCATCAGCGTCCGGCGCTGCTCGTCACTTACTGCATGTAAAGAAATTGCCAGGGTGACCTGAAGCTTTTCCTCTGCCAGCGCATAAATTTTCGGGACAATGCCGCAGGTGGACAGTGTAATATTTCTCTGGCTTATATGAAGTCCGTTCTCATCGGAGAGCAGCTTTATAAAACGGACGACATTGTCATAATTATCTAACGGCTCGCCGCTTCCCATAATAACCACATTGGAAATGCGCTCTCCCAGGTCCCGCTGTATGGCGTAAACCTCATCCAGCATTTCCGATGGGGTCATACTGCGCTCCAGGCCATCCAGAGTCGAGGCACAAAACCGGCAGCCCATCCGGCAGCCGACCTGTGAAGAAACACACACCGAATTGCCATGCTTATATTTCATCAGCACGCTTTCGATAATATTTCCATCCGGCAGCCGAAACAAATACTTGCGGGTCCCGTCAATTTTGGAAACAAGACATTCCACGGTCTCAAGCGCCGTCAGTACGGCGCATGTATCTAACTTTTCCCGAAGCGCTTTAGAAAGGGAGGTCATCTCGTCAAAGCTGCGGGCCAGCTTTACATGAAGCCACTGATACAGCTGGGCGGCACGAAACTTCGGTTCCTTAAGCGTCCCTGTGACAAACACGGTCAGCTCCTCTAAATTCATCGATTTTATATCCGCTTTATCCATAGATTTTACATCAACCTTTTCACACATGATACCATCCCTTTCACGGTTTTGGCCGCCGCGTAAAACGTGCGATAAAAAAGCCATCACACAAATCGGTGCCAGGGATAAACTGGCGCTCCTCTTCCATGACAAAATCAAAATTTTCCGCAAACCAGCGGGCATTTTCAATATTTTCCGCAGGATTTACCGTACATGTGCTGTAAATAAGCGTTCCCCCGGGAGCGACAGCTTTTTGTGTGGCTGTAAGTATCTCACGCTGAAGCGCTGCCAAAGCCTTTATCTGCTCCATATCCATACGGTATTTAATATCCGGCTTTTTCCCGATCACTCCAAGTCCGGAGCAGGGAAGATCCGCAAAAACGACCTGGGCACGGCCAAAGTCCTCCGGGTCTGGTATACAGGCATCCTTCACCTGGACCGTAAGGTTTGTAAGGCCAAGACGCCGGCGGTTCTGTTCGATCAGCCGGGTCTTAGCCGCCGTCAGATCGCGGGCAAACACATGACCGCACGCACCGTCTGGCCCGGCTAATGCCATAAGCCGTCCGGCGGCATGACAGCTTTTTCCGCCCGGAGCAGCACACACGTCGATAACCGTATCACCGGCTTTAAGGCCGGCCATTTCCACAACCATCATAGAGCTTTCGTCCTGAACCGTATACAGGCCGTCACGAAAGCTTTTAAGGCCGCTCAGATGATCAAAGCCCGAAAGCTTTAATGCATAATTTACAAGACTTCCAGGCGTCACCGTTACACCCTCCGCCTCTAATATCTGCCGGATTTGCGGCACCTGATCTTCATGAACACAGCGCACCGTCACAGGCTTTTCGCAAAGACTGTCGGCAAGCATCTTTTCTGCAACCGAAAAGCCATAGCTTTCGCTCCATAGCTTTACAAGCCACTCCGGCGCGGAATACATCACCGACAGGTACAAAAGCGGTTCCCGGCTGCGATCCGGCCACCGGACGTTATTAAGGCTCCGGGCGGCGTTTCTTAACACGCCGTTGACAAAGCCTTTAAGATTTTTAAACCCGCGCTTTCCTGCAAGGCGTACAGCCTCATTGCAAATGGCACTGGCAGGCACATGGGGCATATACATGAGCTGATAAAACGATAAACGCAAAATCGTTTTTATGACCGGCTTAAGCTTTGCCGGCTTAACTGTGGAAAAGCAGCCGATTACATAATCCAGTGTGATTAGCCGCTCTAATGTACCTTTAAACAGGCGGCTTAAAAAGCTGCGCTCCTGCTTTTCAAGATACTGGTATTTTTCAAGCATCTGACGGTGGACCACATGGGAGGGCTTTTGTTCCCGGGTCACCTCAAGAAGCATATCCAACACGATTTCTCTGACATTGATGGAATCTGTCAAGTTTCCTCCCTTCCCCGGTCAGTCATCCCGCCGGCGTGTAAGAATTAAAAGTCTTAAAAACTGCAGGATCATTCCCGCAGCACTGGCCACATACGTCAGGGCTGCCGCCCTAAGCACCTTTCTGGCGCCGATATTTTCATCGCCCATAAGCATTCCGCTTCCGGACAAAATCCTGAGTCCTCTGGCCGATGCATTAAATTCCACCGGCAGGGTCACCAGATGAAAAAGTACGACCGCAAAAAATAAAACAATGCCGATCGTAATGAGCGTCCGGTTAAATCCCATAAAAATACCGACAATAATAATCGGCCACGAAATCGCCGAGCCAAAGTTGGCCACCGGCACGAGGCTGCCGCGTATTTTCAGCGGCAGATAATTTTGCGCATGCTGAATAGCATGACCACATTCATGGGCTGCAACGCTGACCGCTGCCACAGATGTCGAATGATACACCGGGTCGGAAAGCGCCAGCGTTTTATTTCTCGGGTCATAATGGTCATTTAAATTGCCCCGGATATGGATCACACGGACATCATAGATGCCGGACCGGTGCAAAATCTCCTGGGCCGCCTGTGCACCGCTAAAGCCCCGGATCGTAGGCACGGATGAAAAACGCCGGAAAGCGGATTTCACACCGGCCGACGCCCACAGCGACAACACTACGCCTGCAATAATCAGCAGGTACGTCCAATCCAGGTAAAATCCCGGATAACCGTAACCATAGCCAAAACGGATATACGCCAACATCACAATCACTCCTGACTTGGGAGGATTTCTCCTTTCTCAAGAGAATATCCTCTTAAAAATGCTCCGGCGTCCATACGTTTTTTACCTTCAAGCTGAAGGCTTCTGACCGCCAGGGCGCCTTTTCCTGTTTTTATGGCAAAACCGTCTTTTGTGATTTCAACAATTTCTCCCGTCTGTCCTTCATATTCTTTATCGATTACCTGTGCTTCCCAGAGCTTTAATGTCCGGCCATGGACAAACGTATAGGCGCTCGGCCACGGATTTAAACCACGGATCAGCCGTTCAAGTTCACTGGCCGGTCTGGAAAAATCCAGTTCGCCCATGGACTTTGTAAGCATTTTCGCATATTGACCGGCCTGGCTGTCATCCTGCGGGGTGCGCACCGCTGTGCCGTCTTTAAGCGCATCAAGTGTGCGCACGAGCAGATCGGCGCCCACATCGGCCAGCTTGTCGTGGAGACTGCCGCCAGTCTCTTTTTCACTTAAGGGAACCTCGGCTTTCATGATCATATCACCGGTATCAAGCCCCTCCGCCATATACATGGTCGTCACACCGCTGACCTTCTCGCCGTTGATTACGGCCCACTGCACCGGTGCGGCTCCGCGGTATTTCGGGAGCAGGGAGCCATGGACGTTGATGCATCCATACGGCGGGATGTCCAGGATCGATTTGGGAAGTATCTGGCCAAAGGCAACAACCACGATCACTTCCGGCGCCATATCTTTAAGAATCTGAACAAATTCCGGATCGCGTGCTTTGACCGGCTGATACACAGGAATCTCATATTCCAGCGCTTTTTGCTTCACCGGTGAATAAGTCACCGCCTTGCCTCTGCCCCGGGCTTTATCCGGCTGAGTGACCACCGCCGCGATCTCATGACCGCAGTCAATAAGCTTTTGCAGGGAAGGCACCGCAAAATCCGGCGTTCCCATAAATACGATACGCATATTACCGCTCTCCTTTCACAGAAGCGTCATCCTCCATACCGGCATCCTCTTCATCGGACTCGTAGGTTACATCTCTGAGTGGTCCCTCTACCAGCTCCGTGTACAGATGCCCGTCCAGATGGTCAAATTCATGGCACATTGCCCTTGCAAATAATTCTGTACCTTCAATCTCAAATTCATTCATGTCCGCATCAAAGGCTACCGCCTTGACATAGTTTGGCCGGGTCACCGTCCCGCACTTGCCCGGAACACTTAAGCAGCCCTCATCCCCGGTCTGCTCCCCGTCGGTTGCTACGATCTTCGGATTAATAAAAACATGAGGGCCCTCTCCCACATCGATCACAACAATTCGTTTTAAAATACCTACCTGAGGCGCCGCCAGGCCAACGCCGTTACATTCATACATCGTATCGAGCATATCCCCGATCAGCTGACGGATTCTCGGCGTTACCTCCTTTACCTCCTTTGCTCTCTTATTAAGAATTGAATCACCCTGATAACGTAAATTGCGGATTGCCATCCCACTCTCTCCTTTCATCTTTATTGCCGCGCCCTTTAAGCGGCATTATGGTATCCCCTTGCGGGATTTCCTATTTTCTGCCGCGCCTTTTAGCGGCATCATGGTATCCCCTTGCGGGATTTCATCTGTTCTGCCGCGCCCTTTTAGCGGCATCTTATTGCTTTTAATACATGGACATCGGGTCCAGATCAAACTGGAGGCTGACACTCCTTGCGTATGTACTGCCGCGCAGATGTTCCTCCATATATTCTCTTGCCTTTATCATATAAGGAAGCTTCTTATTTTTCAAATAAAAAACTTTCCTGTAAATATCCTTTCCTTTGGCAACCTGAGCATCCGACGGCCCGATCAGAATCATATCATCGATCCCCTGCATCTGAGCATACTGTTTTAAATCCGCTGCCAGAAGCCGGATGTAGCTACTGACATCGCTCTTTAAACGGCCGGTGACAAGTACGACCATCATATGCAAAACCGGCGGATAGCCGAGCATCTGCCGGTAGCTCATCTCCTGCCGGTAAAAGCTCTCATAATCCTGGCGGCTGGCACACTGGATGCTGTAATGCTCCGGCTGATACGTCTGGATGACGACCTGTCCGGCCTTTCCTGAACGTCCCGAACGCCCTGCCGCCTGGGTCAGCAGATCAAACGTGCGCTCTGCTGCCATATAGTCTCCGGAAAACATCGAAAGGTCCGCCGCCAGTATACCAACCAGTGTCACATCCGGAAAATCATGGCCTTTAACGATCATTTGCGTCCCCACAAGAATATCCGCTTCATGGTTTCGAAACTTTTCCAGTATGGCATCCATACTGTCCTTTTTCGCCGTGGAATCCCGGTCCAGCCGCAATACCCGCGCCTGCGGAAATTCATCAAGGATCATCTGCTCAACCTTTTGGGTCCCTGTGCCAAAGGCCGCGACATAGGGCGAGCCGCACTGAGGGCATGTCCGGGGAAGTGGCGTCTCAAAGCCGCAGTAATGGCATTTCAGCCAGCCCCCGGCATGAGCGGTCATGGAAATATCGCAATGACGGCATTTAAACACATAGCCGCAGCTCCGGCAGGAAACAAAGCCTGCCAGCCCCCGTCGGTTTAAAAACAGGATCATCTGCTCATGCCGCCGGAGCGTTTCCTCCATCAGATGATGTAGCTTCCGGCTGAATATTTTTTTGTTTTTCAGCCGGAACTCCTCCCGAAGATCAACCACCGAAACCTCCGGCAAAAGGCTGCCCTCCCGGGCACGCACGGTAAGGCGGTGCAATCCGTACATACCGGCCAGCGCCCGGGTATAGGATTCCAGAGACGGCGTTGCCGAGCCGAGCACGACTTTGGCGCCGCATATCCTGGCCCGCCACAGCGCGGCCTCCCGGGCATGAAAACGCGGCGTATTCTCACTTTTATAGGCCCCGTCATGCTCCTCATCCAAAATGATCATTCCAAGGCGCTCAAAAGGCATAAATAATGCCGAGCGCGGGCCCACAACAATATCGATCTCGCCCCGCTTGGCCCGAAGATACTGGTCATATTTTTCTCCATCGGACAGACGGGAGTTCATAATCGATACCCGCCCGCCAAAACGGCTGTAAAATCTGGAAACCGTCTGAAGGGACAGGGAAATCTCCGGAATCAGCACGATCGCCTGCTGTCCCCGGGCAAGAACGCGGCGGATCAATTCCATATAGACCTCCGTCTTTCCGCTTCCGGTAACGCCGTAAAGCAGATGGGCAAAATGCGCCTCATCTGACCAGATACCATCGACCGCCTGCTGCTGTGCGGCATTAAGCGAAACAGGTGCTTCCTCCGGCAGCCGTGCTTTGACGGGCATCCGGTACTGTGTCTGGGACAGCTCCTCAACGATTTCATCATCCACCAGCGCTTTCAATGCCGACGGGCCGGCAGTGCATCGGGTTTTTAACGCCTCTAAAGCTACCGGGCCGTCTTTTTGCAGCGCTTTTAACGTATCGATCAGCGACAGCCGCGCTTTATACCGTTTGTCACGGCCAATACGCGCCACATAGCCGCTCAGCCGTTTTTCATCCTCCGTCAGGCGGTAATATCTGCGGATATTCTGCCGCACCTGGCGGCGCACCGGGATTACGGTCTTTAGTGCCTGATTCATCGTCCCGCCGTAAACGCGGCGGATCTGCCAGGCTAACCGGATCAGCTGCCCTTCAATGGCAAGCTCACTGTCCGTCACCTGAACAATATCTTTAATTTTATCCACATCGTAATCCGGCGTTTCCGTAATATGAATCACATAGCCCTTCATCGGCCGGTCACTCTTTCCAAAAGGAACAATGACCGGCGTTCCGATGTCCACCAAACCAACGAGCGGCCCCGGAATCCGGTACTCAAATACCCGGTCCAGGCTGCCCGCAGAAATATCTACAATAATCTGTGCATATAAAACAGGCATTTTCTCACACCTTGCTGTCAAAAATCAGAAACCGGCACAACGCTCCGATACAGGCATCAGAGGCATTGCTCCTCGTGGCGGCCGCCAGGCGGTCATGCCCGCCTGGCTCGCTGCTCACGAAAAATAAAGTGTTCCCGGCACTATTCTTATAGTATAGCACACCCGGGCCGTCCGCCGCAATCCATTTTCATATCACTTCGCAACAGGGCACAATTACCGGTAAGGCTACATTTAATAATATATATCATAGCGCCCCGTACAGTCTGCCTTAAATGGCTTACCATCTCACCTGGAAAGCTTTTTTGCAGCTTTTTTATAGCCTTTTTTGTAACTTTTTTAAAGGATATTAACCATAAATAAAATATAAGAATATTAAACATAAATAAATATATTGTAGCAGGAGTTTATCATGAAAAAAATTCTCATTGCCGGATATGAACACGGCTATGACAATTATGTCAAAGCCTTAAATGACTGCGGCGCCGATGCCGCCGTAACCCTGGCTCCGGACAGTCTGGATGACTACGGCGGGCTGCTGCTGCCCGGCGGCGGCGACATTAACCCAGGGCTTTACGGTCAGAAAAACTGCGGCAGCCGCAGCATTGATGACGGGCTCGACCAGGCACAGCTTTGGCTTCTCTCCCGTTTTGCTGCAAAAAACAAACCGGTGCTCGGTATTTGCCGCGGCATCCAGCTCATCAATGTCTATTTCGGCGGTACGCTTATCCAGCACTTAACAAAAACGGCTGTCCATCAGCAGCCGCAGGGTGATGTTTTTCATCCCACCATCTTAACCCCCGGAAGTATGTTGCAAAAGCTGTATGGCACCTGCCGCATTATGACAAACAGCAACCACCATCAGGCTGTTTTGCGTCCGGGCCGCGGGCTCATACCTGTGGCTTTTTCTTCCGATCAGGTCACAGAGGCCGTTATCCACCAAAGCCTTCCGGTTCTTGGCATCCAGTGGCATCCGGAGCGTATGCGCTGCACATACAAAGGCTGCACAAATTGCCCGGATGGCTCCGGATATGTTCCGGAAAATTATGCCGAAGGCAGCCGCATTTTCCGGCATTTTATAAAAGCCGCGGACGGCGGCATTGACATTCATTTTGACAGGAATTATACTTGACACATAGAAGCTGCCGGGCTGTCTTAAAACACATCCTTTTGTTTAAAGCAGCCCGCTTAAGCAGCGTTATCACAACTGCGACAGGAGGCGCAAAATCATGCGATTAGCTCATATTACTGTGAAAAAGGTTGAAGATTATTTAAAAACCAGCCAGACGATTCTTATCCCGGTGGGAAGTATTGAAAATCATGGAAAGCATATGCCGCTGGGCACAGACTGGTTCATCCCGGACGCCATTGTCCGTCTTGTTGAAAAAAACAGCCCGGTCATGATCGCTCCGTCAATCCCTTACGGAGCCACGGATAACATTTACGGCTTTCCCGGAACGATCACCATCGGCACAGACGGGCTGACAATGCTCCTGACAAAAATCACCGATTCTTTGTACCGCTATGGCTTTCGGAAATTTATAATCCTTAACGGACATGGCGGCAATCAGAAAGCAATCGAAACGGTGGGGCTGGCGCTGCACAAGCGCGGGGCATGGCTTGCCAATCTTAACTGGTGGCTCATGGCCGGTGAGCTTCACCCGGAATGGAAGGGCGGCCACGGCGGTGCGCAGGAGACGGCTGCCATTATGGGAATTGACCCGTCGCTTGTGGATATGGACTATATCCATGAATCCATGGCACTTGCCAACGATGTGGCACCCAATATGCCAACGACCGGCTGGAGCACCGTTAATTTTAAGGGCGCTACGGTCATTATGCCCCGGGAATATGTTAATTACAGCGGCAACGGCTGGTACGGCGCCGATGCTCCGGATCAGGCCACGCCCCAGTGGGGACAGGAAATGCTTCAGACGATGGCTGACTACATCGTAGATTTTGCCGCCGAATTTGACAAACTTCCTCTGCCACAGCCGCATCAGTAAATTTGACCATATCCATATCCGGCCCCATGGCCGGAGCATTTTAAAAATATTACAGCGAACAGGAGACAAACATCATGATCATCCCAGAAGAAACTTTAGAGCTTATCCGTCAGCTTTCCGATGCCAGAGGAGTCTCCGGCTTTGAAGATGAAGTGCTCGACATTGCCCGGAAAAACGCAAGCGATATAGCGGACATCCATGAGGACTGCTTAAGAAATCTTTATATGTACCCCAAAACCAATACCGGCCGCCGCCCGCTTTTTATGCTGGACGCCCACAGTGATGAGGTTGGCTTTATGGTGCACTCCATAAAGCCGTGCGGCACACTGCGCTTCGTACCCTTAGGCGGCTGGAATGTGGGCGCGCTCCCGGCTTCCAAGGTTCTGGTGCGCAATGCCGACGGCGATTATATCCCCGGCGTCATCGCCGCCAAGCCGGTGCATTTTATGAGCGCTGCGGAAAAGGCATCCGGCGCTCCCGCAGACATCTCCTCCCTTGTGATCGATATTGGCGCCACAAGTGCCGAAGATGCCATTAACAATTTCAAAATACGCATCGGTGAACCGGTCGTTCCGGATGTTTGCTTTGAATATAATGAAAAAAGAGACATTATGATCGGCAAAGCCTTTGACTGCCGTATTGGCTGCGCGGCACTTCTTGAAACGATGCGCCGTCTTTCCGGCGAAACGCTTAACGTAGATGTCGCCGGTGTCCTTTCCTCCCAGGAGGAGCTTGGCGAACGCGGTGTGCGGGTTGCTGTACAAAAAGTGCGTCCCGATATTGCCCTTTGCTTTGAAGGCTGTCCGGCAGATGATACGTTCACGCAGCCCTATGCTATCCAGACGGCATTAAAAAAAGGCCCCATGCTCCGTTTTATGGACCGCTCCATTGTATGCAGCCCAAGGTACCAGCGCTTTGCCCTTCAGCTTGCCGGCAAGCTTAAGCTTCCGGTTCAGTCCTCTGTGCGCGAAGGCGGCGGCAATAACGGCGCGGTCATTAATACAGCACTTGACGGAATCCCGGTAATCGTCATCGGAGTTCCCGTGCGCTACATCCATTCTCACTACGGGATCACCTCCTGCTATGATTTTGAGGCGACCGTCCGCCTGGCCACAGAGATTGTCAAAGCGATGACCGCCGAACGCATTGAAAGCTTCTGATGCCGGCTGTTTTTTGTCAAACAACGATACCTTCCTTTAAACCGGCAGTCAATTGGAAAAGTAAATTCCAGTTCCAGTAGGTCTCAACTGGAACTTACCATTGCAAAAATAGTGGTGGAAGTAACTCTTCCAAACTTTTCTCTAACCGGTTGAATTCCGATTAGTAGTCAAATATAATATAGTTACTTTCCCTGAGATGCAGGATAGGGCAACGCTGAGGAGCGACCTGAGCGGCATCCAGGGTTACACAGGAGCAGCACTGAGCGTGTTGCTCTTTTCTTTGCTCCTGTG
>CASFBR010000056.1 GCA_949292795.1 uncultured Eubacteriales bacterium
CCTGTAAAAAATTTCTTCTTTCCTACAGTGTATCACACTTTGACGCAAATGTAAGTATGGGAATGTTCCACTCTGAGCGAAAAAACCCCTCGGCCTGCCATCCGAGGGGGTAATTTGTGATATATTGATCGAATACACCGCAATTTTCTTTGCTTCCGGCATTATCCAAACATATCCGTCCCATTTACAATATTCATTTCGATACCGGATATCTTATTGCAGTTTGTGCAGTCCGTTTTCCCACAGCTTTAAAAATGCATCATATTCCTTAATTGTGCGCTGCTGTGAGCCTTTTTCAGAAAAATACATTTCTCCGGGCGCTTCTTTGGAAAATGCATCCCATACCGGGAGACCCGTGGCATTAGGATTTCCGGTTTTTGCAAAGTTTGACCAATAACGAATCATCTGGTCAGACAGATCATAATGCCGTCCGTCAAATTGACGCCAGCAGCGGGACAGCGTTCCAAACACATACCACAGCTCTGCCGAATGGTAGGCCAGTCCATCCTCCACAAAATGATAAATGTCATGTCCGGGAATATATGGGTCAAAATAATACACATAGGCCGGTATCCGCTCTGGCTCGCACTGCCGCAGTCCGACAAAAGTATCACCCATAAACGGGGCGGCGCCAGGGTCGATGCCCATTGCCTTAAGCTGCTCGTCCCGTCCCACATGAAGATCCTTATCTCCGCTGACAGAACCAGCAATTACAGGAACATTTTTCCACTGGCCGCTCTTTAATGCATCAAAAGGCCGTTCTTTAAAAACATAACCATCAACCACAAGCTTCGGTGCCGGGCCAATATGCTTCTGCGCCTCCTCAAATGCCTGATTCAGCTCCTTTGCAGACATTTTCCTCAATTCTTCCACAGACCTTCCAAGATATTCGCACGCCTGAATCCCCCATGCCTCGCCTTCCTCCATGTCCGACATCATCACATCTCCGGTCATCGCAAAGGTTCCGCTTTGAATAATCGCCTTTGAAAACAGCCCGTCGGACAGGTCTGAGATCAGATGGGATATAATACTTGCTCCGCCGGCGGACTGACCGAAGATCGTCACATTATCCCTGTCGCCGCCAAACGCTCCGATATTTTCCTGAACCCAGCGCAGTGCCGCAATCTGGTCGAGAAAGCCATAATTACCCGAAACTCCATGTTCATCGCGCAGGTCCGGATGTGCAAAAAATCCAAAGAAATTTAACCGGTAATTAACTGTCACTAAAATAACGCCGGCTTTACAAAGCGCTTCCCCGTCAAACTCCATTTCATGTCCATAGCCGCTTCCAAAGCCGCCGCCGTGAATCCACACCATGACCGGAAGCTTTTCATCTGCTCTCTGAGCCGGAGTCCATACATTCAGATACAGGGAATCCTCGCTGCATGTATACTGAAACGGGTAAAATTCCTTTAAAAAGAAATCTCCGAATGGAAGTCCCTGTATCGGCGATGCCTGCATGCAAATATCTGAAAATGTATCGCACAGCCGTTCCCCTTCCCAGGCCTTCGGCGGCTTCGGCGCGCCAAACCGGTTCTTTCCCACCGCCGGCGCCGCATATGGAATACCACGGTACACTGTGTAGGTCGGGTTGCCGCAGGGCACCCCGCGCACTGCCCCGTATTTTGTTACTGTTGATCGCAATGGCATATTATCTCCTCCTGAAAATCATCAACGCCTCAATTAAAACCCCTTTATGGCAGACGGCTGTACAAAACAAGCTTTGTACAGTCGCCCGGTACGCCGTCCTTCTCTGTAAACAGACTATTCCGGCATCTCGTATAGGTAAATTTTAAAAAGGAGGCTTATTTATTCGCTTCGATCCATGCATCCAGCTGTCTCTGATATTCATCAATAATCTTCTGAATACCGCTGGTTTCCAGCTTAGCCCTGTAATCATCCAGGACACTCTCGTCTGCCAGTCCGGTATTGATCTGCTTGGAAAACTCCGCCACCACATTTGTCACCGCAGACATCTCGTTTGTGATTGCCGTTGTATCTACGGTAAAGCCAAGATATGCCGACACCGGCGCGTTCTTTG
>CASFBR010000057.1 GCA_949292795.1 uncultured Eubacteriales bacterium
CCATCTTGCCTTCATCCTGAATCCACATATTCAGATTTGAAACCGTAATATCCGTGTCTGAGGTATTCATAAAATAAATGTAATACTCTCCTCCGGTTCCCCCAAGGTCCAACCCCATGCCTACATGCGGATCATTCAAAGGTATGGCGCTCCTTTGCTGTCCATTATCAATGATCCCCATAAAAAACTTTCCCTCGGTTTTATCCGAAACATTTTCAAGATCATAGTCAATACTGAACTGCTGCTGCTCATTCATCTGCCAGCCGTCATTTCCCGAATATGAAAGGATGCACAGAGTATTGCTCTGAAGTGTAATCGGGTCTGCCGTCCAGACGCCGTCTGCTTCCTTTACAGAAACTACTGTACCATCCGTGACATCATAGGAAAATGTCTCAATAATCTCGCTGATAGCGCTGTCCTTTTTTTGACTGCATCCCGCGCCAAAAACAAAAAACACTGCCAGCACTGCCATAATCAAAGCGCTTCTTTTCTTCATAAAACCCCCTCCTCTCTGCGGCTATGAAGGACAAAATAAAAGTTTCGGAGCATCGGTCAGCTTTGCGTTTCTCCAATATAGACACCGGTTTCATCCGTCACAAAACTGGCTGTATGGGGAAAAGAATAGGTCTTCGTTCCTGCCAGAGTAAACACTGAGACAACTAATGTAAACCGTGCACTGTGTGTAATCTGTGTCCGGTCATAAGACACAGAAGCGGCTGTGGAAATCTGTGTCGGATTTGCCGAAACAAATGTCCCTGTTCCTCCCACATGATGAACAGAAAATGAAGGATTATTCCAATTTGTAATCTGCCCGTTATTCACAGTGTAAGAAGCGTCAAGGCGGCAGGTGAACTCTATACCGGAAGCTTCATACTGATCCAGATAGTAAAACAATCGGTACGGCGTCAGCTGAGATGCTCTGGTCATTGGGCTTTCATTTTCCGTCCAGGATATACAATATGTCCCCATAAAGTCGTCCCAGATATTTTTAATATTCCCCTGTTCATAATCATCTTCATAGGTTTGATAAAACTGCTCTGTAACATCCGTATTATCATCCAGAATACGATATTTATCAGGGTCAGAGAAAAATTTTTCCATGAGTCCGGTAAACATGGCCGATGGCCCCTCTGCATTTACCGGCAGCGGAACAGCCGCAAAGCTGCTTATTGAAAAAGATAAAACAAGAATCAATGCTAATATAACAGCGATCAGTGATTTTTTCTTTTTCATACGACATCTCTCCTTTAATTATTATATAATAGCTTCCTATTCCTGACAGTAGTATGGCGGCACGGCAGCACTGCCGCAGCAAAGCCGCATAACAGTGAATCGGTACATAAACGCCGCAGGCGCTGCCGGTTAAGCATCCAAAATGCTGCCGGCAGCGCCTGCGACAGGGCTTACAAATTCAATCCGTTGCTCACATGGACGATAAAATCCTGAACATTGGTTACAAACGTTTTTACGGACAGGCTGCCCCGATCGCGGAGCTTATTGACCGCAAATTCCGAAATATCCACAGAGAAGAAATACAGCGGCCGTATTTTCCCGTTGACAACCCGGAAGGAGGGCGTCATATTTCCGGTGGCGATCGTATGGAGCGCCGATGCCATGCAGATTACGGTCGTTGCTTTGCGCACAAGCGCACGCATGGCATTCTGTCCTTCATAAACATTGCCGTAAACCTCCGGAAGCGGCCCGTCATCACGGATCGAGCCCACAAGCACATAGGGTACGCTGTGCTTAACGCACTCGTACATAATACCATCCCTGGCATAACTGGCATCAACAAAGGCTTTGATCGAACCGCAGCCTCGCACCTTATTAAGCGTATCGATATGATTATAGTGCCCCTGAGGCATACTCTCCTGCGTATACACATCCTGACCAAGCGCTGTGCGCAAATAGGCAGCCTCAAGATCATGGGTTGCCAGCGCATTGCCCGCCATAAGCCCCTGCACATAACCGCCGCGGATGAGCGCGGCAAAGGCATTTCGTGAATCTGAGTCAAAGGCGCAGGCCGGCCCCAGCGTCCAAAGGATATTGCCGCCGTTTTCTTTCTCATATTTAAGCAGCTCATAAAGCTCATCATAATCCTTTGAATAAGCGGTCTCGCGGGAGCGCAGTGTCCGGAAGGAAAACGCCTCATCCGTTCCGCCCCCGGACGGACGCTCAAAGCCATAAGGATATACATAAATGCCTTCGCTGGCATCCTCGCTGCGGCCAACAACGACAAGATCGCCCTTCTTAAGGTTTCTAAACTCCAGCACCCGGATCGTCTGACCGTCGTATACCGCTACACAGTCCATACGGCTCTCCTGTGTTAAAATCCACTTTCCGTTAATCTTAAAATATTCCGGAAAGATTGTCGTCGCATGATAATTGTCCGGCGCCACAAAATCCTTCTGCGCCGGTACCAGCCGGGCATCCGGTGCATTTTTCAAAAAATCCTGGTCAAAATCCGGTTCTTTATATTCCGGCATCTTAAATGTCATTTTTCCAGTCACTTTCCTTTCCATAATATCTGAGTTTCCATAATAGCCCAACCGGGACAGGGCGGGATATGGCCTGGCGTGCTGGTATATTCATAATCCGGCGAACCGGCGCCTTTCCCCGCATCCCCGCATCACTAAATTTCCTCGATCAGACTGCGCATCATTGCCGGAAGAATGGTTTCAATGTCCGGCTTATATACCCGCTCTTTCCACTGATGGATCGCTTTCGAGCGGGGCCCCATCCAGAAGGAGGGCATGGACAGCGCACCGATGTCGTCAAACGGGATGGAATAGATTGTTTCCGGCAGCGTCAGATTTTTCATCAGCCGCTTCTGAGCGCCGGGGTCTGCACACATCATATAGCTGATGTCGCCCATGCCCGCAAAATACGGTGCCACGCTGCCGCAAAGCCCGCAGGCTTTCGCGGCCTTTTCATACAGCGCTTCAATCGAGTCGATACCGCCATCCAAGCGGCAGCTTGTCACTGCGGGATAGTAAGGCGGAGCGATACCGATGACAACGGCCGGCTCCTTGATCCCGGAGCGCTCCATAAGATTTTGCATGTAAGCGGCGCTGGCCTGCATCAGCGTCATGGCGCCGCTGCGGATATTTTTGGCCAAAACATCGTTAAAGTGTTCCTGCACACGGTCAAAGTCCGCTTCCTTTTCCTTAACAAGCGCTATGAGCGCTTCCAGCCGCATCACCTTCGGTGCAAAATTTTTAAACAGCTCCGGCTTTACAGCGCCCATTGCCTCCGAAACCTCAAAGGCGTGCTTATAACGGCCGGCTACCGCCGCCATCGCCTTTTTGCAGGAAGCCTCGACCTTATCCATGAGCGCATCGGGAGAAATACTTTCCAAAAACAGCACATTGATCCCCGCGGCAGCATATTCCACCAGGGAAACATCGTAAGCCGGCTTAAGGTCCTTTGCCATAAGCACCGTCGGCGGCGAGACGCTGATCCCGTAATCAGAGGAAATGTAATCCGTATTCAGTTCGATCTCCCGCACGACCTCCGCCAGCATATAGGCGGCATTAAGCCCTTCAAGCGACTGGGCACTGTGAGACAGGGCGCCCCGGGCAAGAATCATCGGAAGCACTTTTCCTGCGCCGCCGGCATACATATTGACATTTGGGAGCTTCGGGTCATTGACCTGAGGCTCTCCGATCAGGCAAAGTGCAAACTCAAGCCCGAATCTCTGTGCAAGCTGCCGGATAAAAGGCATCGCCAGGCGCATCCCTGCCGACAGATTTTCTTCATCGTGCACAGCTACAAATAAAATACTGTTTTTTCTGGGAGTATTGTCAAAAAGCACCTCCATAGCCACTGCCAGGCCACCCTTCATATCGGCGCAGCCGCGGCCGAAAATCCAGTTTTCATCGTGAAGGTCCTCAAAAAACTCCTCGTCATTGACGCCGCCGGCCCGGAGGTCTTCCGCCAAAAGTGCCGCCCGAAGCGCCTCCGGCTTTGTCGCCACGTCCTTAAATGTTCCGTAGCTTTCAATTTCCACAGCATCATAATGCCCGGAAAGCAGCACAGTCTTTTTCGTTTCTCCCGGGCGGAAGGCCCACACAATGGGACGCCCGAGAAAATCGCCGAAGGTTTCCATACCACAAAATTCCGGATGGGCTTTAAAATAATCATCTGCGCAGATCAGTTCATAAATCCGGTTTCCAAGCGCGCTCTCAAAGGCACTTCCCGTATCACTGCGCACACCCACAAGCTCATATAATATATCCAATGCTTTCAAAGCAATCACCTCCTGTTAAAATGGGCCGTAGCCAATGGCATTGGCGATAATGACCAGAATAAACGCCGCAGCCATCATCGATGTATAAATCTTCCAGCAAAAGCGTATCCATTCGCCGTATCCGAGACCGCACAGCGCAAGTCCGACCATGGCGCTGCCCGGCCAGAAGCTGTTTGTAATGCCATCGCCATACTGGTAGGTCAGCACAAGCACCTGCTGGTTAATATTTAATATTTTGCCAAGGGGCTGAAGGATCGGCATGACGATGACCGCCTTTCCGCTGCCGGAAACGACAAAAAAGTTAAACAGCGTCACAAACACATAAATGATCAGCAGCGTCAAAATCACGCTCTGTCCTTCCAGCAGCCCGGACATTTTATAGACAAGCGTATCTAATATCTGTGCCTGGTTCATCAGCGTCACAACGGCATTGGCAAGGCCGATGGCAAAGGCGGCACCAAACACCCGCGTCGCTCCTTTTGTAAAAATCTCGCACACACGGCTTGGCCCCATACGGAAAATGATCCCCAAAACAAAGGCAAAAATCACATACAGAGCCGCAATCTGCGGAAAAGACCAGGAAAAGCCCACAGCGCCGACGCCCTGGATGACAATCACGGCCACAAAAGCGATCAGCCCAAGGACTCTTGGGATGTTCATCGCCAGCTCCTCTTCGCCAAACTGCTGTGTTTTCTGAGATAAATATTCATCCCGGACAATACTTTTTTCCGGATTTTTCCGAATCTTTTTGCAGTAAAAAAACAGTCCCAAAAATCCGATCACATAAAAAACTACAAGTCCCACGGCACGCATACCCATACCCGAAAACATCGGCAGCCCCACAAGCTGCTGGGCCACGCCGGTAGTAAACATATTCATCATACCGCATGTAAAACCAACGGTACTTCCAACGACCGCCATTCCGGTTCCCACAACACGGTCATAGCCAAGGGCAAGCCCGATGGTTACGGCCAGCGGATAAAACGGATAGGCCGCCTCGCCGTATCCAAGTACGCCGAAGATGACAAAAATCGTATAAAAGATCACGACTACGGAAAATTCCCGGCCTTTCATCGCCTTTAATATTTTCTGGATGCCCGCGCCAAAGGCGCCGGAAACCTCAAGAATATAGATCACGCCGGAACAGATAAACAGTGTCCCCATAATGCTGGCGCCGCTGACAAAGCCGTTATAGACAGCCTCAAAAAAATTCATAAAGGTAATGGGCGTCTCATTTTCCACATAGGCAAACTGGTCGGGATTAATGATCTCGCGCCCGGTCGTTCCGTCAAGGACACGCTCATAGGCGCCGCTTGGGATGACCCAGGACATAATAACAACCAGAAGCATCATAAATAAAAGGATGACATACACATGGGGCAGCTTAAATCCCCGCTTAAACAGATTTTTTCCTGTATTCATCGCCTATTCCTCCTGTCCGCAGCCGTTTTTTTCATGCAGGCCACAGTCTTCCCCGGATTTTTTCCGGAAAAACGTGCCGGATGCGTCCGCCGCTTTACCGGCTGCAAGCTTTAACCATTGCACCGCACAGTTGGCATACAGTGCCGCACCTTCGCAAAAGGCCTCCTCGCGGAGCATCATTTTTGCATTATGCAGCGGTGCTGCGCCGGGCGCGCCGTCGCCGAGACACAAATACATTCCCGGCACCTGCTGTGTAATATAGCCAAAATCTTCCGTACCTTTCATCGGCGGGCAGATATGAACGTTTTCTTCACCGGCAATCTCCCGGATAAATGGAAGCATCTGGTCACAAAAATCACTGTCGCTGTAAGTGCTCGGCGTTGCAAAGCAGGTCAGCTCATACGTTCCTCTCCATGCCTTTACATAGCCGTCCACAAGCTCAGGGATGCGCTTTTTTAAGTGCTCTCTGGCTTCGATATTTAATGTCCGCACACCAATATGTACTTCCGCGGTTTCCGGAATAATATTAACGGCCGTGCCGCCCCGGGCCACGCCGCATGTCAGGGCGACCATCGCTTCCGGGTCTGTTTCCCGGGTCACTAAAAGATTCACCGCCTGATAAATCTGGTTCATAATCATCAGCGGATCAATACACTGGTGGGGCGCAGAGCTGTGGCCGCCCCGTCCGCGGATTTTTACAATATAAGTATCCAGCGAAGCTGAATTGACCCCTTTACTGTAAGTCACCTCGCCCACAGGCTTATCGGAATGAATATGGATTCCAAGAGCCGCATCCACCTCCGGGTCTTTTAATATACCGTTTTGTACCATCAGCCTTGCACCGGCACCGGTCTCCTCCCCCGGCTGGAATAAAAGCTTGACCGTTCCGGCCAGCTTGCTCTCCATGGACTTTAAAATCGCAGCGGCTCCCAAAAGCATCGCCACATGGCTGTCATGGCCGCACATATGGCCGTAGTCATTGGCTGATGCAAAAGGCAGATCATTTTCCTCTTTAATCGGAAGCGCATCCATATCCGCCCGCAGCAAAATACACGGCCCGCCATGTCCGATGGTGGCTGTGATCCCTGTTGCCCGCGTCATGGATGGGAAACCGGCTTCTATAAAATCCTTCGTGAGCTTCGGCGGAAGCTCCTCCACATGGTCTTTCCACGGAATATGCATCTCATCCAGACGCCGGCGGATATAGTTACAGGTTTTTGGAAGGTCCAGACCGATTTCCGGATGCTGGTGAAGATAGCGCCGGTCAGCAATAATCGCCGCTTTCAGGCTTCTGGCTTTTTCCCATATCTCTTTCATTATTTATCACTTCTTTCCGCTAAAGTATCAACCTAAAAAAGTGCCGTTTGACCATGCAGTGCACCTTTGCACAGCCAAACGGCATCGTTAAGGAAATCCTGACAGACTTCAGGAAGCCTTTAAATATCAGTCCTCGTCTTCAAACATTTCGTCAAACTCTTCGCTGTCTAACAGCTCGTCAAATGCATCGGCAACGATCTCATACTCATCGTCATCAACGATATTATCAAGCTGTATCTCGCCGTCCTCAAATTCCTGGAAGCGGTAAAGATAAACGTCGCCATCCTCCTCGTCTTCCTGATCCAGCGGAACAAGCGCAATATACTGATTCTGTCCGGCAGGGAAAATAGCCAGTACCGCACATTCCAGTTCAGAGCCGTCATCAAGGGTAAGGGTTACGGTTGCCTCATCGTTATTATCCTGGCATCCGCAGTCACAGTCTTTATCATGGATATTTTCGCTCATACACTACCTCACATTCTGACAGTCCCGCGCAGCAACTCAGCAGTCCGGCACAGCGGCAGCCGTTACGGGCCGCTGCCCGCCGCAGGACTTCATATACATTTTATTTTGTTTACATACAAAGACTTTACCAGATAAACGCCAAAACTGCAATACAAAATTAACAAAATCCGCATGAATCTGCACCATCCCGGCGTCAGCCCTCAAAAAAGCCGCTCAAAATCCATTTTATGCCGTCTTTGCTGCCGCCGTCACGCCTTGCGTTTCTGCATATATTTCATCAGAAGCAGGAAACCGAAAACAAGCAGCGCGCCGACCGGCAGTGCGATAAACGCTGTCTTTACAAATCCGGCAATAATATACGTCACAAAAGAGATTGCTGCAATCGTGATCGCATAGGGCAGCTGTGTGGTCACATGGTTTACATGATCGCACTGGGCGCCAGCCGAGGCCATAATCGTCGTATCGGAAATAGGCGAGCAGTGGTCACCGCAGACAGCGCCGGCCATACATGCAGAAACGGAAATCACCATCAATGTCGGGTCCGAATTTTCAAAAACACCGACAACAATCGGGATCAGAATACCAAAGGTTCCCCAGGACGTTCCTGTTGCAAAGGCAAGGCCGCAGCCCACAAGGAAAATAATAGCCGGCAAAAACATCATAAACTCCTGTGCACTGGCTTTCATGGCCTCTTCCACAAATTCTGCCGCTCCGAGGCTGTCTGTCATAGCTTTAAGCGTCCATGCCATCGTTAAGATCAGCACCGCAGGAACCATCGCCTTAAAGCCCTCGGGGAGTGCGGACATACAGTCCGAAAAGCTCAGTACCCGGCGGATCATATAATAAATGATCGTAATGATAAACGCCACAAGGCTTCCAAGCACAAGCCCTACGGAAGCATCACTCTGTGAAAATGCCGTCACAAAATCCACACCCGAGAAAAATCCGCCGCTGTAAATCATACCGATAATACAGCAGATGATCAGCACGATGATCGGCAGCACCAGATCAATCACCCGGCCTTTGGCATTGGCCCCTTCTACGGATGCTTCTTTATACACCTGATTTTTCGTCGTAAACAGATCGCCCTTAAGCGCGTTGGCCTCATGAAGCGCCATCGGGCCGTAGTCTACCTTCATCACTGCAATCAGGATCATCATCAAAATTGTAAATAATGCATAAAAATTATATGGAATAGCCTTGATAAACAGTGCCAGTCCATCCTCACCTTCCACGAAGCCGCTGACTGCTGCCGCCCAGGACGAAATCGGTGCAATGATGCACACAGGCGCTGCCGTAGCGTCGATCAGATAGGCAAGCTTCGCTCTGGAAACCTGATGCTTATCGGTCACCGGACGCATCACACTGCCGACCGTAAGGCAGTTAAAATAATCGTCAATAAAAATCAGCACGCCCAGAACAATCGTCGCAAGCTGAGCACCGATACGGCTTTTGATCCGCTTGCTGGCCCAGCGGCCAAAAGCAGCCGACCCTCCGGCGCGGTTCATCATCGCCACCATCGCCCCGAGGATGACAAGGAAGATAATAATACCTACATTATAGGAATCCGAAAGGACGCTGACAAAGCCCCCTTCTACAATGTGATTCAGCGTGCCCTCAAAGCTGAACCCGGAATAAAAAATACCGCCCACTAAAATTCCGATAAACAGTGAGCTGTATACTTCCTTGGTGATCAGAGCCAGTACAATAGCCACAATGGGCGGCACAAGCGCCCAGAAGGTCGCAAACAGCGCCGGCTGTCCTGCGGCCCCGGCATCTTCGGATGCAGCAAAGGCAGCTACCGGAAGCACAAGGGCCAGAACAACAGCCATCACCACCGCTTTCCACAGCCGCCTTCTTCTCTTTTGCATATTAACACCTCGTTTCTGTAATTCTACCAATATCGAATTTGCATATATTGTTCTTTATTTTTAGCACATTTTTGTGCAAAAGTCAATGTATATCCGCTTCGCGGACAAGACTGAGCATCTGATTGGAAATACAAAAGGACAGATTCAGTGTCTTTATCGCCTTGCTCTTTGAAAATAATATCTTTACCGCTGTCGGCGTCACTTCCATGACTGTGCCCTCACCGTAGGTGCGATGGCGCACCCGGGCGCCCTTCACAAAGCGGGAGCGGTCCATTAAAAGCTCGCCTACAAAGCAGGACATTTCCGCCGGCTTATGGTAGCGCTCTCTGGCAAAATAAATATGAAGGCAGTTTCTGGCCCGCGTCATTGCCACATAAAACATCCGGCGTTCTTCCTCCACATCTGCTTCAAGCACAGCCTTTTTATGCGGGATTACGCCCGCGTTGGCATCGATTATAAACACTACATCATACTCCAGCCCTTTGGCGCTGTGCATCGTAGACAAAACAACGGCATCGGTATCATCATCCTGCTGCTGCCGCCGCCTGGCATTCAGCCGGTGCCCGTAATCGTCAATGTATTGAAACCAGTCTTCAAAATGTTCAAAGCCTCTGGCGCTTTCTAAAATGTCTGCGGCAACCTCCAAAAGCTCATCCTCCTTAAGCCTGCGCTCCCGGGCATAATCCACAAGCCACGCATCATAGCCCATGCCATAACGGATGTAGCTCAGCGCCGCATACGGCTCCATGGCGCGGATACTTGTCAGATCATAAATGAGCTGATCCATGCGCTGGGCAATCCACTCCTTGTCCTGGCAGCCCTTTTTTACAGCCGTCAGCACACGCTTAAAATCTGACAGGTCCGGCCCCGCCGCCAGTGACATCAGCTGCCGGGAAATATAGCGTTTCGGCCGGTTGATCACTCTGAGATAATCGCTGCGCCCGGAACGCCCCAGGGCAATGCGGATATAGGCCAGCATATCCCGGGCAATCCAGTGCTCGAAAAGATTTGGCACGCTATCTCTGACACGAAACGGCACATTATACTCCATAAGCCGGGCCAGAAGCTGACGGGCCCCGGTATTCGTGCGGTACAGCACCGCCATATTTTTTAAAGGGATTCCCTCTTTGTGGTAATGATACAACTCTTTAATAAGGGTATCATATTCCTCCTGCATATTCTCAAACTGCTTGACATCAACCGGCGTATTTCCGGGATTCGCCGCCTTAAGCTGTTTTTTATAGCGGGTTTTATTATTATTGATCACCCGCAGGGCAGCCTCCACGATCGGACTGCTGCATCGGTAATTTACATTGAGAATGATCGTTTTTGCATCGGGATAATCGTTTGTAAAGCCCAGCATGATCTCCGGCTTTGCTCCCCGGAAACGGTAGATCGACTGATCGTCATCCCCGACAATAAACAGGTTATTCTCCGGGGCAGCCAGCTTTCGTATAATCTCGTATTGAAGCCGGTTAATATCCTGAAATTCATCGATGAGAATATAACGGAACCGGCGCTGCCACGCCCTAAGAATATCCGGGCGCTGTGAAAAAAGCTCCCATGTGAAGGTGAGCATATCGTCAAAATCGATCCGGTGGCTCTGATGGAGCCTGCGGTTGTACGCGGCAAAAATATTGCGGAAAATATCATCGGCACAGTTGACCGAATAGTAGTAGGCCGGATCGATATGCTCCCCTTTTACGAGGCTGACCTCTCCGGCAACACCATTTAAAAAGTCCGGCGTATCATCCATCTCAATATCCAGCTCAGCAATGATCTCCCGGAAGATTTCCATTCTCCCGGCATCCGTGATAATATCCGCCGCACTGTAATTGTAGGCCGCTTTTAATATGGAAAAAAATATACTGTGGAAGGTGCCAAAGCTCACCGGAAGCGCAGTATTTCCGCACAGTGAAAAAAAACGCGCCCGCATCTGGGCGGCCGCAGCTTTTGTAAACGTAACAACAAGAATCGATGCAGGGTGAACGCCGGCAGTCTCGATCAAAAACCGCACACGTTCTGTAATAACCGTCGTTTTTCCCGAGCCGGGACCGGCAAGAACCATTGCCGGCCCGTCCCGGTGGACGATTGCCTCCCGCTGCGGTGCATTAAATTGTCTGGACAAATCGCACTTCCCCTGCCTTATTCTGCCTGTACGGCAGCGCTAAGCATCTGGATGCCCTTACCGATGCGCGCAAGAGACTCCTGCTTGCCGAGAAGCTCCATAAGCTCCGTGGCGCCCCCTGGCGTCATCTGCTTTCCCGATACGGCAGTGCGCACCGGCCACATCACACAGGCATTTTTATAGCCATGTTCTTTCGCGTAGCCTACAAGCAGTTCAAAGAGCGCATCGTTGGAAAAGTCCTCCTGTGCCTCAAGCAGCGGCACAAGCGCGCTCAGCACGGAAAGCGAGCTTTCAAGTGTGGACTTGCTCTTTTTATGAACATACATCGACACGTCATATTCCGGCAGTTCATCGAAGAAATCGACATGCTCATAAATATCCGGCAGTATCTCAATTCTTGTTTTCACCATCTGTGCGATCTTTTTAAGGTTTAAGTCCTTTTTCACTGCATGGCGGATATAGGGCTCTGCCATATCGTAAAAGCGGTCAAAATCCATCGCCTTAAAATATTCGCCGTTCATCCATTTCAGTTTTGTCATATCAAAAACAGACGGCGTCTTGCTCATATGATGATAATCAAATGCCTCCACGAGCTCCTGAAGTGTGAAAATCTCGCGGTTATCCTCCGGGCACCAGCCCAAAAGCGCCACATAGTTTACAATCGCTTCGGAAAGAAAGCCCTGGTCAAGCAGGTCCTCATAAGAGGAGTGGCCGCTGCGCTTGCTGAGCTTTTTATGATTTTCATCCGTAATCAGAGGGCAGTGCACATACACCGGAATATCCCAGCCGAAAGCTTCATACAGTCGGTTATACTTCGGCGATGAGGACAGATATTCATTCCCGCGGACAACATGGGTGATCCCCATAAGATGATCGTCAACCACGTTTGCAAAATTATAGGTTGGATAACCGTCAGACTTTATAAGGACCATATCGTCAAGCTCGGAATTATCCACTGTGATGTCCCCGTAAATCTCATCGTGGAACGTCGTTGTCCCTGTACGCGGATTATTCTGACGGATCACATAGGACACGCCTGCCTTAAGCTTCTCTTCCACTTCTTCTTTGGAAAGGCTCAGACAATGTTTGTCATAAACCGAGATTTCCTTGCCCGCAACAACCTGTTTTAAAGAATCCAGCCGCTCTCTGTCGCAAAAGCAGTAGTAAGCCTCCCCTTTATCCACAAGCATCTTTGCATATTTCATATAAATCCCCGCCGCCTGGCGTTCACTCTGGATATATGGGCCGCAGCCGCCGTCCTTATCCGGCCCCTCATCATGGATGAGCCCGGTCTTTTGAAGCGTTCTGTAAATAATATCCACAGCGCCCTCCATATAGCGCTCCTGGTCGGTATCCTCAATACGCAGAAGAAAATCTCCGCCCTCATGCTTTGCAATGAGATAGGCATATAATGCTGTTCTTAAATTTCCCACATGCATCCGCCCCGTCGGGCTCGGCGCAAAACGTGTCCTTACTTTACTCATGTTTGTCGTTTCCTCCTTATCATGGCCAAAGCCATAACAAAGCGGGTATTTGCATGCCCGCTTTGAATATGTCCCCGTTATACTGGTTGAAATGATACAGTTTTAATGTATTGGTTTGAACGATATATTTGTTCAGGCATATAGCATTATATACCAACTTCTGCAATGCCGCAACAGCTATATGCCAAAATCACTGCGGCAGCTCTGTCTCACCGGCCGCAGATGTTTCGTCTGACGCGGATGTCTCATCTGATGCAGATGTCTCGCCGGCCGCGGATGCTCCGGTTTCCGTCTGAAGCGCCCTTCCTGTCCAGCTGATCTCGCTGATGTCGATAAACATGTCCTCCGACGGCACATAACCGACCTGAACCTGGTCGCCCGGACGCAGCACTGCAAGAATTTCCGCAGACTGGATGGACGCTACAAATACCTGTTCGGAATTGTCCAGCTCAATATAGTAAAACGTATTGCCATCGCGCACAGCCGAAGATATATAAGTAATCACGCCTTCCGTCGTTGTGAGCGCGGATGAATCTACCTGCGTGTTTTGCGCCAGAAGCTTTAAATATTCCGAATAAGCTTCATTCAGCGTATCACCGATCGCTACAAGCTGATACCGTTCCACATTGACAAAGGCAAACATTTTTACAAGCCCGGCATTATCCTTTAACGATACAAAATAGGTCGGCTGATTGCCGATATTTAAAAGGATCGGGAAGGTCGATACATAGGATAAATGCTGCACCTGTCCTTCCGCCGAGGACATCGCCGAATACTCCGTCGCTCCGGATACCGTATAGTAACGGGCTTCCTTCGTCCGCATATTCACAAGGACAAAACCAATATTGGAAGCGTCATTGCCGGCAGAGGTCAGACCGGTATACAGCCACACATCATCCTCCAGGGCAAGATAATTATAGCCGCCGGATGTAACAACCACATCCTTCTGTCCGAAAATCGTATTTAAAAAACCGTTGCGGTATTTTCCCCAGTAGTCGATCTGCTGCACCACAAGGTCTGAGGAATACGCCTGATCGATCCATGTGGGCGCATCGGCAATATCATAGTACTCTGTTGCGCCGGTACACGCATCCACTAAAACAACCGCTTTAATATCCTTTCCGCCAAAAAGACCGATCGTATAATCGATCACCGGACATATCCAGTACGGCCGTCCTTCATCATCAACCTCAAACCGATAGTCATCGAAGATTAATGTCGGATAGCTTAATCGAAGATGACGGTCAAGGTCACGGAAAAAATATTCGCCCGGCGAGTACTTCATTCCTTCTTCCAGCTGAACCAAGGACACCTCCTGTGTGGTCATATTGACAGAAATATAGCCCGGCAGTCCGTCCGACTGATTGTTAAACCATTTGATAATATCGCCGTAGCGCAGCGGCGCCACCCGTGTCGGCACGTCATTATAGTTGATCTGGGTATAGGAATAGGCACTTTCATCGACTTCAAACTGAGACACCAGATCGACCAGCTCACCAAGCTTCCGGTTTCCAAGCCGCACCGCACTGTCCCGGTCTACCACAGGCACATCTCTTAAGGAAATCTGGCTAATATCTTCGGCAAACTGCCGGTCCTGCACAGGCATGAGCTGCTGATAGCTTTTCGCATGGAAAAATTCGCTTGAGATCAGGCTTCCGCCAAGAAGCACCACCGCAGCAACAACAATGATCCCGCCAAGGATTTTTGTTTTCAGCCGCATACCGCGCAGGCGCACCTTTGGCATGGAATTACTTTTCGTAAACCACTCATAACGGTCTGTTTTCTTCATTCCTGTCAAAAATGATACAATGAGATAAACAATGATCACAGAAATCACATACATATAGAACTCTTTGGATTTCAGATTAATCGCCGGCAGCGCAAAATAAAATGCCAGCAGCGCGTAAATCACCGTAAGGATCACGCTCGTTATTACCTTTTTCATACAGCTTTCTCCTCCCATAAAAGGTTATTCTTTAACGCTATCATAGCATCTGATCCCCGGCAAGTAAAGGAAAAATTGCAGTACCTGCAGCTGAGATAAAAAGGATGCTTTCTTTAAATCTGTACATTGCGAAAGCAAATCCCAGGCAAAGCTTTTGTTTTGCATAGAAACACCGTTTCTATGCAAAACAAAAAAGCCCCTGATAATTCAAGGGCTTTCATCGTGCAGTTGACGGGACTTGAACCCGTACGGTCGCAATGACCACTAGATCCTTAGTCTAGCGCGTATACCAATTCCGCCACAACTGCATCTTTATGAAGTTTACTGTCAGGTGTCTTGCTTCCTCCTGACAAAAGCTATATTACCATTATCCATCCTAAAAGTCAATACCTAATTTCAAAATTTTTCATTTTTTTTATTCAATTCAATCAAATCCACAAAACTTCAAAGAAACCAGGTCGATTCATTCGTTGATGAGATTGCCATAGCGCCCGCGTCAAGCATAGCCATCACATCTTCCCGGTCACCGATCAGGCCTCCTGCGATCACCGGAATGGTACACAGCTTTGTCAACCGGCGGATAATCTTGGGCATCAGTCCCGGAAGGACTTCGATGACATCCGGATGGGCCGCGCCGATCTGCCGGGTAATATTTTCAAAAGCAAGGGAGTCCAGCATGAAAAACCGCTGTACTGTATAAAGTCCCAGCTCTCCCGCATGTTTGATCAAGGTCGGCTTTGTGGAAATGATGCCGTCGGCCGCCGTATATTTTTTAATAAAATCTACCGAGATTTCCCGGGTACTCAGTCCGGCGATCAAATCCATATGAACCATCGCCAGCTTTCCCGAATCCTTGACCTGACGGACAATATCTCCGATATTGCAAATATCTCCGAAAAGTATGAAAATGACGCCGACTTCTGAAGTCAGACACCGCTTTAATCCCTCTTCACTTTTTACCGCACCGATCACCGGCGAAGCCTCGATCGCATCCACAAACGCCTGATTCATAACTGTCGATCCTTTCTCATTTTCAGCCCTTCACAATAAGCCCGGCCTTCACAATAAGCCCGGCAATCGGATAACCCGCTCATCTCGTGGTATTGCCACCCAATGACCGTGGCCCGTCGGATGCCCGCTCGTGCAAGCCTGCCGGGTCTTCGCTTTGCTTCGGCCGGCGCAGGGCGCGTGCCACAGGCACGCATCACCGCACGTCGGGCGTATTGCGCAGGCGCACCGGACGGATATGCCCGCCCGGCGCATACCTGTATATGCATTATCATTATAACGTGTTATGCCTGCTTTCGCAAGGGCTCTTCCCTGCAATCGCTTGTAGCAACGACATCCACGCCGGTGTCCGCCACATTTTCAAGAATTACATCGCCAATCGCCACCGGAGCGTCCACTGTGACACCTTTTAAGGCGCGGACACAGTCAAAAATTTTATCCTTTGGTATATCGGTTTTTGTTTTTACAGAAACCATCGGCTTACATCCGCCCCGGACAGCCACAGTTGTTGTGACAATACGGGTCGGATGTGTCACTTCCTTGCGGGCATAATCTTCGCCTCGCTTGCATGTATTTCCGGTAACACTCTGGATTTCCCCGTTTTCAAGCGTTACTGTAACGGCGCAGCCTAAGGGGCAGCCGATACAGGTCAGTTCTCTTTTTTCCATATAATAAATGCGCCTCCTTGTTACTGCTGTTCAATACGGATCGTGATGCACGACAAGCCTTCCGCAGCTTTAATATCCTTCTTCTTTAAAATAATATTTTCCATTTCTCCGGGCGCAAGGACACGCTTTTTGCGCCGTGATACACAGGTATCTCCAAAATATGTACATATCGCGGCATCTTTAAAGACATTGCTTACTCTAAAGCGCACCGTCAGCGTCTCTTCCATGCGGTCTGTAAAAATCATTGACGGTACCGTATAACGCACGCCATTTTCCCCTTTAAGGGTAATGACCGGCCCGCGGCTGTCGGAAGTATTTCCGGACTTTTTATCCAGTACATAGCGCGCCGCATTTTTTCCGGCCATATGAGCCTCCTCCGACACATAATCCACAAGATCATGCACATGGAGTACATTGCCGCAGGCAAAAATACCATCAAGGCTTGTCTCCAGGCTCTCATTGACAACCGGTCCGTTTGTGACCGGGCTTAAAGCAACCCCGGCACCTCTGGACAGCTCATTTTCCGGCAAAAGCCCCACAGACAAAAGCAGCGTATCACAGGAAATATATTCCTGCGTTCCGGGAACCGGCTTTCCGTCCGGGCCTACCTGTGCTAAGGTCACGCCCTTTACCCGCTCTTTTCCGTCAATATCGATCACGGTATGGCTGAGCTTTAACGGGATGCCGAAATCATCCAGACACTGCACGATATTTCTCTTTAATCCCCCGGAATAGGGCATAAGCTCGGCAACAACCTTTACTTTAGCGCCTTCTAAGGTCATCCGGCGGGCCATGATCAGTCCAATATCGCCGGAGCCTAAAATCACCACTTCACGGCCCGGCATGTAGCCTTCCATATTCACAAGGCGCTGGGCTGTCCCTGCGGAAAAAATACCGGCCGGCCGGTAACCCGGGATATTTAAGGCGCCCCTCGGACGTTCCCGGCAGCCCATGGCAAGAACGATCGCCCCGGCTTTGATCTGTATCAGCCCATCCTCACGGCTGATCGCTGTAATGACCCGGTCTTTGGAAATGTCTGCCACCATGGTGTTTAATTTATACTCAACATTTAATTCTATGGCCTTTTTTATAAAACGCGCTGCATATTCCGGTCCGGTCAGCTCCTCTTTAAATGTATGCAGGCCAAAGCCGTTATGGATACACTGGTTTAATATGCCGCCCAGCTCTTTATCCCGTTCCAGGATGAGTACATCGCTCACGCCGTTTTCTTTTGCTGAAATCGCAGCGGCAAGTCCTGCCGGGCCGCCGCCGACGATGACAATATCATATTCTCTCATATTTTAGCCATCCTCTCTCACTGTTTGCTGCAAGCTTGTTGATCCGGCTGTTGGCTGCAGCCCGGATGATCCAGCTCTTTATTGCGCCCCAGGACGATTTTTGAATCCCCGCCGCACTTGGTAATTTCCATCATGCTTAACGGTACCTCCCGCTCAAGGATCTCCATTGTCCTTGGCGAACAGAAGCCGGCCTGGCAGCGGCCCATACCGGCTCTTGTGCGCCGCTTGACGCCATCTAACGAGCGCGCACCCAAAGGACGGTGGATCGCATCCATAATCTCGCCCTCTGAAATCATTTCGCAGCGGCAAATAATATTGCCGTATGCAGGATTTTCCCGGATCAGTGCTGCCCGCTGCTCAAAATCCATGTCATCCAGATGCGGTATGCCTTTACGCGTTTCACAAAACTGAGGATTATCTGAAAGGCCGAGAAATTCTGCCACCATTTTGGCTGCCATAACACCAATAGCCGGTGCGCTTGTAAGTCCCGGCGATTCAATGCCGGCGGCATCAAAAAATCCCGGTGCCCCCTCGGCTTCGCCGATAATAAATTCGTCTCCGTCCTCATGCGCTCTCAGTCCGGCAAAGGATGTAATTACCTGGCGGATCGGAAGATTTTTCACACTTTGTCCGGCTTTGGCAATCAGTGTGTCCAGACCTTCCCTCGTAGTATTAGTCGCTTCTTTATCCGGTGTATCTACCGCCGTCGGCCCTACAAGAAGATTGCCGTGGATCGTCGGCGTTACAAGGACGCCCTTGCCCATCGGCCCGGGAAGCTGGAAAATTGTGTGGGACACATAATTTCCAACAGTCTTGTCCAAAAGACAGTATTCCCCTTTGCGGGCTGTAATGTGAAGCTTACGGCTGCTGACCATATTATGAAAGCGATCCGCATACACACCGGCAGCATTAATGACTGCCCGGGTCTGTATATCGCCATTGCTCGTCGTTACTTTATAGCCGCCAGCTTCCGGAAAAACACCGGTCACTTCCGTATTCAGACGAAATTCAATACCATTAACCGCCGCATTTTCTGCCAGGGCAATCGTTAAATTAAACGGACAGACAATCCCGCCGGTCGGCGCATAAAGCGCCGCCACAACCTGATCGGAAAGATTCGGTTCCATCTCAAGCAATTCCTCACGGCCTTTTATTTCAAGACCAGGTACACCATTTTTCTCTCCCCGGGCTTTTAATGTCTCAAGCCCTTTAATGCCGTCCTCATCCGTACAGATCACAAGCGACCCGTTGCGTCTGAACGGAAAGTCCAGTTGTCTGGCCAGCACTTCCATCATTTTATTGCCCTCAACATTGAGCTTTGCCTTGAGGGTGCCGTTCTCCGCATCAAACCCGGCATGAACAATGGCACTGTTCGCCTTGGACGTTCCGCAGCAGACATCCTCCTCTTTCTCAATGACACAGGCGTTTACCTGAAACCGGGACAGCTCCCGGGCGATGGCACAGCCAACCACGCCGGCACCAATAATCACTGCATCATACATCGTATCATCTCCTACTACTTTTATCATGATTCCGCAGACACTGCGGCTTGCTCTCTCTAAGTGTCCCGATGTGCGTTCCCACTAAACTCAAACCTCGCTCACGCTCGTTTTCGTTAAGTGGTCACAGCAAAAGGTCAGGCAGATAAAGCACACGGGAAGGTGCGCTTTATTTTGCCTGACTCTCAACTCTCCACAGCACATATGCGATTCTGTATTTATGGTATCACACTCAATTTTATTTTTCAACCAATCCACCAAAACTTTCAAAAAATGTCGTACCTATTCAGCCATGCGGACGGAGATACAAAAGCCCGGCGCAAGTTTACTTGCAGAGGTGATTTTGTATCTCCGGACATACGGCGCTTAGCCGTCATCGAGCGTTTAGCCGCGTCAGCGGCGCATAGCTGCAAGGCAGCGTAAACGCGAGATGCATGGCTGAATAGATTTCCACCGCGCCTTGCGGACGGAGATACGACGTTTATATATCATCGGCCGCCCAGGCCCTTGCTGCCCGCACCGCTCTGTGCCATCCGCAGATTTTTTGTCTGACAGCTTCCTGGTCCATGGATGGCGCAAAGCTCCGGGCCAGCGTCCAGTTGGCCGCGATTTCTTCGCGGCTGTCCCAGTAGCCTACCGCCAGGCCGGCCAGATAAGCCGCGCCGAGCGCCGTTGTCTCAAGACAGGCCGGCTTTTCCACGCATACATTTAAAATATCCGACTGAAACTGCATTAAAAGGCTATTGGCTGCTGCGCCGCCGTCAACCTTCAGGCGTCCCAGGCAAATACCCACATCCTTTTCCATAGCTTTAAGCACATCATATGTCTGATACGCAATAGCTTCCAGCGCCGCACGGACAAAATGCGCCCGTCCGGTTCCCCGCGTCACGCCAACAACCATTCCCCGGGCATAGGAATCCCAGTAAGGCGCTCCAAGTCCGGTAAAGGCCGGCACAATATACACACCATTCGTATCATCGACTTCCCGGGCAACGCCCTCGGACATCGCAGAGCTTTCGATCATTCCCATCTCATCACGGAGCCACTGAATACAGGCTCCGGCGACAAACACACTGCCCTCCAGCGCATATTCCACATGATTTTTCGTACTTGCGGCAATGGTCGTTACAAGTCCGTGATGGCTTGTCACCGCCCGCTCTCCTGTATTCATCAGCAAAAAGCAGCCTGTACCATAAGTATTTTTCACATCGCCCGCCGAAAAACAGCACTGTCCAAACAGCGCCGCCTGCTGATCGCCGGCCGCTCCGGCTATGCAGACCGGAGCGCCAAAATATTCCGTCAGCGTTTTCCCATATACGGCACTCGACGGGCAGACCTGAGCAAGCATCGCGTATGGAATATCAAAATAGTCAAGAATCCTCTTGTCCCAGCACAGCTTATGAATATCAAAAAGCATCGTCCGGGAAGCATTTGTATAATCTGTGACAAATACCTTCCCTCCGGTAAGATTCCAGATCAGCCATGTATCGATCGTTCCAAAAAGAAGCTTTCCCTCCCGCGCTTTTTCTCTGGCGCCTTCCACATGATCTAAAATCCATTTAAGCTTTGTTGCACTGAAATATGGGTCCGGCACAAGCCCGGTCGTCTTTTTAATATAATCGCAAAATTCCGGTTCCAGTGCATCGATCATATCCGCCGTCCGCCTGCACTGCCAGACGATCGCCGGATAGACCGGTTCACCAGTCTCCCTGTCCCAGACAACTGTTGTCTCTCTCTGATTCGTGATACCAATAGCCGCAATCTGCTGAGGGCCGATCCCAGCCTGAGCTATGGCCTTTTCTGCCACGGAACGCTGGCAAAACCAGATTTCCTTCGGGTCGTGCTCCACCCATCCGGGCTTTGGATAATACTGCGTAAACTCCTCCTGTGCAATCGCTGCTGCCCTGCCGGCATGGTCAAATATGATGGCTCTTGAACTTGTTGTCCCCTGATCCAATGCCATAATATAGGACTTCATCATCAAAATACCTCCCATTTTTAATACTACATCTGATGGCGCACGATTTTATATTCATCTCCGTACTGGAAATACGGACAGGCATCGAACCGTCCGGTAATAAACCGGGCCATCTCGTCCTCATCCAGGCTCATATCACATGTATAATAACCATAGTCGTCATCGTAATAATAATTCATACAGCACTCACAGTTCGTCCTGGGCTTCTCCTTTTTCATTGATTTTCTCCTTTAATATAATAGACCGCTTTTTTGCCATGCAGCGTCTTTTCAAAGTCCTCTTCCTCAGAAATCGCAATCAGCGCATCATCCACAGCCATATCGCCGTCACCATCCACATCATTGTACTCTAAATCCATGCCATACAATGTTTCCGAAATCTCATCCATGACCGCGTCATATTCCGGCGTATCCACTGTCCCAAGCATAAATTCCCTTGTCGTTTCCTTTTTCTTCTCTCGGACTGTAAACAGTACTTTATACATTTTTTCAGCACTCCCTTTCACATTTCATTATTCATTGCTGCGGTTCATCCCCGGTAATATATGGATTATCCGGTATGGGGTCGTCATAGGTTCCCGTTTCCAGCTGCGGGATCATATCTTCTGAATACACATAATTTTCAGAAACCGCTTCATAGGTTTCCTCCGGCACATACTGTCCGTCAATCTGATAGCAGGCCAGAGTTGAAGGTTCCGGATAATAGTAATACTCTGTCTCATTTTGAATCCGTTCAAGCTCGTCATCATACATATCAAACCCATCCATAACCGCATAATAATAGGCGCTGTATACCACGTCCGGTGTCGTCAGGTCTTCTGAAAAAACGGATGACGTACTTTCATGTCTGTAAACACCTTCTTTATACGCATCATTCAGCACTGCCACGGTTTTTTCCTGCTCATGATCCGTGCGGAAATAAATAAGACTTCCAAGCATCGTTCCGCCGGTATAATAGGCTTCCTGATACTTCACGACCTGATCCACATCTTCAATGCCAAGCAGGAAGCTCACCGTACTATATCCTGCCGGCCCGCTCATCTGTGTATCTGCAATCTGAAGGATCAGTTCATACCGCCGGTCATTATTCACATCCGCCATTGCCGCAGAAATCTGCCATACCGATGAATCCGTAAACAATCCGTCAATCAGCTCCGATTCCGCTGTGGATATTAATTGCCGGTATCCGCCGTCAACAAGATAGCGGGTATAAATTGCCCGGTCACGATCATAATCGAGCTTTAGGGCAAATTCAATTTCATAATAAACCGTCTGATTTTTTTCAAGATGAAGCTGTGCCTCATAAGGCTCATAGTCTTCATATTCCGCATGAATAATATAATCGCCCGGCTCCAGTATGGCAGAAAATTCATGCCGCTCATCCAGCATTAGTTCCTGTAATGTCTGGCTTTTATCTGCATTTAAAATCGTGATCTGTGCATCCACTCTTGAAGGCATCTGATTGCCTTCCTCATCCGTGATCCACTCATAGGCATACCCCAGCACGATCGCCGAATCCGATACGGAAGGCGCTGTCGTATTTCCGGACTCAAATGTATTCTCCACAGCTCTGCGTGTATTTAATGACCGATACTGGAATGTACCTACCTGCCAATCAGCGCTGGCACAGATCAGCTGCTTCACCTGCGATGCTGTCAGAGCGGGATTTTTCCCCCATACAAGCGCTGCCGTCCCGGCCACCATAGGCGCCGCCTGGGAGGTTCCATACATATAACCGGTCTGATTGCCGGGAAATGTACTCAAAATACCATATTCTGTCGTTTCATCATCCACGATAATATGGCCACCTGGCGCATAAATATCCACGCGCTGCCCTGTATTTGAAAAATCAGCCACAGATACACGGCGTGTTTCCGCTACACCCGGTGTATTCACCGTATTTGTATACGGATCATTTTCCCTTGGATGACTGACGCGAAGGTCCAGTGCACCGACAATAAGGATATGATTCCTGACCTTGGTATCGCTGATCCCGCCAAAAGAGTCATATTTTGCGTCACATTCTATCCGAATACGGGAATCCGCCGTATCGGATGCCAAGGCCATGCGGTAACCGTACGGCGCAGACTCACTAATGTCCACCTGGACATATTCATAGCCGCTTGTATTTCCCGCAGACTTAACGATCAGGAAATCATAATATTTCAGGCAGCGTTCAAGAAACATACTCAGACTTTCATTGTATATAGAAAGAACCTGCAAAGCCACATCCGTCCGGGTATCCTGCCCGGATGCCTCCATCTGCGCACAAAAAATCAGCAGCTCTTCGCCCATGGAAATATTGATGATCCGCACGCCCCGGTTTAAAAGCCATGCAATACCGTACTTATAGGCCATAACCGATACATTCCATTCTTCTGAATTTCCAAATAAAGATACACCGTACAGACGGGTATTCTGGCTGATACCACAGATTCCCGTGCTGTCATTTTTCGCAGCAATGATTCCCGCGCCGACTGTTCCATGGGCAAAATCTGAGGCCGAACGTCCCTGGCTTGATCCGGAAGCCGCCTGAGTATACCGCTGCGCAACATTGATCCCATCCTGGCCCACAACGCCATTTACATCAAATACACCGGACAGTTCCTGAGTCTGCGTATCAAAATAAGAATCGATCAGCCCAACCTTCACTTCAGCATAAGAACTATCTTCGGACCATACTTGGGGCATTCCGATGGCCTCAGCCCACCAGTTTGCGCCGTCAGGAATATCCGACCATTCCTGTCCTGTATGATCATCCCCGGATGAGGGCCCCCACGGATCGGTCGTATAATCCACGGTGTCCGCCTGCAATGTCTGTACCAGCTCCAGTTCTGCCGAAAGCACATGGGAATCCGCCTCCATAGTATCTGCAATCTCTAAAAGCTCGTCGTAGGTTCTGCCTTCGGGGAAATTGATCTGATAGTCATTGGACAGCGAAATGTAGCCTACAATCTCCCCTCCAAAATCACCGGCCAATGACTGTATCTGCTTAAATGAAGCATTTTCCGCTGCGGTCACAAGCAAATGTGAACCGACATAAACATAACCATCCTCATAGCACACATTATCTGCATCGACCGGCTCATAGTACGCTTCGTATGCCGCCGGCTGTCCCTGATTTCCGGTAAAAAACAGAACAAGACCGGCCGTTCCGCCGCCGGCTGCACAAACAGCTGCCAGCAAAATCCACGGCCATTTTTTCCGTTTTTTTCTTTGCTTTTTCTTTCTGTTTCCATCCTGATTTTGTAATGGCGCCGGATGTTTGATCCGCCTGCCGCACTGTGAACAAAACAGCGCATCATCCTCAAGTCTGTTTCCGCAATTTGGACAATACATCGCTTTGCCTCCCTCCCAAATCATATTCAGCCTATGTTCATATTATATCGGCCGGATGGCAGCGCTGTCAATGACAGAGCTTATAAAAGCCGGGCAGCAGTCAACAAAACGTCCACTGCCGTCCGGCTTTTTCGTTTTTCAAATATTAAATTTTATACCTTTTTCAATTTTTATGCCGTTCAGCTTTTATGCCTTTCGGCCTGAAAAAGCTTATTTTTACGCAAAGCGCTTATTTTATGCATTCTCTTTTTGCCGGCGGAAGTACCTCCGGAATATCAAACGCTTTGATGCGCTCCTGGCTTTCTTTAAATTTATCCGTATTGCGGTTTGCCATAGCCTTGCCTTCATTTTCTTTAATATCATCCGCATGGATAAACTTACCGGAAATCGTATCATGAGCATGAGCAAGCTGCTCTTCCGGGAATACAAATTTGATCCTGCCGTCCTCAACGGTCAGATCGCCTTCAATACCGCAGGTCATGCAGATCGCATGAGTGGACTGGGGATCAAGGTAAAAATTTTTGCTGTGGCAATGGGGACATACGCCCGGATCACCCATATACTGAGCATTTTCAATATCTGCGGCAGCCTTTGCCAGGTTGCGGCCGATCTCACGGACACGTTCAACCTTTTCGTCCTCCATGATAATATTTTTGGACCATGCAAATTTTTCATTATCAATAACCTTCCATGCCGGAGAAAGTGCCAGCATCGAATGATCATACTCAATCGCAGTCGCCCAGTCGGAGCCACCGATACCGATAAAGGAAATGACCTTGTCCTTTAATAATCTCGGATCCACAGGCTTTCCGCCGGCTTCCTCACTGATCTTTTGAGCTACGATGTTCATGCCGCGGTCAAATCTGGGGCCAAAACGATCCATGATCGTATGGTGCAGGCCGCTGCCGCCCTTTTCAAAAATAGGATCGACCCATAATACGCCGTCTGCATCCAGAAGCTGGCTTCTGAAATCATCAAATTCATCACGTCTTGTGCAGATATTGCCCTTGCCCATCACAAGTCCGCGGGAGCAGGCCACACAGCCGGTACAATCTTTAATATCCCAGTCAAGCAGATGGATAAAAGAAACCTCTGCGCCCATTTCTCTGGCAGCATTTAATGCTTCCTTACACATGGCATCATTTGAACCGTTTCTTGTTCCGAGAGATACACCTACAATCTTCATATTCAATCCTCCGTAAAGCGATCCGACCTGCATACGCCGCATCGGGGCGATCCAGCGGTGCCGGTCATTGTACATTTTGCTTCTTTTTCCCATTAATAATAGCATAATTCCGGCAGATTGTATATGATTTTGCCTTCGTCCAATGATAAAAATTTAACATCATTCCATAATGGAAAAGTAATAACAGACAGCCTTTGCACCGGATACGGCGCGCATCAGCGGTCTTTTTGTCTGCCGGTTCCAAAGATAAACACAAGGCCCCCTGCAGCAGACAAAAGCGCCGCAGCAAATCCCTCGCCGCCAAGCATTAACACTGCTGACAGCCAGTTACCAAACACCCGGTCAAAAGCGGTCAGTGCCCACACGACCGACAGAAATTCAAACAAAAGCGCGGCGCCGGACAGAACCGCTGAAATCACCGCTGCCGGTCTTCTTCCTTTATACCGCAGGACAGCCACGATGATCACCGCCAGAAGGAGCATATCCCCTCCAAAATGGACAATAAGCAGCAGTCCCAGGCTATATCCTTTAAGAACCATTGGAAAATACAGCCAAATCAGCAGCGACGGCAGAAAGCTTTTAATGGCCAGAGCAAGCAAAACAATCGTCTTTGCCGCCGGCTGGCGGCGCACACAAAAAACAATCCCTAAAATCATCCACAGCAGCGGCCAGGCGGAAAAAAATACATAAGGTACTGTTTCCCATAGAAACTCCTGTATGGACATCATATACGCTTACCTCCCGTCAGAGGCCCGGCCTTCCTTTTGCCCGGGATAAAAATAAACAAAAGGCCCGTAACAAGCGGCACATAGTCCGCGAGCAGTCCAAAAACATTTATTATCCCAAAATTTTTAAAAACAATGCTCCCCGCCCCGCTTCCGGAGGCAAATAAAGCAAATATACAAAAGGCAAACAAAGCGGCAAATATCCAGTTTTTCCTTTCAACGGAGGCTTCTCTTGCCATGACCAGAAATACTGCGCCAAGCAATATACCCTTGATCCACAAATGCCAGCCATAAAAGCCGACGCCCTCAGACAGAGATTGAAAAAAGCCGCAGAATATCGAAGCTGTGCTGTACAGCGAAAGCAGCAAAAGCACCAGCACTTTTTGGGGCGCCGGCTTTTTCTTCCGGAAGGAAACCACGAGCCCCGCTGTGAGGCAGGCTGCCGGAGGGATGGAAGACAATATCAATATAATATAATACACCATAAATTCCATAGCTGTTTTCTCCTCTCACCAGTCTCTCACAAAAGAATCGGAGTCCACAGTAAAATCAACGCCACCAGAGATACTGCGCTGGCTAAAATTGCAAACAGCAGTGAACGGCTGTTTTTCTCAGGCTCTTTTTGAGCCTTTAGCCCAGACGTTTTATATTGGGGCTGCTGCCGACCATATTCTTGTTCTTGCCGGCCGTATTCCGGTTTTTTCCGGCCGTATTCTCGTTCTTGCCGGCCATATTCCGGTTCTTGAGTGCCCTCCGGTGTCTGGTGCGGCGGCACATACCCTGGCGCCCCATAAAAAACAGTCCGAGTCTGCTCATCCGGCCTTTCATCACCCATCCGGCTATCCGTTTTTCCAGGAAACATCAGCACTGTATGTTCCGCTTCATCCGCCATTTTAGAAGCCTCCCCAGATGGCTGTGTCCCCGGCTGCGCTGCTGCCCGCTCCTTTGGCCCGTTTCCAGACGGCGCTGCGGCTGAGTACGCACCTGTGGCTGACTGTGCGGCTGCGGATGGCTGCACACCTCCGGCTGACTGCGCACCTGCGGATGGCTGTGCCTTCAGCCAGCGCTCCAGCTCCCTTTTCATAGCTGAAGGACTTTCATAGCGCTGCGCCGGGTCCGGAGCGGCTGCTTTACATAAAATCTGTGCCAGACCGCTGTCACAGCCATCCGGCGGCGGAAGCTCCTCCCCGGAAATACGGCGGTTTGTCGCAATCTCCGTATCCTGATAGCGCACCGGTGCCGGCGCTGGCGGCATAAACGGCATACGCCCGTAATTAACCAGACGGTACAGCACCAGTCCAAGGGAATAGGTATCCACAGTCGCATCGTAGCGCTCCCCGCGAAAGATTTCCGGAGCCATATATGCGCATGTACCCTTCTGGGACATTGTTGCCCGCGTCCCGTCCAGATGCCGCGCAATGCCAAAATCGCCCAGCTTAAAGCTGCCAAAGGGCGATACAAAAATATTGTCCGGCTTAATATCCCGGTGGATGATCTGCTTTTGCCCACAATATTCCAGAGCCGTACAAATATCTATGCCGATGCGCGCAGCCAGGGCCGGCGTCATTGAAACCCGCTGCCTGTAAGTATTGAGATTTTCCAGTAATTCCATGCGGATATAAATATTCCATCCCACACCGGCCTCGTCCGGCTCAACCTCATAATCCTCAATGGACACAATGTTCGATGCGCCCTTAAGTGACTCCATAATAGAAATCTCATCCGCCAGGCCGCGCACAGCGTCTTTATAGTAATCGGAAAGCTCCTGCATATCCATGCCATCCGATATAAGCTCCCGCACCCCGGATTCATCCTGAGGAATATGGATGTACTTCACCGCCGAATAAAAAATTTTGTCAAAATTTTCACGGTATACACGATAGACAGAGCCAAATGCGCCCTGTCCAATCAGCCCGTCCACCTTCCAGCGCGGCCAGATTTTTTCGATATTTACCTCACTCATCTCTACTTCTCCCATTCATCAACGATCGTTTTCCTGTTCTTTACGATTGTCCCGCCATATGGTAACATTATAGCAAAACGTAAACCGTTCACAGATATACACTTATTTTACAGACTATCTGTGAGATTTTCAAGCCAAAACAAACTGCTAAAGCAGCGCAGCGCAAAATGATGGCCCGGCAGCTTCAAAAACGGATAATGATTTATCCAGGGCTCAGAGCGGCGCTGAATCGCTGCAGAAATGGAGGTTTTTTTTATGAAGCTTTATGAAATCTGTTTTAGTCCGACCGGCGGCACAAAAAAAGTGTCCCGCCTGCTTAGCGAAACACTTTCTGACAATGTTATATCCGTCGATCTGACCGATCCTGCCCTGAAATTTTCAGATGTCCGTCTGGAGCGGGATGATACGGCCATCATTGCCGTACCTTCCTACGGCGGCCGTGTGCCCCAGACAGCAATCCAGCGGCTGTCAGACATTCACGGGGGCAATGCCCGGGCAATCCTCGTATGTGTCTACGGCAACCGCGACTATGAAGATACGCTTGCGGAGCTGGAAGATACTGCCGCCGCTGCCGGCTTTCAAACGATTGCAGCCGTTGCCGCCATCGCCGAACACTCCATCGCACGGCAGTTTGCCGCCGGCCGCCCGGATGCCGCAGATACAAAGCAGCTTAAAAGCTTTGCCGGACGCATCCGCAGCAAGCTTGAGCAGGGCGGACGGACAACGCCGGCAATTCCCGGAAACCGTCCCTACAAAAAAGGCGGCGGCTCCGGTATGGTGCCGATGCCCGGCGATGACTGTGTCCGCTGCGGACTGTGCGCACGCCAGTGCCCAACCGGCGCTATTGATCTTGCTGATCCCGGGAAAGTAGATGCCGGCCGCTGCATCTCCTGTATGCGCTGCATCGCACTCTGTCCTCATGCTGCCCGGCATCTGGAGCCCGGGATGCTGGCAGCCGTCCGGGAAATGCTGCAAAAGGTATGCATCCAGCGCAGAGATTGTGAGCTTTTTATTTAAGCAATGCCAGGTCAAAAGGTCAGGCTTACACAAAGGGGCAGGCTTACACAAAAGGGGCTATCGGATAATACCGATTTTTAGCCCCTGATATGCGGGAAAGAGACACAGCCCGCGAATGGCGTCCAAAAGCCGTTCTGCCTGTTCATCCGTCAAAGCCTGCCGCTCCTCCTGCGGAACGTCTCCGCCTTTTGCCTCAAGGTATATCGTCGGGTTTGTATCAATCACATGGCTTTCCTTGTCCGCCCGGAAAATAGACTTGTAGAGGAGAAGCCACTTTTCACAATACTCGGCAACCGTGGGAGATGTACGCCGGAATGTGTCGTTGTCAATTTGCTCAAGAGCCGCCATTTCTTTGTCGTAAACTTCCTCACGGTTTTTTCCGTAAAGAATCACCCGTTTGCCATCTGCGTCCTCAATATCTGTTTTGTAATACTCATGCCCATTTATCTGGACTTTGCTGTACCTGGGAATTCGTTTTCTTTTTGCTGCCATTTTTCTACCTCCAAATGCAATCAGTGTTGTATCTTTGTTTTACCAAAACCACACGATTTGCTCAAAGGTGCGATTTGTTTCCTCGCACATTTCGGTAGGTTGCTTTCTTTTCCACAGGTTTTGCCCGATAGGTGCATTTAGCAACATATTCCTGAAGGTAGGCAGAAGTGAAATATACGCACCCATTCGGTACATATTGAATATAGGAAATCAAACCGCTGTTTCTGGCTTCATCCAAGGTGGCAAGGCTGATTCCCAACAGTTTTGCCGCCTCCTTACGAGTAATCAGCTTTTCCATATTCAATCTTCACTTCCTTTCCTTCTTTTTTACTACTTCATAATCAAAACCAGGCCGCTGGCCGCAGTAGGTGCAGATGTCCTTTTCCACCCGACCAGGATGGACCCTGCGCAAATAATAAGAGCCTGTGCCGTAGAAGTTATTGGCACAGGCCGAACAAAGGCACATGATTAAGTTTTTCGGTGTTTCTTCGATCAATCCCACGCTGACAGCCAGGGCGCGGTTGAGCCGGCGGATATGCTGTTCCTCCAGATGTCCGATGTACGTTTCCAGCCGCCTTTTATCAATGGTGCGGAGCTGCTCCATCAGCACCAGAGAAGGCAGCTCCAGGCCGTTCTCTGCTTTGAGAAGGTAATGGGTAGGCAGCTTGGCCTTGGCGTCCACTTTGCTGGATATGGCTGCCACAATGACCGTGGGGCTATGCTTGTTTCCAGTATCGTTCTGAATAATAAGGACCGGGCGATAGCCTTCCTGCTCGGAGCCGATTCCCCGGCCCAAATCGGCATAGTACATATCGCCGCGATGATATGTTCTGTTCATGCTTTATGACCTCCCTTTGAAATGCAGGCGGCTGATGCCGCCTATGTAGAGCCGGACAGCAGAACGAATGAAGGC
>CASFBR010000058.1 GCA_949292795.1 uncultured Eubacteriales bacterium
GCGTCCATGCTGGCCCGCAGTTCCTGAGGCGAAGCTGCCTGATGGCGGCGTCCGATATAATGCTCATAGCCAAATGGATAATACACCGCCTGACCATTTTCAAAAATCAAAAGCTCAGTTGCCACACGGCTGATGAAATAACGGTCATGGGAAACACACAAAATCGTGCCTTTATATGCCTGGTATGCAGACTCCAGTGTTTCCCTTGCCGGGATGTCCATATGATTCGTCGGTTCATCCAGCACAAGAAAATTCGGCCGGGCCGTCAAAAGCTCGCACAGCACAAGCCGTGCTTTCTCTCCGCCGGACAGATCACACACCCGCCGGTTCGCCATATCGCCGGCAAACAGATAGGCTCCAAGCGTCTGGCGGACTTCTTTTTCTGTCATCGACGGAAAACTGTCGTGAAAGTGCTCTGCGACGGTCTTTATGGAATCGATTTCTGTACTGTGCTGGTCAAAATAACCAATCGTAATATCCTTCCCCTGTATCAGCTTCCCGGAAAGCGGTTGCAGGCGGCCGGCTACAATTTTTAAAAATGTCGATTTTCCGGCGCCATTGGGGCCGATAAGTCCTACCTTCTGTCCCCGTCTGAGACGCCAGTCAAGCTCCAAAAGCGGCCGGTCATATCCCGGCTTTAAATGCTCACATTCAAATACCCATTTACTTCCCGGCATCTTTGGCAAAATGTCCCCTGTAAATATATGACGGTCATCAGCAGCCGGACGCGGTTTCATATCCATACGCTCCAGCAGCCTGCGCCTGGAGCGTGCAAAAGCAGCCTTCCTTGGTTTATGCTTAAACCGCTCAATCAGCGCTTTCTGCCGGGCAATCTCCTCCTGCTGGCGCTCATAAGCCTTCATATCCGCAAGCAGCTTTTTATGCTTCTGCATCCGGTAGGCTGTATAGTTGCCCACATAGCGGTAAAGGCTGCCCTCAGAAAGCTCATAGACAACCTCTGCGATCTGATCCAGGAAAAAACGATCATGGCTGACCATTACAACTGCCTTTTCATAACCCTTCAGATAGCGCTCCAGCCATTCCACGCAGTCTGTATCCAGATGGTTGGTCGGCTCATCCAGAAGGAGAATATCCGGTTTTTGCATCAGCAGGCGGATCAAACCGATCTTTGTCCGCTCACCCCCGGAAAATGCTTTAAGCTGCTTGTTTTTATCGGCCATTGAGAAGCCGAAACCGGTAAATATCCGGTCAAACTCCCGCTCACAGTCATAGCGTTCCCGAGAATAAGGTTCAAAGTCCGCGCATATCTGGCGGATAATCGATAAAACTGTCTGGCTCGTATCATCAAAAATATTTTGTTTGAGCATTCCCACAGACAGTGTCCGGCTGCTTGTCATTCCCGGACCCTGTCTCCGGTCATCCCGGTCTAACGGCAATTCCCCGGCAATCAGGCGCAGCAGCGTCGTTTTTCCGGCGCCATTTGGGCCAACCACAGCAATTTTTTCAGTGCCGTGAATCTCAAAATGAATATGGCGCAGTACGGTTTGCGTACCTGCCGTCACCGTGCCGTCATGAATTTCAAAAAGCATGTCACCTGATCAATACGCTTTTCCCCAGTAAACCATGGCTTTGGCCGGTTTACCGCAGCATACGCAAACATCCGAAAGCTGTTCCTGGTCAAACGGCATACAGCGGGATGTGGCTGTTGTTTCTTCTTTGATTTTATCCTCACATGCCTGGTCGCCGCACCACATCGCCTTTACAAAGCCAGGCTTTGTGGCAATGATTTCTTTGAACTCATCATAATTTACCGCTGTATAAGTATGGCTGTCGCGATGCGCTCTGGCGCGCTCAAGCATTTCCTTCTGCATCGTTTCTAATGTCTGTGCTACCTTGCTCTCCAGCTCGTCCAGAGAAACGGTCTGCTTTTCACGGGTATCTCTGCGGACGATCACCGCCTGTCCGGCTTCCAGGTCCTTAGGTCCAATCTCAATACGCACCGGAATACCGCGCATCTCTGCCTCGGAGAACTTCCAGCCCGGGCTCTTTTCAGAATCATCCACCTTGACACGGACATCCTTTAACCGGCTCTTTAACTCATAGGCTTTGTCGAGCACACCTTCCTTGTGCTGTGCGATAGGAATGATCATCACCTGTACCGGTGCGATCTTCGGCGGCAGGACAAGTCCGCTGTTATCGCCGTGAACCATGATGATTGCCCCGATCAGACGGGTCGTCATTCCCCAGGATGTCTGATGAACATACTGTAACTTATTATCCTTATCTGTATACTGGATGCCAAATGCTTTTGCAAAGCCATCTCCAAAGTTATGGCTTGTACCGGATTGAAGTGCTTTTCCATCATGCATCAGTGCCTCGATCGTATAAGTTGCCTCCGCTCCCGCAAACTTTTCCTTATCCGTCTTGCGTCCGCGGATTACCGGAATTGCCAGAACCTCCTCGCAAAAATCTGCATAAAGATGAAGCATCTGCTCCGTGCGCTCCTGGGCCTCCTGTGCAGTGGCATGAGCTGTATGTCCCTCCTGCCATAAAAATTCACGGGAGCGCAAAAACGGCCGTGTCTCTTTCTCCCAGCGCACGACCGAGCACCACTGGTTGTACACCTTGGGAAGGTCTCTGTATGACTGGATTTCCTTCGCATAAAAATCACAGAACAGCGTTTCCGATGTAGGACGCACGCACATCCGTTCCGGAAGCTCTTCAAGGCCGCCGTGGGTCACCCAGGCAACCTCCGGAGCAAAGCCTTCCACATGATCCTTTTCCTTCTGTAAAAGACTTTCCGGAATAAACATGGGCAGATACACATTTTCCACACCGGTTTCCTTAAAACGCCGGTCCAGCTCATGCTGGATGTTTTCCCACAGCGCATAGCCTGCCGGCTTAAACACCATGCAGCCCTTTACGCTTGTATAATCCATTAAATCCGCTTTTTTTACCACATCCGTATACCACTTGGCAAAATCGTCCTCCATGGATGTGATGGCCTCCACTAATTTCTTATCCTTAGCCATAATATCTCCTTTCACTATCCAAGCTCCGTTTTAAAAAGCTTTCGCACCAGTACGGCAGTATCCGCACTTTACAGCGGTCAAAGACAGCTTCGTGCTCATACTGTCTGATCCGTCCGATGTACGGCTGTCATTGCGCGCAAATGCGCTCTGGCAGCCGGCCGCCGTCCAGGGCTTTCACATAAAGAGCAAAGAGTTCCGCCTGCGGAACTTAAGCGCCAGGCGCGGTCGCTTCAGCGACAATTTTCTTATCGCGCGCGTGCGCATCTTAAGCGAAGCTTTTTCATTGCATAGGAACGCAGTTTCCTATGCAATAAAAAACCTCCCGGCCGCCCTGCCTGCCGTAACATCCGGTCAGACAAAGGGGCCGGAAGGTCAACACTCCGGCGGTACCACCCTTATTAGCCGTCCTTTTATCAGGACTGCTCACTTAATCACTGCCGTTAACGCCGGCTTACGTCATACTCTTCGCATGAAGCTCCAGGGCCGGTTCCGCCGCCGCTCATAAAAACCTCGCACCAATGGTTTTTTCTCTGTGAATGGCCGGACTGCGCGTACTATTCCCCTTCTTCGCTGCTTATGGGTTATTTTATGACAAACAGCATGTTTTGTCAACATTCATTTCACAAAGCCCAACATATGTAACTATTCAGCCATGCGGCCGCAGAGCCAAAAGCCCGCGCAAGTTTACTTGCTGAGGTGGTTTTGGCTCCGCGGACATACGGCGCTTAGCCGCGCCCCTTGCCACGCGGCGGAAAGCTGCCAAAGCAGCGCAAACGCGAGATACATGGCGGAATCGTTACTTTTATATCCTAATATACAACCTGATAAATAATCTTTCCGGTCTGGCTGTCCTGCCGGATTTCCCGCAGAAGTCCCGAGCTGCTCACCTTCATGTAATAGGTTGAGCCTCCGGCAAGCACCTCCACCGTCCGGCTCTTTGTATCGGTCGGAACAAGTCCGAGCGTCTGAATCGTTCTTCCTGTGACCTCCTCAAACGTTGTCCGGATGCTTTCTGCCTGAGTGTCTGTACAATCCAGCAGCGACATGATATATTCTTCTAACGTCATTGTTTCACCACCATTTTCCATAATCTGAGCCGGCCCCTCCTGCGTCTGCTGATTTCCTGCCCCGGAAAGCAGCAAATCTGCCGCAATCACAGCCAAAAGCAGGATGACTCCGATACCGGCCAGAAGATTTCCTCTGTTTTTTTTCATATCCATTCCCCTATTCCAGCTGGCTTCTGTCCGGCATATTTTCCATATAAGCAAGCACCTTAAATGCAAAATTTCTGGCATCCGATTCCACGATCTGATTTCGATAGGCGTCATAGCCATCATCCTCTGTGGTCTTATAATCGTTAAAATTATTTCGCCATGCATTTGCCATTTCTTCCGAAACAATATAATTGTCGGGATTCTCCACGACTGAATGCTGATAGCCATGGCGCATTTCATGGCAAAGCGTATCGATCGCCTGGCGATAACCGTCAGGGTCCTGGAGAATTTTTTTGTTCAGCGTCATCGTCATATGTGTCTGGTCATTGCCGGTCCAGTGACTGAGATAGCCGTAAGTGATATACCCCGGCTCATCTTCAATATCCTTAAATAAAATCTCCTCAACGTGGATTCCCATAATCTCATTCAGTTCATTATAAAGCTCTGTAAGTATCTGCTCGCGCTCCTCATAGCCTGCCTTTTTCCAGTATTCCTCACTGTAACGCTCCTGGGTAAGCATCGAAGCAATGGAGGAAGCCATGGCACGATCCTTTTTTAGCTCCTTTTCCCGGTCGCTTTCAAGCCAGCCCCACTCTACAAACAAATCTTCAAGCCATTCAACAATACCCGAAAAGAAGCCTGAAATATCCCCAAGTATGCCGGAGCCGCTGTTTAGATCAAGCGCCTTTTCAGACGCTTCGCCATTGCCTGTAATACGGTTCTCGCACCCAAAATAATACTCCAGCGCTCTTTCCAGGCCGTCCTCCATCGCCGCAAACTTCCGGATCTGATCTCCCAGATCATCCCGAATATCCGCCAGTCTCCGGCGCATGTAATCCATTGCCGCCGACTGTGCATCAATACCTGCATCAACGTTTCCAATAGATGCTTCTACATTTTTCAGCTTTGACCGGATCGTCTCCATCTGAGAAATGCTCTGCAAAACCTTTGATTTTTCTACCTTAATCGTCACCCTTGTCTCCCCCTTTATGCATCAGAGCCAAAATATCCTCCCGGTGCGCCCGGATAAGCCACCGTGCCGCGCGGTTGATCAGGTCTGTCCGTTCATACCAGCCGCCGTGTACATACGCCGCATCATATTCACACAGCCAGCCCCGGCCGTCCTGTATATAAATAAGCGACCGTATTGCGCGGTTCCCCTGATCAAAGCCTTCAAGGGTCACAATGGTATCGGGTTTTTCCGGCGGTATGGCGCCGCCCTCCTTCAGCAGCTTAAGCGCTGTCTGGTCGTCCCCGGCGCCGGCAGCCTTCTCAACGTCCTCCGTCTGTCCTTGTCCATCTGCCTGCCAGAGCAGATCGGCCAGAGCGCCAACCGCCAGCTTAACCGTTGGAAGATAGAGCAGACGCCATCCATCCGGCTCCCATGTCACCATTGTCATAGAATCTTCATACAGGTAAAAGCCCATTCTTTTTGAAGCCCCCGTATTTTTTTGTTCCTGCAAAGGCTTTTCCTCCTCCAAGCCACCGGCAGTGGTTGCTGTACACAAAAGCACATGCGTTGCTTTCCATACATTATTCAAAGCTATGAAAGCCATATCATCCGGCAGCGTATGCCCGCTTTCGTCATTTTTTAAAATGCCGGATGCCGCCAGCGCTTCCAACAGCTCCTGCTGATTTTTGATGCCGCCGGAATCCCCCTGAATGTGCGCCGCATCCTCAGGCAGCGTGATTCCCTCCGGCATCCGGCCTCCCAAAGCCTGCACAAGAACCGGCATCAATGTGCGGTGAATAAAAATTCCTTTTTCCATAACAGCCATCCCCCTTCTTTAATAAAAATCGATCTCTGTAATGCATGTATCTTTATAAACTGTTCCCGGCTGAACTTCAAGAATTGTGACACGCACATAATCCGAAGTGATCTCCTGTCCAAAAGAAATAAAATCCAGCCCATCCTTAAGACTGTCCCAACCCTGCCAGTCACGTCCGTCCGTTGACAATACTTTTTCTCTGCCGTCAACACCGACCGGTGAGCCGCCGGACTTTCCTCCGGACGGATAACTGCCCAAAGGCACATCCATGGAAGTCCCATCAGAAAATTCCAGACGGTATGCCGTCACTCTTGCATTCTCCGCATAGGTCGCTTCGTTCTTTCGGTAACCCCCGGCAATCCAGAGACCATGGAGGGCTGTGGGACTGTCAAACGTGATCGTTATGCTTTCGCCTTCACCGTAGCCATCATCCCCCTCAACCCATGCCGTAGACAAATCCCGGTCTAAAACATTGGAAACCTGATATTTATCGGCACGTTCATAGGAAATCATCGTCGAAGATGCTTCGATCCCGGCGATTTCCGGGCGTGCGGTCTCAAGCTTTTCAATCTGTGTCAGCACGAAGCCAAACCGGCTTTGACTGTCCTGCTGCCAGGTTATCCGGTAAAGGCCGGCCATCGACGCCTCCCCGGAGGCTGTCATTATAAGCTCTGCGTCCGTTGTTACCGTCGAGGCTTCAACATTATAAGCATAAGGACGCAATTCATAGGCATTGATTTGCGGCTGTGCTTTCCAGAAATATATCCCATCCGCATAAGCGAGCGCACCTGTATCTTCGGCCTGCGATACCTGCGTCAGCGGCTTGACGTCATGAAGCCCCAGAGCGCTTGCCAGCAGATCATTGACAACCTTTTCGGAATAGGCAACGCAGCCGTCCCCGAGGTTTGCTTCCGCCGCTTCATCTCTGGGGAATTGCTCACTTTCGCTGTATACGGCAGTAAGCAGCTGCCGGATATAAATACTCAACTGAGCTTCATCAAGACTCGAGCAGGACACCGGGCCAGAGCCTTCGGTCATATCCGGTGAAAGCGCTGCTGCCAGCCAGGCGCCCACATAAGAGAGACTGCTCCACTCACTCTCAGAAAATTTAAAATCCGCCGGAAGATTAACCTTACTGCCGGAAACCTTATCATCTCCGGCAGTGCTGTCTCCCTTCCTCCGCGCATCATCTGCACTATCCGCATTTGTATCATCCGAAGCTTCCGCACCATCATCCGCATTTGTATCATCTGAAGCTTCCAGATCATCATCCGCATTTGTATCATCCGAAGCTTCCAGGCTTCCGTCTGTATATGTACCGTCTGTATTGGGATAGCTGCTGTCCGTTTCCGTGATCGATGCGATGCCGGAATCTCTGTCATTTTTGTGACCATTCATAAAATTCAGCCCCAAAATGATACCCGCCGCAACTACCACAGTCAGCACACCTGCGCCAATGATCAGAGGAACAACAGGCTTTCGGCGCTTCTTTTCGTTTTCTGCTTCTGTTGCCATCGTCCCGCAGACCGTACAAAATTTTGCATCGTCTTCCAGCTCTGCACCACATTTTGTGCAATATCTCATAACATTTCTCCCCCTTTACTGCCCTGACAGGCAAACATCTGGCGATACCGGGCAAATTCCTGACATCACGATATGATCTTCATCTATCCGCTGCGCCGGCATCGATTATCTGCTCTGACACTATTCCGCCGCACCGGTATCGATTATCTGCTCTGACACCGTTCCGCCGCGCTGGCATCCTTAAGCGCCGCCGCACTGAGGCTGACAAAGTAATGCTACGCAGCTTCCAGCTGCTTTAAAATTTCTATGATCATCACCATACCGGCCGGCCCGAGAAAAATTCCTGATACCCCAAAAAGCGCCAGACCGGTAAAGGTCGCCATGAGCATATAAAATTCATTGATTCCAAGCTTTTCTCCCATCAGCCGGGGCTCTAAAAGCTCCCGCACTACTGTACACAGAACATATAAAATCACCAGTACCGCCGCATCTGAAAAATTTTTATCCAGCAATGAAAAAAACGCCCATGGCAAAAGCACCGTCCCGCTGCCGATAACCGGAAGTGCATCCAGCACCGCCACCGTAATGCCGATAAGCACAGCATAGTCATTGCCCATCAGTGCCAGGCCGGCGCTTAAAATCACTGCAATGATACCGATAATAATAATCTGGCATTTAAAAAATCCGGCGCTCACCTGACAGATACGTCCGGTAAGTGTCGTGATTTCTCTGGCAAATACACTTTGCTTAAGCTGGCGTGCGATCCGCTTTTTATTTTTCATCAGCAGCACAGCGCCCACCAGTGAAACAAGAACAACAACCGCCGCCGTTCCCAGCCCTTTCGTCACAGGAACCACAAGCCCGGCGGCCAGCTCCGGCAGTTTTTCATCCAGCCAGAAGGTCATACGTTCGCCCCAGTCGCATACAAGCGCCCGCACCGCAGCCCCGGAATCTCCGGTCAGCCACGACAGACTTTCGCAAAGCTGATCAAACATCCGGCTCATCCACGCCTCCGACTGCAAAATCCCCTGGGACATCCGGCCTACCTGGGACATCAGATAACCAAGCCCTGCCACAAAGGCAATAATGATCACCAGTGAAAACAGCCCGACACATACTGCCGCACACAGCCCCAGCGGAAGCCGGAGCCGGTTAGAAAGCTTCTCGGCAGCCGGGTACAGCAGCCGGCAGATAAAATATGCCAGTACAAACGGCAGAACAAGCGGCAGAAGATATTTAAGGACAATGTAAACAATTACTGTAACCAGTGCTGCTAAAAACAGTTTTTTATATTTTTGTATCATATTCCGGCTCATATTTGCACATCCTAACATTTACACAACACTGCCTGTCATGCACAGTGTATATCGTTTTTTTCAACATTCTTGTAAGAGAATGTTAAGGATAGTATATGAGCCGTTATTTTTTTCTATTCAGACATTGTCTGGCAATGTCCGACAGCAATAGTCTCCGGAAGCCCTAATATTCGACAGCAATCGCCCCTGGAAACGCCAGTATTCGACAGCTGACTTAAAACTGGCAGCGGCATAAAACACAACGGCTGACTTAAAACCGGCAGCGGCATAAAAAACAGTGGCGGCCGCTTCCGGATAATCCGGGCTGCGTCCATCAAAGCGCTGAGCGATACGCGTCAAACATCAAAAAGGGCGCCGCCTGCGGCCGTGCTTCAAAGGACATCTTTTTTTTGTCCACGGGATGTACAAATTCCAGACGGCAGGCAAAAAGCCCCAGCTCCCGAAAGGAATCCTTTACTGTCCGGTATCTTCCGTCTCCGGCCAGCGGATGCCCGCTGTGGGCAAGCTGCACACGAATCTGATGGTGCCGTCCGGTATGCAGGCGAATCCTTAAAAGCGAATAACCATCCTGCCCGGCAGCACTCTCAAGTGTCTCATAATCCAGTACCGCCTTTTTGGCGCCCTTTACCGGCGGCCTGCATCCCGAATCATCCGCCGCGCATGAACTTCCTGCTTTTTGCCGCGCATCCACCACACGGGAAAGGTTTGTACGGCCGTCCTTCACAAGCCAGTCTGTCAGCGTGCCCGAAGGCTCCGGCATTGTGCCGGATACCACCGCCAGATATTCTTTCTGTATCGTGCGCCCGGCTACCTGGGCACAAAGTGCCGCAGCCGACCGCTGATTCTTTGCATAAACCATAACCCCGCCCACTGGACGGTCCAGCCGGTGGACAACGCCAACATACGGATTTTTCATACCGTCCCGGTCTGCCAGCAGATTTTTCAGATAACTCACCATATCCATTGCCGCGGAGCGCTCCGGCTGTGACGGCATCCCGGGTGGCTTCACAACGACAAACAGCGCCTGATCCTCGTACAAGATTTCAACCGGCGTCATTGGCTGCCTCCTTTTGTCTCATCTGATGCACTGCTGTCATCACCGGCATCCGCATCACCGGCAGCTTCACTGTTTTTGGCATCAGCCCCGCTGCCATCTCCGCTTTCATCTGTGCCGCTTTCGTCTGCTCCGGCATGATCGGTACTGCCCTCATCCGAACCGCTGCCCGCAGTTCCCAGAAGCGTTACCTGAAGCAGCATCGGATTATGATCGCTGTAAGTAAAGCCTTCATCCAATGTCGTCACACTTTCCACACGGACATTTGGCGATGTAATAAAGCCGTCCAGCATATAATACTGTGTTGCCGCATCAGACGGATCATAAGGCTGGTTTAGCAGACGTGCCGTGGGGACGGAATCATCCGCCGGGAAATTCCAGCCCTCGCCAAACAGGCTTCCGTCAACCATGCCTGCCTTGAAATTTTCATCGTTAATAACCGGATAAAGGCTCGTATCCACCGATGGCAGCGATTGATTGAAATCGCCCCCGGCAATACAGTAATTTCCCTTTTCATACTCACTGTTGAGCACATTCGCCAGAAGCTGTGTCTGAGCGATCTTTGCATCGCCGTCATCATAAGCTTCCAGATGCAGGTTCACCAGTACAAGCTCACGGTCCGTCCCTTCAATAGGCACCCGCTCAAGGAGGAGGCAGCGTTTAAGCTGTGCAACGCGCACCGGCCACTTATAAGTTGTCGGAAGTGCGATCCGCTCCGCAAAAGTCACACCAAAACGGTTCAGTGTCACGACGCCGCTCTCCATCTTTCCTAAAGGCGGCAGCGGATAAGGAATAAAATCACAGCGGTAGTTTGTGGCATAAGCATGATTGTCATCATCCATCAGGCTATAATAAAACTCCGCCTCATTAATATTTTTAGTACGGTCTGAATCCATATCCACTTCCTGCAAAAATACAACGTCCGCATTGGCTTCACGGATGATCCCCGCAATTCCTTCCAGATTACCCATTACCTGTTCTTCGGACTGGGCGTTGACGCCGCTTCCGCCGTCCATAAAGAAATCCTGATCAGCATCCAGTCCGCCGTAGCCCGTATTAAAGGTCAGCACAGTCACAGGCTCTCCGATCCTTGCCGTCTTTGTTCCTTCACCATCAACCTCGACCTCCAGCGTATCTGCGGGGTTATATTCCCTCAGTGTCAAAAAGCCGAGCAGGGCGCCTACCGCAGCCACGCCGGCAAAAATCAGGATCAGAAGCACACCGATTATGCGCTTTGTGATCCTCCAGCCCAACGGGGCCTTTTTCTTTTTTTTCGCCTCTCTCATAAAAATCCTCCCTCATTTCAGACATCATCCATGGACATCGTCCATGGGATATACAAGACGGATCGAATGTACGTTATCCATACCCTCGACCTTCTGACGGAAAAACCACGCTTTCTGTCCGGTTCTCGGATGAACGAACACCTTGCTGTTTTTCGCTGTGGCATTGGCGGCAGCCAGCACGATCCAGTCAATGAGCTGCGGCGCAAAAATTTCCGTGCAATGGGACGCAACGATCCCGCGAAGCGGAAGCCTCCGGGCCGCTTTCAGGCCCTGGACATACTGCTCCAGCGGCGCGCTGTGGTCAAAAAAGAGCCATACCGTCTTGCTGATATTATCCCCGCCAAACAGCAGGCCGCTGGCGTCATCAAAAAACACAACGCTGCCTTTTGTATGTCCGGGCAGAAAAAAGGCGGTAACCGTCCGTCCTCCCAGTTCAAACGCCTGTCCGTCTGACAAAGGCCACAGCTTTGCCGCCCTTGCCGCCAGATAGCGCGCTTCATCAAAGGACTGCGGCCATATCCGGTGAATATCCGGGCCGTAATCCTTCTTAAACTTTTCCAGGAATCGGGGCTTTTCTACCGCCTCATACCATAAATATACCGGAAACTCAGTATAATTTATGTAAACCTTATCAAGCCTGCTCTCACCCTCCGCATCTCCCGCAAACAGATAATCGCCGCCGGCATGATCCAGATGACCATGGGTATTGACAACGATCAGCGGAAGGCCGGTCAGCGACCGTACCACCTTCCTCAGATCGGCAAAGCCATATCCGGTATCAATCAGCAGCGCCTGCCGCTCTCCTGTGATCAGCGTCGAGCATGTGCCTGCATTTTCTTCAATGTGGTAAATATGATCCGCAAGGGTATGAACCTTAAAATACTGCTCTGTCATAATATCCTTCCGCCTTATTTTTACTCTGTGATGCCCTTCTTTTTCATATATTCTACCACATCTCTGGCTTTTTTCAACTGCCGGACATCTTTAATCGGAATATCCATATCATAGCGTTCTTCAAATTTTCCGACAATACACATCACATCAAAGGAGTTCAGGGCGAGATCCTCCAGGAAATCCGTATCCATCGTAATATCTCCTTTGCCCGTCACTTCATATACAATTTCTTTAATTACATCAAGCACCGTTGCCATCCCTTTTCTTTTACTGTCCCCGGGAGCGCCGGCGCCCCCGGAGCAATGTATTTAGTTGATCGTTCGTTTAATCTTATGGGCGGATGTATGCTCAAAGCCCTTCTCCTGAATATTGACCATCTGCACCTGCTTATACAGCGGCAGCGACTTGTTCATCTCATCCACATAGCTCTGAAGCTTTTCTAAAATCTC
>CASFBR010000059.1 GCA_949292795.1 uncultured Eubacteriales bacterium
CTATATTATCCCGATGTGCCTGTTCTGCTTAAGAAAGGTATGTCGTCAGATCGAGGCAAAGGCCGGGGAAAAAGCAGCCCGGCCTGAGCCGGCACGGGAGTAGGAGAGCGGCATATGGATATGAGAGATCAACAGCACTATATGATGGAGCCCATTGCCTATATCCGTACAGCTTTTCCGGCGAAGTTCGGGATTCCGCGCCAGAGCGGGTTTGTGCCCCAGCTTAAGGGCAGGGTGATCTTTAGGCCCGGCTGCCGCAATGCCGATGTTTTGAGGGGACTGGAGGAATTTTCTCATATCTGGCTGATCTGGGTATTTTCTGAAAATATCCGTGCCCGCTGGTCTCCGACTGTGCGTCCGCCAAGACTTGGCGGTAATCAGCGCAAGGGCGTCTTTGCCACGCGCTCGCCGTTTCGTCCTAATCCCATTGGCCTTTCTTCGGTACGGCTGGAAGGAATTGATTGGGAGACACCGGAGGGGCCGCAGCTTTTAGTGTCCGGGGCGGATCTTATGGATCAGACGCCGATTTTAGATATAAAGCCATATATAGCGCTTTCGGACAGTCATCCGGACGCTTTGTGCAGCTTTGCAGGCCCGGCACAGGAGCACCGTCTGACAGTTGCGATTGCTCCGCAGCTTTTGGTAAAGCTGCCGGAAGAATACAGGGAGGCGCTTTTTGAAGTGCTGGCATTGGACCCGAGACCGGCTTACCAAAACGACCCGGAGCGGATTTATGGCTTTGCGTTTGCCGGACGGGAGATACGGTTTAAGGTTTCCGAAAATGTGCTCACCGTTGTGGCGATTGAAAAAACGTGAACGTCCGGCCGTGCGGCCGGGGCATTACAAAGAACAGACAGGAGGGATCGAATCCGTGAAAAAAGATTTTGGGGCGCTTAGTGCGCAGATTTTAGAGCAGTTTTCCAAAGAAGCGGTCACAGATATTTATGGAAAGCCGGTTTGTGCTATTGGCCGGGTATGGTCGGAAATGGTTCCCATGCGCGATGGGACACGGCTGCATACAACAATCATGCTGCCGGAGCCTCCGGCGGGCAGTGGCGCAGCGCCCGCGTACACCATAGCGTCCGGAGGGCAGGCCGGGGGCCGCACCGCAGCGCCTGGCGCGCAAAGCGCATCCTGGCCGGCCGTGCTTATACGCAATCCCTATGTTGCGCTGGCAGATGCCAGCCTGTACCGGTTTTATAATCTGTACGGCTATGCGGTCGTATATCAGGAGGTGCGGGGTAAGGGCCAAAGTGAGGGACGCTTTGAAGCCTGGGATAATGAGCGCTTTGACGGGATCGATACGGTACGTTTTATACAGCATCAGGAGTGGTATGACGGCACGCTGTATCTGGTCGGCAGCAGCTACACGGCATTTGTCCATATGACAATGCTGGAGGACATTATGCAGGATGTGCGGGGCGCGGTGCTTCGGGTGTTTACACCGGATTTTCGGCGGGCACTCTATGAAAACGGCGTCTGGCATCTGGATATGATCACTCCGTGGATCATTAATACGGAATACGATTTTACCAATGACGGGGAGTTTGTGAAAAAATATACGCAGGCACTGGAGATACGTCCGTTTGAAAAGGCGATCGATACCGTAATGGGAAAAAGCTATCCATGGCATCAGCAGATGATTTCAAGTCCGGATGAGGCGTCGCCGTTTTGGAGCGAAAGCCACTGGGCCCGCCTGCGGAGCCTTCCGGAAAAAATCAATATCCCGCTGCTTTTGATTGATGGATGGTATGATCCATTTTGTCCCGGACTTTTGCGGATGTGGGACAAGATTCCAAAAAAAGTACGCCAGGACTGTGCAATGATCGTCGGGCCATGGGTACATGACTGTGTCATTCAGGAGGACTGTGCCTTTGACATGCCTCATGGGGAAATTCTTGGCGTGGATGGTTCCCTCGGCTTTCTGGACTGGCTTAATCACATTCAGTACGGACAGCCGGCACATCTGTGCGTTCCCGGAAAAATCCGCTATTATGTCATGGGAAGCGATACATGGAAATGCACGGATACATTTAATTATATCAAGCTTCCGGACGGCGTAAAGCCTTACAGCCGTATGAAAAGCCGCCGCCTGTATCTGGATGAAAACCGTCTGACACCGGATGAGCCGAAGCCGTCGGCGCTTTCCTATGATTATGATCCGAACCGGCCGACCTCGTTTTGGGGCGGAGAGTATTTCAATAATTTTATGCCCGGAGGGATGATGAAGCAGTCCAGGCCTTTCCGCTACCGGGGAATTTTAAACTTTATCAGTGATCCGCTGACGGAAGATATGGAAATGACCGGTTATGCGGACGTCTTTTTGGAAGTTACATCAAATTGTGAAGATACCGTATTTATTGCCCGCCTGGATGTGGTGACCGGCGATGAGACGTGGAATGTGCGGGAGGGCGCATCGCTGATGAGCCGGGGGACCGTACTTAAAAATGAGAGTAAAAATCGTCTGGGCCTGGAGGGAGCACCGGCAGACAGCCTGCCGGATTCCTACTGGCTGCATATCCGCCTCTGGCCAAGTGCCTGGCATTTAAAAGCCGGCTGGCGCCTGCGCCTGGACATTGCCTCATCCAACTATCCGGCGTATCTGCCTTTTGGCAATACAAAAGAGCCGTGGGCCGGACAGACAGAGCTTATTCCGGCGAAAAATACGATCTTTACAGGAAAAGAAAGCTTCATCGAGTTTTATGTTGTGCCGTCTGTGGACGGCTGAAGGGGCTGTGGCGAAATCGTTAAAAAATCCGGGTTTTTACTTGCATTCGTTTGAAATTCCTCGTATACTGAGGTTACAATATGGCTCGCAGACCGCGCCCGCTGGTCTGGCAGCTGATTATATAATATTGAGATAGACAATAGTTGAGAGAAACAATATTTTGCCCCAGTATACAACAGATTTATGGGAGGATATATCATGCAGGTGACAGAAAGACTGACCCGCCCTTTAACAGAAGTTAAATATCTTAATGCGGATAATGTTGATCGGTATCGATGCATTATGCGCATTTTTTTTGAAAATTATGAAAAGCTGCGTTACTGGATGTATGAGGAGGATGTATTTGCTGCTATGAAAGCGGAGCCGTATTTTTCGGACTACCGCCAGGAGCAGTGCCGTCAGGACCTGGAAGCTTTAGCGGAGTGGAAAAATCTCATACGCATCCAGGATACCCGCAGAGTCAGTACTCTGGCAGAGTTTAATAACCGGAATTTCCGCTATCAGATGTCGGAATACAGTGTGGAGATTGAACGCCTTGTGCTTCGCCTGGAAAGCCTCTTTATTGAAGGAGCGTCCCTGGAGCCGACACTTTTGGAGCGCATCCGGAGGAACGTGACCCGCTTTAAGGATATGGTGGATGCCGATGAAGAAAGCGTATACACATGGTGGACCGATCTGAACAATGATTTTATCCGGCTGAATCAGAACTACCAGGATTATATCCGCGATCTAAACAGCGTGCGGGCGGAAGAAATGATGCGTACGCAGGAGTTTCTTATTTTTAAAGACCGCCTTGTGGATTATCTGAGAAATTTTATTAAAGGGCTCCAGCGCAATGTAGGCGTGATTGAGGCGGAGCTGTGCGCCCTTCCGCAAACGCTGACAGATGCTGTGTTTGCGCGGGTGCTTTCTTATGAGCTGTCGATTCCGCGTATGGATGTCAGGGTGGATGAGGCGGTGCTTTTGGAGCGTATCCGGGGAAGGTTTGAGAGTATCCATGACTGGTTTGTTGCGGAAAATGGCAGTGAAAATGAGGCGGGCAAGCTTTTTGATGCCACTAATGATATGATCCGGCGAATCACCCGATATGCTGCATTGCTTTCGGAACGCAGTACATATAGTGCCAACCGCCGCGAAGAATACCGCAAGGTGGCGTCGGTCTTTATGAAATGCCCTTCCCTGGCCGAGGCACATAAAATGTCGGCTATGGTTTTTGGAGTGGAGCAGCCGCGGCACCTTAAAGGCGGTCAGGCGCGCGCGACGGATAGCATGAACAGCGGGGTCTATGAGGAAGCACCGGAAATATTTACGATCAAACCCCGCGTGCGCACCTACAAAGAAAAAGCAAACCGTAGCGTTATGGGGGATCACAGCCGCCAGAAGGCTCAGGCGCGGGAGCGGATGCTTCAGGAGCTCCAGGAAGAACAAATGCAGCTGAAAAAGCTTGAGCATGACGGACGTATTGATTTTGGCCATTTGCCGGTGATTGCGCCGCGCATCCGGGAAATCCTTTTAAAATGGCTGTCAGATGCGCTGGAGGACAGCGACTATACGGCCCGCACCGATGATGGGCGGCAGTACCGTCTGGAATTTGGCCCGACCGGAAAGCGGTGCATTGTTCGCTGTGAGGACGGCTGCTTTACAATGCCGGATATGAGTATTGTTTTTTTGGAGGCGGATGTATGAGAGAGGAGCTGGAGGCGCTGATGCGTCAGCGATGGATATTAAAGGCTCAGGATAAAGAACTGTATTACAGGGTGCGGGACGTCTCCGGAGACATCCGGCGTTTTGCCACAGAGAAGCTGGGCTGCACGCTGATTGAAAATTCTCTGATGGTGAAGCTGGAAAAGATTCCCGCCCAGGCGGAGCCGGGAATGGGGATACTGGAATTTACATCGCGGGAGGAATACGCTTTTTTATGTGTTCTGCTGATGTTTTTGGAAGACCGTGAGCCTGGAAGCCAGTTTGTGCTGTCTCAGCTTACGGAATATATTGAAGGAAATCTGCCGGATGAGACAAAGGCAGACTGGACGATCTACACGCATCGCCGCCGTCTAATCAAAGTTATGCGTTTTGCAGTGGCTCAGGGTATGCTTCTGGTGACTGACGGCAGCGATGATGACTTTATGGACAGCGAGGGCGGTGAGGTGCTTTATGAAAATACCGGGGCATCACGGTATTTTATGCGCAATTTTTCTGCGGATATTATGAGCTATGAAAAACCGGAGGATTTTGCGGAAAGCGACTGGTTTGGCATGGATGAAGAACGGGGACTGGCCCGCAGACACCGGGTATATAAACGTCTGCTGCTTTCTCCGGGAATGTACCGCGGCGACGGCGCGCCGGAGGATTTTGAATATTTAAAGTATTACGGACGGCGCCTGAGCGAGGACCTTGAATCCGTATTTAACTGCCAGGTCCACATTTACAAAGGAAGCGCCTTTTTTATGATGGGCGAAGACTGTGAGCTGGGCGCGGCGTTTCCACAGAATAATGTACTCTCAGATATTTTGCTGCTGTGTGCGGGGAAAATCCGTCAAAGCGTATCCGGGCATTTGTGGCAGCCGGCGGAGGACGAAGCACTGAGAGTGCCTTTGGTGGACATGGAACGGCTGATCAAAGCTGTTAAAGCGGACTTTGGCGCCGGCTTTACAAAAAATTACCGGGAAATGCCGGAGGGCGAGTTTGTGCGTACAGTGCTGGAGGCAATGGAGATATGGAGCTTTATCCGTATGGAGCCGGAGGGTTATGTCCATATTCATCCTATCGTAGCCCGGGTTGCCGGCGAATATCCGAAGGATTACCGGATGCCGGAAGAAAATTTACAAAAGACAGAAATTCGCGCCAGAGAAGCAGGAGGAAAAAAGAATGAACAGTAGATGGCAGGCAAACCGGATCGGATTAATTAATTTCTGGTATTACGACGACCAGGAATTTTCTTTTGCCAAAGGACGGATGCTTTTAAGAGGCTCCAACGGTTCAGGTAAGTCGGTGACGATGCAGAGCGTGATCCCTCTGCTTCTGGACGGGAATATGAGCCCGGAACGTCTGGATCCATTCGGCTCAAGAGACCGTAAGATGAGCAGCTATCTTTTGGAAGAAGGCGATGAGCGCGAAGAACGTACTGGTTATCTTTACCTTGAATTTCGGCGTCAGGAGGCGGATGCTTATCTGACAATAGGGATGGGGATAAGGGCACGCAAGGGAAAACCTTTAGATAAATGGTATTTCTCTCTGTCTGATAACCGGCGTGTGGGAAAGGATTTTTTCCTTTATAAAGAGACCGGGGACAAGGTGACGCTTTCTAAAAGAGAACTGGAAAACCGGGTGGGTGAAGGTGGTATGGTCTTTGACCGTCAGGCAGATTATATGGCTTATGTCAACCGGCAAATATTTGGCTTTGAGACGGCCGATGAATATAAGGAAATGATCGATTTGCTGATCCAGCTGCGTACGCCAAAGCTTTCCAAGGACTTTAAACCGTCGGTGGTCAATGAGATTTTAAGCGATTCCTTACAGCCGCTTTCAGATGAGGAGCTGATGCCAATGTCTGAGGCGATTGAAAATATGGATACGCAGATGATGAACTTAAAATCCCGTCAGGAGGCGAAAGCTGCTGCCGAGAAAATCAACAGAGTGCTGGATCACTATAACCGCCGCGTTCTTTATGAAAAGGCGCAAAATTATACGGACAGCCGGAAGCATGTATTTCAGCTTAAAAAAGAGCTGGAGCGCTTTAAAGCTGTTCATGACCGGGCGCTTGAGCGGGAAGCGCAGCTCACACAGGAACAGGAGGATATGGATGCCCGGAAGCTGGCTATGGAACGGGAGCGGGAATCACTTGGTCAAAGTGATGCGCTTAGCTTAAAAAAACAGCAGTCCCAGCTAGAGCAGAGCATTCAAGGCCACGAGCGCACCTGCCGGGAGAAGGAGTCCCAGCTTGGTGCCAAGGAGGAGCAGCGGACAGAGACGCTTTTGCGCTGGAAGGACGCCAATGATCGTCTTTATGAGCGGGAACAGGAGATTTCAGAGCTTCTTGAAGAAATGTCGGAGGAAGCTTCGGCGATGGCCTTTGAAGAACACGCATTTTTTTCGGATGAGCTTTTGAAAAATCTGGCGCAGCCGTTTGCCTTTGAAACACACAGGGGACAGATGGAAAATACGCAAAAAAAGATTGTACAGGGACTCTCTGTGCTTCGCGATGAAACGGCGCTGCGCCGGCAGGCAGACGAACAGCGCCAAAATCTGGATCGGCAGCAGCGGGAAATTGATAAAACGATGCGCCAGATGAATGAGCAAGGCAATCTGTTTGTACAGGTGCAGAATGAATGGGTCGAGGCGCTTTACCGCTGGGCCGGGAAAAATACCGAACTGAAGCCTGCCCCGGATGCGCTAAAGGATATGGCGGCTTTTGTCCGGGATTACGGCGAAAACTCAGATTTTGCCCAGGTGCGCAATATCGCGGCGGATGCATGGCTGGCGGCCAGAGGCGGACTTTTGCAAAGTCTGTGCCAAGAGCAGGAGGAGGAACGGCGTCTGTCTGATGAGCGGGCGATTGTACAGGAAGAACTGGAATCCTGGGAGAATATGCGCGAGCCGGAGCCGGAGCGCACCCCGGAAGTATTGAAAAACCGGGAGCGGTTAAAAAATATGGGGATTCCCTATGATGAATTTTATAAGGTGCTGGAATTTAGCGACAGTCTGACGGAGGAGGCCTGCGGGCGTCTTGAAGAAGCGCTTCTTCATATGGGCATATTAGATGCCCTTGTAATCGATGAAGACTACAAGACCCAGGTGCTTCAAATGGATTCCGGCTGCTGTGACCGCTACCTTTTTATCACCCATGAGCATCCAAAAACAAGCTTGCTGGATGTGCTGGACCTTAATGATAACGCAAATAATCTTTTTTCCAACCAGCGTATTACCGGAATCCTGTCGGGGATCGCCTATGATGGGAAGGGAGAGCTGCCGTCGGATAATGACACAACAGTCATCTATGATAACGGAATTTATCGCATCGGCGCGCTGACCGGTACAATTACCGGCAGCCACCGGGCTGGATTTTTAGGAACAAAAGCGCGGGAGGCCAGCCGGCAGGCGGCTATTTGCGCCTGCCGTGAACAAATTAGCCTGCTGGAGCGCCAGCTCGAAGCAGTCAGGGCATCACAGAACATACTGGAGCAGCGTCTGGAGAAGGCACAGAAAGAATATGAAGCGTTCCCGGCAGATACAGACCTGCGGGAAGCATGGCGGATGCTTGTACAGGTGCAGCAGCAGCTGGACAACCTGAGAGTGGGAGGGCAGCGGCTGGAAGAGCAGCTTAGGGACACCTCGGCAAGACTGGGTGAAATCCATAAAAAGGCGTTGGATATTGCGGGCAGCCTGTATCTGACATGCAGTCTGGAGGCTTTTGAGAAGGCGGATGATGCGGCACGGGCATACAGCCAGCAGTTTTACAGGGTAAAATCCTGCCATGAGCTTTATCTTCAAAGCTCGGCTTATTTAAAGGAGCTGGAGGGACGGCTGGAGGATATTGATGTGGATATGGATCAGATACGATATGATCTTGGCGCTGCCAGCCGAGCGCTGAAAAATGACAGGGAAGCGTATGCGTCTGTGACCGGACAGCTGGCCCTTACCGGATACGAACAGATTAAAGAACGTCTGGATACATGTATTGCCTGGCTTGAGCGCTATCCGTCAAAGCTTCAGGGCTGTATTGAGGAGCGCACCCGCATGGCCGAACAGGCACGCCGGGCGCAGGAACAGCTTGAGGAGGGCACACGGCATCTGTCAGAGCTGGAAAAGAAAGATCAGTGGCTTGGACTGTGCTTCGAGGCGGAGCTTAAATTGGGTTATGTTTTTAAGCCCGGGGAGATTTCCGGCATGGATAGGTTGGAAAATGGGAATGCTTCAGAGCGTCCCGCAGGCGAAGCTGTATTGGATAATGCCGGAAAAGTTGTGGAATTGCTGGCAGCGGAATACAGGGATGTCCAAAAGGATGCGCTGATTGCCCGGTTAAATCAGGTTTACTTTGAGAACCGGGGATTTCTTACAGCCAATCAGCCTGTGCAGACCGAACTGTTTGCCGGGCTGGACGCGGAGGCGCCAGACGGCTGCCCGCCGGCACAAAGAGCGGATATTATGGCCCATTGCAATGGTGTGGCTGTATCATTTTCCCGGCTCCTGGAAAGTCTTGAGGAAGAAATCATACAGCTTACCCAACTGATTCGGGACGGCGACCGGGAGCTGTTTGAGGATGTTCTGGCCAATACCATCAGCCGGAAGATACGCGGAAAAATCAACGGTTCTGTGGCCTGGGTTGAAAAAATGAACGCGCTCATGGGGGCGATGAATACGTCCAGCGGCCTTAAGCTGTCTTTAAAGTGGCGCAGTAAAACTGCGGAAATTGAAGATCAGCTGGACACACAGGAACTGGTAGAGCTGCTGAAAAAGGATTACCGGGTCATGAAGCCGGAGGAAGCCGCCAGGCTGTCTGCACATTTTCGGTCAAAGGTCGCGCAGGCGCGCCGGCGTGCGGCGGATGGCGCGGGGCAGATTTCGTTTTATCAGGTCATGAAGGACACGCTGGATTACAGGAAATGGTTTGAATTTCAGCTGTTTTGTCAAAAGAGCGGGGAACGGCAGCGAGAGCTGACGAACAGTGTGTTTGGCACATTCAGCGGCGGTGAGAAGGCGATGGCGATGTATGTGCCGCTGTTTTCAGCGGTTGTGGCAAAATATCAGGGCGGACGTAAGGATGCGCCCCAGCTGATCTCGCTGGATGAAGCCTTTGCCGGTGTGGATAACAAAAATATCCGGGATATGTTCCGGTTGATGACGGAATTTGAATTTGATTTTATTATTAATTCTCAGGTATTATGGGGCGACTGCGATACGCTGGACGCCCTGGCAATCTACCAGCTTGTGCGTCCGCAAAATGCCCGGTTTGTTATGGTTATGCCATATTTATGGAATGGAAGAAAGAAGGAGCTGATCGACAATGAGGCCGCCATGGAACAGCGATGCAGTGATTGCTGAGTGCCGGGACTATTTTATGGCTCATCCGATTTTTGTAAAATTGCTGAGCGGTTTTTTGGAAAAGTACCGTTCTTATGGAAGCTTTTCGGGAACTGTGGTGCTGAAAAATCTTAAAGCTCCGGAGCTGGAGTTGCTGGAAGGATTTTTTGGCAGGAGTTTTCATGGGAAAAAGAGTGTTCATATCCGTGCGGATCATTTTGAAAAAGCACTTGGCGAGAGCCGTTTTGGCGCTGTTTCTCCAAAACAGCTTCTGGAAGTCTGCTTTGGCGTCGCGGTAGAGAGCAAAAAAGACGAAGCCATACGCCGCAGGCATCAGTGGTGGGAAACGCTTGAAGCGGTGCGGCATCAGTGCAGGGGCACTTTGAGCCGGCATTGGCTGGATTGCTTTTGTGATGGCCCGGACAGCTTTCCGGTGCTTGTGCGCCGTCTGCGCATGATGGAGGCGGACATGAAAAGTGCTCAAAGGCTGTTGGGGCTGTGCGTCCATATTTTAGAAGCATTACCGGTGTTGCTCGGTATGGTGGAATACCGGACGGTATTTGCGGCCAGGCTTACCGGCAATCCCCATGCTTTTGACGATGACACGCCCGATGGAAGGCTCCTTGGGGAACTCATTCAGTGGTATGCGCATCATGAAAAAGGCGGGCAGACCACGCAGAGCCAGACTGCGCAGAGCAGGCCTGCACAGAACCAGGCCGATGTGCAGCGGTTATTTCCGGCACTAAAAAAGCAGCGTACCTTTTTACAGGCCGGTATCCTTTTGGACGATCTTTCCAATTATACGATGCTTTACGGTGTCCGGGCAGTAATTGCTGATGGGGCGCCACATGCAGGGATGGAGGGCTTTTTTTCTGAAGGAGATGCCGTGCTTGTGCCATTGTCGGCCATCGCCCGTTTTAAGACGGTACAATGTGTGGACAATACGATATATGTTGTGGAAAATCCATCGGTTTTTGCGGCATTTTGTGGATATACCCGAAAAAAGCGGTCATGTATGTGTATGAACGGCCAGCCCCGGCTGAGCAGCCTGATGATGATGGATTTGTTGGCGGCTGCCGGTGTCCGTGTATATTATGCCGGGGATTTTGATCCGGAGGGCCTTCTGATTGCTCAGAAGCTGTGTCAATATTATCCGGGCATTTTTGAGTATTGGCATATGTCCGAAGATGATTGCGCAGCAAGCTTATCCGAACGGACAATTTCGCGGCGGCGGCTGAAAATGCTGGAACGCATAAACGACCCAAAGCTGCTTCCGGCTGTAAACATTTTGCGCAGAGAAGGGCGGGCCGGTTACCAGGAACGAATCATGAACCGCTATTTGCTGTGTTGACATAGTGTCAGAAAAACGATATACTAATTTCAGTAAATGCCGGACAGAACACCCAATACGGGCGTTCCTGACGAAAAAGAGGTGACAGTTATGCCGAAGGGATCGGAACAATTAACCCATTCAAGAAAAGAAGAAATTATTAATGCCTGTGCGTCTTTGTATGAGACGATGGGCTTTCGTGATATTACGATCTGTGACATCGGGAAAAAAACATCCTTTACCCGCACATCGATCTATAATTATTTTCAGACAAAAGAGGAAATTTTTCTGGCACTGCTGGAGCGGGAGCATGAAGCATGGATCACAGATATAACAGATATGACCGAACAGAATGACAATATGGCGCCGGACGACTTTGCTGATGCGTTCGCTAAAATTTTGGAGAAAAGAAGCTGTATGCTTAAATTAATGTCCATGAACCTGTACGATATGGAAGGTAACTGCCGTATGGAAAATCTGGTTGCCTTTAAGAAGGTATATGCCCGTGCGATGAAGGCTGTGAAGGACTGCCTGGAAAAGTTTTTCTCATCGATGACGGCCCGGGACATCCAGGCATTTATTTATATGCTGTTTCCGTTTATGTTTGGCCTGTATCCATATACTTCAGCAACCAGGAAGCAAAAAGAGGCCATGGAGATTGCCGGCGTACCGCAGGTGCCGTATACGATCTATGAGCTCACAAAACAATTTTTGCGCAGGCTGCTGTAAAAAGTCTTTGACGGCAGATGCAAGACAAGCATAGGGGATGCGGCTTGTGATGAAACAGGATTTTATGATTCAGAAATCATTGGGGCGAAAATATATATTGACATAATGTCAGACATTGTGATATATTACATGTGTTGACATTATGTCAGAGTAACAAAACGGCTATGACAGACGCTCTGGCCGTTTTATTATATACAGTTTTTATGTGCGGAAGTGTGAGTGTACGGAGCAATCCGTGCCTTATGCCTGTTTGCCGGACAACTGATTATAGAACGGAGGATTTTGCGATGAGAAAGATAACCGATCAGAAATTTGATGAAGAACGCGCCCTTTATGGCAGTAATGATATTTTAGTACAGAATTGTTCCTTTGATGGCCCCGCTGATGGTGAAAGTGCATTTAAGGAATGCCGTGATACTTCGGTGGAGCATTGCTTTTTCAATCTGCGCTATCCCTTCTGGCATGATCACGGCCTTAAGATCAGTGACAGCGAGATGACGCAGCTTTGTCGGGCAGCCCTGTGGTATTCAGACCATATTGAGATCAGCGGTTCAAAGCTGCACGGAATCAAGGCGCTGAGGGAGTGCAGTGATGTGACAATGACGGACTGCTCTGTGATTTCTCCGGAGTTTGGCTGGTCTGTACACCGCATTTCCATGAAGGATACAACGGCGGAGAGCGAGTATTTCATGATGCGCTCCACAGATATACATTTTGAAAATGTAACGATGAAGGGCAAGTATTCGTTTCAGTATATCGAAAATGCCGTATTTGAAAATTGCCGTTTTGATACAAAGGATGCTTTCTGGCACGCTAAAAATGTTGTTGTGCGCAACAGCGAGGTCAAGGGCGAGTACCTGGCCTGGTATTGTGAAAATGTAACGTTTGAAAACTGCCGTATTATCGGTACACAGCCCTTGTGCTACTGCAAGGGGCTGAAGCTGGAAAATTGCGAGATGATCGATACAGATCTTGCATTTGAGCGCTCAGACGTCGATGCGGTAATCACAACGCCTGTACTAAGCATTAAAAATCCACTGAGCGGACATATCCGTGTGCCTGCGGCCGGCGAGATCATCCGGGATATTGACGGCGCGGATGGCGTTGTGGAAATAACGGCAAAATAACCCCCTTTCGTATATATATGAGCCGCGCTGATTTTTAGCGCGGCTTTATACTTATTTAAATAGCCCGGTTCCGGCTCCAGCGCCCGCTCAGATACCATACGAAAGAGATCAGGTAATTGACAAGCCAGCCCACAGGCACGGCATACCATACTGCGGCAATTCCGATGATGGGGGCCAGTGCGTAGGAGAAGATGACGCGGATTGCCAGATTAATAAGATTCGCGCATGTAAAGACGATCGTATCTCCTGAACCGCGCAGCACACCGTCGGCACAGCATTTAAAGCCGATCAGCACATAGAAAAAGCCGAGAAACTGCATATAAGTAACACCCGTATCAAAGGCGAGCGCGCTGGCACCGGCGTCTAAAAAGGCGGTGATGAGGTTATGGCTGAAAAGCTCCATGACCAGGCAGATCACTGCGGCAATGGCGATAATAATACCGTAGCTGGCACGATACCCCTTTTTCACCCGCTGTGTCTGGCCGGCTCCCGTGTTCTGGGCGGTGAATGTGGAAACGGCATTACCTACCGCGGTCATTGGAATAATGCATATGCTTTCAAACCGGCTTCCGGCCGCATAACCGGCCATGACCTGAGAGCCAAAGCCGTTGACAACGGATTGAACAAGGAGCATCCCGAAATTGACAATGGTCTGCTGGATGATCGAAGGAATTGCAATTTTTATGATTTTAAGCGACAGCCGTTTTTCATAAATTGCAAGCCCGGGCGTTGTTTTATAGCTTTTCAGACGGCGCAGCATAATAAAAAACGATGCGACCGCGGAAATACCCTGGGCGATGAGTGTTGCGATGGCGACACCGGCCACAGCCATGTGAAAGACAATCACAAATAAAAGATCAAGGCCGACATTAAGCACTGAGGAAAAAATCAGCAGCTTTAAAGGCGTTTTGGAATCTCCAAGCGCATTAAATATGGAGGAAAGCGCATTATACAAAAACAGGAAAGGCATTCCCCAGAAGTAGATGCTCAGATACGTTCGGGCATCAGCGAATACATTGTCGGGTGTATTCAGCGCTGTGAGAATCTGGTCGCAGAAGATCAGTCCAAAGACAGCCATAACGATGGAGAGCACCGCAAAATTGATCAGGGTGGTGGTGATGGATTTTTTCATATCATCCATCTGCCGGGCGCCGTAATACTGGGAGATGACCACCGAGCTTCCGACACCGCCACCGATGGCAACGGCGATAAAAACATTGGTGAGAGCAGTTGTCGTGCCGACGGCAGCCAGCGCATTCTCGCTGACAAAGCGGGCCACGACAATCCCGTCCACCATATTATAAAACTGCTGAAAAAGATTCCCCAAAATGATCGGGAGGGCGAAGATGAACAGCGCCCTCCCGGGGGAATCGGTGAGCATGTTTAGCGTTTTCTTTTGCTTAACCTCAGAAGTCATAAAAACAGTCCTTTCAGTTTGGCATATCGATAAATTTGCGCCGGTAAGCCATAACGATCATATCAAAAAAGAAATCTCTTTTATAATTATCCATAATCGTCTGACAACCGTCAAAATTATAAAAATAATCGCAGTACGGACGCAGGGCCTCAGGGGCGTGGGTCGTGATGAGGATTGTTGTTGCCTGATTTTTCTTGCACTCCTTTAACGCCTGTGTCAGATATTCGGTCGCCTTAAAATAAGGATATTCAAAAATAACAACGCTGCCTTTCTTAAACTGGGCTGTGTCGCTGAAATGACTGCGGCTGTTGTGAGGGCGCACCTTCTGACCGCCAACGATCAGCACGTTTTGTAAAGTGATTGTGCTGGAAGCATTGCCATAGGAATAAATGCCCACAAGCTTTGCGGCGTGGATGACATCGGCCAGCTCTTCGTAAATATGCCGGTCCATCTGGCGCAGCTCTGCGGCGGCAGCCTCGACCGTGTCCAGAAGAATGTCGCACTCGTCCTTCTGGGGCGTGATCATAGAGGTGGGGACGATACGGTTGTAATCATCGTAATGATCCAGAACATGAAGAATCTCATCCTTAAACGCACCAAAATTATCGCAGCCAAGTCGGCGGCACAGGCGGCTGATCGTACTTGGGGACACATAGCACATATCGGCCATCTGGTAGATCGTCGCACTGCGGATATGGGTCAGATTGTCCATCAGATGTCCGATGGCATCATGGTAAATATCACCCGGTGGGGTCGCGTTATAAAATCCAAGCAAATCATCAATAATATTCATAAGGCCCGATCAGTTCTCCTCTCGTGTAGTCACCGTCCGGCCGGCCGGGCCGTAACCGGATTGGTACTTTTATTGTATATATTTTGCGGTATAAAAACAAGAGCAATATAAAAAAAGTAATGCCGGAGTTCTTGCATTTTGGAGCATAAGCGTTTACAATAAGTGAGACAATAAAATAATGGGAGAAATATTAGAAATCAGAGAGGTAATCCAAAATGAAAAAAAGATCGATTCTTTTTAGTTTACTGGTACTTTTAGTATCTGTTGCACTCTGCGGGTGCGGAGGCGACAAGAAAACAGAGACTTCATCGGAGTCTAATACTTCTTCAGAAGGCACACCAACATCAGGCGGAAGTATCGTGTTTGGCATGACACAGGACCTGGTGAGTCTTGACCCCCATCAGATCACGGATGCAGGAACTCGGAGTGTGGTATTTAACATGTATGAGGGCTTGGTTAAGCCCACATCCACCGGCGATTTAGAGCCGGCCATTGCCAGCGATTACACCATTTCAGAGGATGCAACGACCTATACGTTCACCTTAAGAGATGGCGTGACCTTCCATGACGGAAGCGCGGTAACGGCAGAGGATGTTAAGTATTCCATCGAACGCTATGCGGAGATTCAGGGTGAATCCTCCGCATTTTCCAGTTTATTGGATAATGTTTCGATCCCGGATGACAAGACGGTGGTGATCACTCTGAAGGAGGGCTATTCGGAATTTCTGTCTGATCTGACGCTGGCAGTGATCCCGGCAGCCAATGAGGACCCCGAGGGCAACCCGGTGGGGACCGGCCCTTTTAAGTTTGAAGCTTACACACCCGGTCAGGAGCTTGTGCTGACAAAAAATGAAAGCTACTGGCAGAGCGGGACGCCTTATCTGGATCAGGTGACCTTTAAGATCATCGCAGATACCGACACTGCCTTTACTCAGCTCCAGGCCGGAACGATTGATATTATGAATTATCTGACGACGGTTCAGGTGCAGACCTTACAGCAGATGTCCGGCGGACAGTTTGACATTGTCGAAGGCAATATGAATCTTGTACACGCCATGTTTTTGAACAATGCCTATGAACCGCTTTCCGATGTGCGGGTGCGCCAGGCATTGTGCTATGGCATTGACCGCAATGCGATCAATCAGTTCCTTTTTGACGGCAAGAGTACGATCATCGGCTCCCATATGATCCCGTCTCTTGAGACATGGTATGAACCGTCCACAGCCGAAATGTATACCTATGATCCCAATAAGGCAAAGGAGCTGCTTGCCGAAGCCGGCTACGGCGATGGCTTTGATCTGGAAATTTCCGTGCCAAGCTCCTATTCACAGCATGTGGATACGGCACAGATCATTGTTGATCAGCTTTCCCAGATCGGCATCCGCGCCACGATCAAAAAAGTAGAGTGGAGCTCATGGCTTGAGGACGTGTATACAAACCGCAACTATCAGGCGACGGTCATTGGCTTTGATGGAACTCTGGCACCAAGCGACTGGCTGAAAAAGTACGCAAGCGACGCATCTAATAATATTGCCAACTATGACAATGCTGATTATGACAGTATTTTAAAGCAGGCGCTTGCGGCTGTAGATACTGAAGAAAAGGCGGCGCTTTATAAGGAGCTTCAGATCAACCTTGCGGAAAATGCCGCTTCTGTCTACATTGAAGACCCGGCGGATTTCGTGGCCGTGAATGCGAAGCTTGGCGGCTACACCTTTTATCCCACCGCTGCCTGGGATATGTCCCAAATTTATGTGAAGGCAGAACAGTAACCAGCTATGAAACCAATTATTTAAGAATGAACCAGCTATGAAATACATTATCAAAAAATTTATCACTCTCATTATCACATTATTGTTCATATCTTTAATTACATTTACGGCATTTTCTGTAATCCCCGGCGATGCGGCGACCGCAAAGCTGGGGACGAATGCCACGCCGGAGCAGGCACAGCAGCTCCGTGAGGAGATGGGGCTTGACGATCCGATCCCGGTCCGCTATGTGAACTGGCTTGCCGGCGCACTGCACGGTGATTTCGGCGATTCCTATCAGTACAGCGGTGTTACAGTGGCCGCGCTGATGGCCGGCCGGCTTCCGGTGACCGCCCTGCTGGCGCTGATGTCGCTGGTTATGATTCTTGTAATTTCTGTCCCGCTTGGCATCCTAAGTGCCCGGTTTGCGGGGCGGTGGCTGGATACGGTCATTAACCAGCTCAGCCAGATCACAATGGCGGTACCCGCATTTTTCCTGGGTATTGTGCTGACGTATATTTTTGGCCTGATCCTGCACTGGTTTCAGCCAGGTGCCTTTGTGGAACCGGGCGAAGATTTCTGGGGCTGCGCGGGCTTTCTTGTATTTCCGGCCATTGCAGTGGCGCTTCCCAAAATTGCCATGGTCATTAAGTTCCTGCGCAATTCAGTGCTTAGTGAAATGCCTAAAGATTATGTGCGCACGGCTTACAGTAAAGGAAATAAGGAGCACCGGGTGCTTTATGTGCATATTTTAAGAAATGCGCTGATTCCGGTGATTACCTTTATTGCGATGGTCATTGCGGAGATCATGGCGGGGAGTATTATTGTGGAACAGGTATTTGGAATCCCGGGTATAGGGCGGCTGCTGATCACATCCATCTCCGCCCGGGATTATCCGGTTGTTCAGGCGATTGTCACATACATTACGGCGATTGTGGTCATTGTGAATTTTATCGTCGATGTGTTATATCAGCTTGTGGACCCGCGGGTTAAAGCACAGTAGGAGGCCGGACAGATGGACATTGCTGTAAAGAAAAAAAGAAATTATAATTTGATCATTGGTCTTGGGATCACCGGATTTTTCCTGCTGCTTGCCATTGTGGGGCAGTTCTGGACACCCTACTCCACGACCCAGATGGATGCTATGAGTGTGAATCTGGCGCCGTGTGTTTCGCACCCGCTTGGCACGGATAATTTTGGCCGGGATATTTTAAGCCGCGTTATGAGCGGCAGCGGAATGACCTTCCTTGTGGCGGCGTGTACGGTGCTTATGGGCGCGGTTATTGGCACAATCGTGGGCGCCTTTACCGGATATTTCGGCGGCTGGCTTGACGAGATTATTATGCGCCTGAACGATATACTGCTGTCATTTCCGAGTATTTTGCTGGCGCTGATTTTTTTAAGCTTTCTCGGGCCTGGAACAATGAATGTGATCCTTGCCCTTGGAATCTTATTTGTGCCAAGCTTTGCCCGCATTGTGCGCAGTGAGATGATCCGCTGCAGGGAGCTGGATTTTGTCAAAAGCGCCAAAGTCATGGGGGTGGGGCCGGTGCGTATCATTTTTGCACATATCCTGCCCAATACAAAGGTCAGTATGCTCACGGCCGCTGCGATTGGCTTTAATAATGCGGTGCTGTCGGAGGCCAGCATGAGTTATCTGGGGCTTGGTGTAGCACCGCCGCTGCCAAGTCTTGGCCGGATGCTTTCAGAAGCCCAGTCGTATCTGTTTAATACGCCATGGTATGCCATTGCGCCGGGTGTGGCGATTATTTTGATCATCCTTGGCTTTAGTATGATCAGCGAGGGCCTTCGTGCCATGCAGCGTTAGGAGGGAATATCATGGGTACACTGTTTAACGTAAGCCATTTATCCATTGGATTTGCGGAAAATGGCCGTATGAATAAGGTGGTCGATGATCTTTCCTTTTCCATGGATGAGGGAGAGATTCTCGGCGTTGTGGGCGAGTCTGGTTCAGGGAAGTCCATGACCGCCCTGGCGGCCATGGGGCTTTTGAAACCGGACGCCCATATTTTGTCCGGTCAGATCCATTTTGATGGTAAAGAGCTTTTGTCTTTGTCAAAGGATGAGCAGAGCCGGATCAAGGGCAATGATATGGCGATGATTTTTCAGGAGCCGATGACCTCTTTGAATCCGGTGATGAAGATCGGACGTCAGGTCGGTGAAAGCCTGTGGCTGCATACGGATATGAATAAAAAAGACATTCACCAAAGCGTTGTTCAGGCATTGGCGGATGTGGGGTTAAACGATCCGGAAAAGCTCTGTGGTCAATATCCCCATGAGCTTTCGGGCGGGATGCGCCAGCGGGTGATGATCGCTCAGGCAATGATCTGTTCGCCAAAGCTGCTGATTGCCGATGAGCCGACGACCGCGCTGGATGTTGTTGTCCAGGAACAGATTCTGCAGCTGTTAAAGCAGCTTCACCGGGAAAAAGGTGTGGCAATCCTTTTTATTTCTCATGACCTGAACGTCATACGGGAAATATGCGACCGTGTGATCGTTATGTATCAGGGTGTGATTGTAGAGCAGGGGCGTGTGCAGGATGTGCTGGAGCATCCGCAGCATGAGTATACGAAAACGCTTATGGCCTGCGTACCTGCGGCAGAGCCTGTGAAGGACAGGAAAAATCCGGTTCTTACAATGGAGCATCTGGATGTGTACTACCGGGAAAATAACGGCGGCTTTTTTAAGAAAAAGGGCCGGCGCAGGGTTGTGCGCGATCTGAGCTTACAGGTGTATGACGGCGAGATCATGGGGATTGTCGGTGAAAGCGGCTGCGGGAAATCAACGCTGGCAAAAACGATTGTCGGTCTGAATAAAGATTATACGGGGACATTGTCTGTGGATGATTCTGTACGACCTCAGATGGTCTTTCAGGACCCGTTCGGTTCTCTGAACCCGGCGCGCCGTATCGGATGGATTTTGTCGGAGCCTTTGCGCCTTCGGGGCATAAAGGATAAGAGCGAGCGCCGCCGGATGGTCTGTGAGATGCTTGAGCAGATCGGTCTGGACGAATCGTTTTACAGCCGCTATGCCCACGAGCTTTCCGGGGGACAGCGCCAGCGCATCAGCATCGGGGCCGCACTTTTGATGGATTCCCGGCTGCTTGTGGCGGATGAGCCGGTATCGGCGCTGGACGTGACGGTACAGTCTCAGATTTTGCGGCTGCTTTTAGATGTACACCGGCAGCGGGCGCTGACAATCCTTTTTATATCCCATGACTTAAATATTGTGCGCCGTTTCTGCCATCGCGTAGCGGTCATTTATCTCGGCGAGATCGTGGAAATGGCGGATGTGAAGGAAATTTATGCCCATCCCCGCCACCCATATACGAAGCTTTTATTTGAAGCGGCACCCGGCGGCGGGCGGCAGCCGGAGAAGCTGCCGGAGCCGGAAGTACCGGAGGCTGATGCGGGCGGGACGGACGGCGTACGGAGTGAAGGTGCTCTGACTTCCGGGCAGACGGAGCATACTTGCGGCTGCGCGTTTTATCCGCGCTGCAAGTACCGTACACCGCGCTGCCAGAGCCAGGCGCCGGAGCGTATCAACGTCAGCGCGGATGAAAAAAATCCCCATTGGGTAAAGTGTTTCGCTGCGGCATTTGGCAGGCAGTAAGATAGCGAGCCTGTTTGGCAATGCCGGGCGATTATAGATTTAGAGGAGGCATCCGCAATATGGCCTGCTTATCGGATATTGTTTCGCGGCTGAAGGTGCAGCTTGGCACTGAGGTTGCGGGAGACTATGACGGGGAAATGAAAATCGATTATATCCAGCTTCGGACAAAGCGTTCCCGAAGCGGAAAATCCGGACAGAATAAGGGCATTGTTTATATTGGCGTATGGAAGCTTACCGAAACGCCTCCGGAGGGCTGCTGTGCGGTCGTCTATGGCAGCGGTCCGATGGAAGCGGCACAAAATGGCGTGCTGCCGAAAAATGTGCTCTGCCTTTCGGGGGCTTTTGATGTGCTGGATGTCTATGAGACTGTACAGGACGAGCTGCTTTCGTATGTCCAGTTTAACGAGCATAAGGAGCAGATGTTTATTGCCCTCCAGGAAAATGGCGGTGTTCGCGGGATTCTTCAAAAGGCATGGCGCTTTCTTGAAAATCCTATTTGTGTCTGTGATACAAGCTTTTCGATTATTGAAAATTATCCGGAGCATGAAAATGTTCTGGATTTTGAAATACGCAATAACCGTCAGTATATGCGCCCGGCATCGGTGATGTCTATGAACCGGGAAGGGCTGATCGAGCGCATTTTCAATGATGAACATGCATTTTGCGTATTTCGCCGGGAGCTGAATACATACATTATGTACTGCAGCATCCGCATCCGGAAAAATGTTGCAGGCTATGTATGTATTCTGGAAAAAAAGCGTCCGTTTACCCATCGTGATCAGGAATTTGCCGGTGTCCTTGCAAAAATGCTTTCCGTAGAGATGCAGAAAAACAGCTTTTTTACGGAAAAGTCCGGGCTTAAATATGAATATTTTCTGACCGATATGGTTGAGGGCAATTATGAAAATCCTGACGAGATACAGCAGAGGATGCAGCAGCTCGGATTTAGGAGCGGCCATTATCACTGGCTCATGCTGCTGGCATTTGAGGATATTTATGACGGGCATGTGCGCAATGAATATTATATACGGCAGATCATGGATATTCTTGACAATGCCCTGGCAACCTTTTACCGGGGGAATCTTCTCGTCTTTGTGTCTTCCGATCAGCGAACGGCCATGACGGACGGCGAGCGGATCAAAATGCAGGAATTTGCCGCGCTGACCCGGATGGTCATAGCGGTCAGCTACAATTTTATAAAGCTTAATGAAACGCCGCTGTATTATGCTCAGGTACAGGAGCTGCTGGCTTACGGCAAAAGCCGGGCGATGGAAGGCCGTATCCTTACCATGGAGGACTATTGTCTGGAAACGATGCTTTACAGTCATTACCGTGAGCCTGAACGCCGGGCCTTCATACATCCGGACCTGAGATTTTTAAAAGACTATGATGCCAGAAACCATACAGAATATTTAAAGACGCTGTATACTTATTTACAGTGCGGACGCAATGCAGCAGCTGCCGCAGAGCACCTTCATCTTCATAAAAGCAGCTTCTTTTACCGGTGGAACAAGATCGCAGGGTTGCTGGATGTTGATGCCAATGACAGCCGCCGGCTGTTTATCTATGAGCTGTCCATGCGCATAGACCTGGAATAGAGTCAATGGGAATACCGCGCGTGTGTGTCTGTGGGTCTGTGAACAGAGCAAGCTGCGGCGGATAAAAGGTGAAAATAAAAAATAAAATCATGACGCCCAACAGTAAAAAAAGGGCTGTGCCTGTGTGCGCCGGAAGCTTCCGGCGCCATTTTTGTATAATGAGCGTTAAAATAAAAACAGCCGCAGCGCTGACCGCAAAAAGGATTATATCGGCAATGAGATTATTTTGGCCAATGATACCGCTGTAAGTATAAAATCCGATGATAATCAGAGCCATGCCGGAAAGAAGCGCCATTGTCCTGGCCCACAGAAAGCCCCATGAACGGCGGCCCATCCGTATACATTCCAGAAGCGTATAAAAAAGAACCGGGAAAAACAAAAGCTTAAGATGCTCCCATGTGGACTCATTAACCGGACTAAAAAGAGCAGCGGCAGGATGATACCGGCTTTGTTCATATAAAAAATGCAGCGCGCTGCCTGCCAGCAGCGTCCACAAAATTCCCAGACCGGTCTGAATTTTCGATACAGGTATATTTTTTGAAATGCAGCGCATAATCGGATGGCCTCGCTTCCCTGATAAATATCGATAATATCGATGCATACCGCGTGTATGACAGCTATACTGTATATACATCCGCAGGCTTATGTATGCGTAATAGTATATGCATCTGCAGACTTATGCATGCATATATAGCATATGCATCCGCAGGTCTATGTATGCGTATAAAGCATATGCATCCGTGCGCTTATTTATTTATGTCATAATGCAGCTGTGCGGCGTGAAGGCGCTGCGGGCATCCGACGGGCAGCGGTCGTCGAGTGGCAATGCTGCAAGATGAGAGAGGTATCGTGATAATCGGATAGGGGAAGCTTCCTTCCCCTATCCGATTTCGTATATGAGATTAAAGAAATTTTGTGCGTTTGATCGCTGTGATAAAATCTTTATTGGAGCGGGTGCGCATAAACATTTCAAGAATACGCTCCAGCGCCTCGTCGGACTTCATGCCGCCTAACGCCTTGCGCATCATGTAGGCGGCTTCCAGTTCATCCTTGGACAGGAGCAGCTCCTCGCGCCGCGTCCCGGAACGGGCAATGTCGATGGCCGGGAAGATACGCTTTTCTGAAAGCTTGCGGTCAAGCACGAGCTCCATGTTGCCGGTGCCTTTAAATTCCTCGAAAACGACATCATCCATTTTGCTTCCGGTTTCCACCAGCGCGGTGGCCAGTACGGTCAGGCTGCCGCCCTCACGCATATTGCGGGCAGCGCCGAAAAACTTTTTCGGCATGTGCAGTGCGGCAGGATCAAGGCCGCCGGACAGTGTCCGTCCGCTGGGCGGAACAGTCAGGTTGTAGGCGCGTGCCAGACGGGTGATACTGTCTAAAAGGATGATGACATCTTTTTTGTGTTCCACAAGCCGCTTGGCACGTTCAAGTACCATCTCAGACACCCTTTTGTGATGCTCCGGAAGCTCGTCAAAGGTCGAATAGATGACTTCTACATTATCGCCTTCAATATATTCCTTAATATCTGTCACTTCCTCCGGACGTTCATCAATGAGCAGAATGATCATGTTCATATCGGGATGATTAGAGTGGACAGACTTGGCAATCTGCTTTAAGAGGGTCGTCTTTCCGGTTTTAGGAGGCGCTACGATCATACCTCTTTGCCCTTTGCCAATAGGGGAGACAAGATCGACAATGCGCATCGGTACGCTGGCACGCTCCGTCTCAAGCCGTATACGGCTGTTGGGAAAGATCGGCGTCATGTCCTCAAAATTGGGACGCCGGGTAGCCTCTGACGGATGAAAGCCGTTGACGGCTCTCACAAATAAAAGCGCGCTGAACTTTTCTGTGGGAAGCTTGATTTTTATATTGCCCTCAATAATATCGCCGGTTTTCAGATTAAAGCGGCGTATCTGGGCCGGGGAAACATAAATATCATTATCTCCGGGAAGATAGTTTTCGCAGCGGATAAACCCAAAGCCGTCCTGCATCACTTCCAAAATGCCGTTGGCCATATTTCCGCTGTCAAGCTCCTCAAGCGAGGGTTCAATATGGTAGCTGTTATCGACGCGGCTGTTATCGGAGAGGTCGCCGTGGTATTCGC
>CASFBR010000060.1 GCA_949292795.1 uncultured Eubacteriales bacterium
AATACGCCGGATCAGCTGCTGCGGCGCTCCGGCCAGAGCGGCAAAGGTGCACAGTGTCTCCCGCCGTCCGTCTGCCACATGGCTGTGGGTATTCATAATATCCGCGGCCAGCTTCACAAGCTTTCCGGCAAAGCCGGCGACGGCGATCCGTACGATGCCAAGCTTTGCCGCTTCATCCAGCATAAAACCAATATAATTGCTGGCCATTACACAGCAAATATCCTCACCAAAAAGCGCCCGCGCCGCCGCCTCTCCCTGGGCCCCAAAAACAAACACAAGCCCCTGGGGGGACTGGCGCGCACGCACGTTAAGCTCCAGCGCCAGCGATTCTTTCATCGCCGTTTCGCTCATCGGCCGCACGATACCGCTGGTGCCAAGCACCGACAGGCCGCCGGCAACACCGACACGGCTGTTAAATGTCTTTTTTGCCAGTTTTTCCCCGCCTGGGATAGAAATCGTCACACAGGCGCTTTTCCCATGCAGATATGGCCGGATCGCGTCAATGATCATCTGCCGCGGCACCGGATTGATCGCCGGCTCCCCGACAGCCACCTTAAGTCCCGGCAAGGTGACCGTTCCCACGCCCTCCCCGGCTTTAAATGTCACCGGGCCTGCGCCGTCGGTCACAGCCGGAGCATTTGCGCTTCCAAGTGTGACCTGCGCAATCACCATACAGCCATCGGTCACATCCGGGTCGTCACCGGCATCCTTGATCACACCGCAGACACCCTCGTGCAGCGGGCACACCTCCAGCCGCAGCAAACGGCCTGACGGGGTACAGATTTTTACCCACGGCGGGCACTGCCCTTCAAGCTGCCAGAGCACGCTTCCAAGCGCGGCGGCTGCGGCGCAGCTTCCGGTCGTTACGCCTTCTTTAAGCACTGTCTTCATAAGCCCTCCATTTTTATTCGTTTCATTGACCCTGGCGTGCTATATCGCAAGGGTATCTTTCGATATTATAGCTTATAACGGTAGCAGTGGCAAGCATCGAAAACGCGGGATGTATGAGTGAATCGTTACGTTTCGCTGCTTTTTTTGTAAAAGCTCTGGTATATTTGCGGATTTTGTATTATTATAATTAGAGAGTTTCTCCCACTTTGTCAGCGGAGAAGGAAATACGAATATCAGGAGGATTCTAAAATTTATGGAAACGTTATCCAACGGCATTATAAGCCTGATTTTAATTGGCATTACTTACAGCATTGTCCTGCCTCTGCTGCTGTGCGTTATCTTTAAAAAGCGCTTTAAGGCACATATTAAGCCATTCTTACTCGGACTTCTCACCTATGGAGCATTTTCTTTTTGCCTTGTCAACATCATTAACGGATTGCTCCTGCGCTTTGTTGATTCTTCTAATTTTACCCCGATTCTGGTGTTTATTTATTCGCTTTGCGTCCAGGTCGTCAGTGTGCTCATCGGCCAGGTCGGCAAATATTTTACACTCCGGGTGCTTAAAAATGATCCGAAGCCGGACAAGTATGCGCTCCGCGGTGATGCGCTGGAATTTGGCACCGGATTTGGCGGTCTGGAGCTGTTTATGACCGTCGGTATTACTATGGCATCGCATTTTTCTTATGCAGCGATTTTAAGCAGCGGCCAGGCTCAGCAGTTTATCGACAGCTTTACCGGTGTGGATCAGATGAATGTTCAAAACATCTTTAATGAGCTTCTCGCATCGACATCCGGTGATTACATCAACCTGCTCCTTCAGGGGCTGACAATGTTTATCTTCCAGATTGGTTCAGGCCTGCTTGTTTTCCGGGCAGTGTTTGGCCTGAGCACAAACGATATGGCCTACTTCCGTCTGTCGATCATTTTCAATATTATCATGGTGATCCCTGGATGTATCGTCGGCGCCGGACTTATCAAAAGCCCGTGGTTCCAGACGATCCTCATGATTGTTTTCGGCGCGGCAGTCCTTTACTATGGCTATGACAAGATCAAGGAATACGAAAAGCAGCATGTCCGGGATATGCTGTCAGAGAAAAAGGGTAAGAAAACGCTCCACTTAAAATAGCCGTTTTCTGTGCAGGAACAAAGAGTTCCGGCTGCAAAACTTAAGCGCCAGGCGCGGCCGCTTCAACGGCAATTTTCTTATCGCGCGTGTGCATCCTAAGCGAAGCTTATTTATGCCGCGCACTGCGCGGCAACATTACACATAAATTGGAGGTACGCTCTATGAGACATTTAATCAGTCCTCTGGATTTCTCCGTGGACGAAACCAATCAACTGCTGGCTCTGGCTGAGGATATTGCCAGTGATCCAAAAAAGTACAGCAAGGTATGCCGGGGCAAAAAGCTTGCCACATTGTTTTATGAGCCAAGCACCCGCACCCGCCTAAGCTTTGAGGCGGCTATGCTCAATCTCGGCGGAAGCGTTCTCGGTTTTTCCAGCGCAGACTCCAGCTCTGCCGCCAAAGGTGAAAGTGTGGCCGATACGATCCGCGTCATTTCCGGCTACGCTGATATTGCCGCTATGCGCCACCCAAAAGAGGGCGCACCTTATGTGGCATCCCTTCATTCGACGATTCCTGTCATCAATGCCGGCGACGGCGGCCATCAGCATCCGACGCAGACATTGACCGATCTTTTGACCATCCATTCCTTAAAGGGCCGGCTCGATCATCTGACCATCGGCCTTTGCGGTGATCTTAAGTTCGGCCGTACGGTACATTCTCTGATCAATGCCCTTGTGCGCTATCCGAATATCCGTTTTGTCATGATTTCTCCCGAGGAGCTGCGTATTCCGACATACATCCGCAAGGAGGTGCTTGACGATCACCATATTCCTTATGAGGAGGTGGAGTCTCTTGAGGATGCCATGCCAAAGCTGGATATTTTGTATATGACCCGTGTACAGAAGGAGCGTTTCTTTAATGAAGAAGATTACATCCGTCTGAAAGACCGCTACATCCTTGACCCGGCAAAAATGAAGTATGCCCGGGAGGATATGCTCGTCCTTCATCCCCTTCCTCGTGTCAATGAAATTTCAGTGGAAGTCGATAAGGATCCGAGAGCGGCTTATTTTAAGCAGGCACAGCTGGGCGTTTATGCCCGCATGGCTTTAATTATGACTTTACTGGAGGTGGGATTATGTTAAGTATCAGCGGAATCGACGAGGGCTATGTGATCGACCATATTCAGGCCGGAAGAAGTATGGATATATATAAATATTTGAAGCTTGAAAAGCTTGACTGCCAGGTGGCAATTATTAAAAATGCGTCCAGCAGTAAAATGGGCAAAAAAGATATTATCAAAATTCAGGGGCCAATGGCTCTGGACCTGGATATTCTCGGCTTTATCGACAATCATATCACGGTCAATGTCATTCACGGAGGCAAGATCGTTGAGAAGAAAAATCTAAAGCTGCCCGAGACTGTAACCAATGTCATCAAGTGCAAAAATCCCCGCTGTATTACGTCGATTGAGCAGGAAATACCGCATATTTTCAAGCTGACCGATGCAAGCACCAGGACTTACCGCTGTATTTACTGCGAAGAAAAATTTAAATAACCATACAAAGGCGGGCTGTGGATATACATCTGCAGCCCGCCTTTGTGGTGTAAGCTTTTCCGTCAAGCCGGAAATTTTGTGCGTTCCACAGCTTTTCGGATATAATTTTCCACGTCATTATAGTCAATTCCCAGCGCCACGGCCAGTTCACCGTGCAAAAGCTCCTTGGCCCGCTTCATATAGCGTTCATCGGTCTGGGCCGGCTTTTTCCCGCAGGCTACCGCTTTCTGATTGCGCACATAAACCGTCCGGATAAGCTGGATCAGGTCTTCGCACCGGTGCGTTTTCAAGGATGCCTCGTACTGATCCGATAACATTCTCTGGTTCTGGCAGTCCACCGGGCTTGCCTGAATATCCGGGATTCGTTCAATCAGCGCCCTGGCCTCCTCCGGTGTGATCACCAGCCGCATAAACACCTTGGAATCCACAGGTATGTAAATCGTCCCTTTATCATACACAGGCTCTAACGTATAGTAAATCCGGTCTTTCCTGGCTGCTGAAATTCCTGACAGAGGCCCCACGGCACGGACTCTGCATACCCCTGTATTTCCATACACGATCAAATCATTTTCCTGAAACATCTTTTCAACCTCCAACCGACAAAAAAGACAGTGACAGCCGCTCATCTGCCATCACCAGCGACAACAAGAAATGTATATGCCATAAAAGAACTGAAAAAGCTTCGGCATTCTATATTTATTTTATCACAAAAACAGCGCCGGATGTAAGAAAAAATTAAAGCTTCGTGACAAAACAGCCATGGCGGTCCGGATATTTCCGGCTGCCATGGCTGTATATGTGATTGCGTCTGATATTATAATGATTGAGCCGTTACTATAATAACTGATCCGTTAATAACTGATCCGTGTGCCTGTTTTTATTCGTGACTGTCAGACAATGCTTTTTCGCGCCGACATGTATCAAGAATATCCATAAATTCCTTGCCGGTGATCGTCTCACGTTCAAGCAGATATGTTGCAGCCCGGTCAAGCTCCGTCTTATTGTCTTTGAGTATCTGAACCGCTTTTGTATAGGCTTCCTCGATCGTGCGGCGCACGATCTCGTCCGCCCGGCTCATCGTCTCATCGGAGCATGTCTTTACCGGACGCCCGTCCATGTACTGACTTCCCGGAAGCTCCAGGCCCATCATGCCAAACTCGCTGGACATACCATACATTGTCACCATCTTCCGGGCCAGGTCTGTGGCCTTTTCAATATCATTGGATGCGCCGGTCGTAACCGTGCCAAACTGGACTTCCTCAGCTGCACGCCCGCCGACCAGGGTGACGATTTCCTGCATGATTTCCGGCTTCTTCATCAGGAATCGTTCCTCCTCCGGCATCTGCATCGTATAGCCCAGTGCGCCGGATGTTCTTGGAATAATGGTGATCTTTTGAATCGGCTGTGTATCTGTCTGCCTGGCGGCTACAAGGGCATGGCCGATCTCATGGTACGCTACGATCTCCCGTTCTTCCCTGCTCATAATATGATTCTTGCGCTGCTGTCCGGCAATGATCACTTCCACAGATTCAAACAGGTCTTCCTGTGAGATATAACGGCGGCCAAACCGCACAGCCCGAAGCGCTGCCTCATTGACAATATTGGCAAGATCGGCGCCGGACGCACCGGAGGTCGCCAGAGCGATTTCTTCCAGATTGACCGTATCATCCAGCTTAACCTTGCGGGTATGCACCTTAAGAATATCGATACGTCCCTGCTTATCCGGCTGAGTCACACTGATCGTCCGGTCGAAACGGCCCGGACGGCGCAGTGCTTTATCAAGAACTTCCGGACGGTTTGTGGCACCCAGGACAACGATCGCCTTCGTCTCATCAAAGCCATCCATCTGCGTCAAAAGCTGATTTAATGTCTGTTCACGCTCATCATTTCCCCCGATCTGATTGTCACGGCTCTTACCGATGGCATCGATCTCATCAATAAATACAATACACGGCGCCTTGTCTGCGGCCTGCTTAAACAGATCACGGACACGGGAAGCACCCATGCCGACAAACATTTCCACGAAGTCCGAACCGGAAATCGAGAAAAACGGTACACCGGCCTCACCGGCAACAGCCTTGGCAAGGAGCGTCTTACCGGTTCCCGGAGGGCCTACAAGCAGCGCACCTTTAGGCAGCTTTGCACCAATCTCTGTATATTTCTGAGGATTATGGAGATAGTCCACGATCTCCATCAGTGATTCCTTAGCTTCATCCTGTCCGGCCACATCCCGGAAGGTGACGCCAGTGCCGGTCTCCATATAAACCTTGGCATTGCTTTTCCCCATGCCTCCAAGTCCGCCGCCCATCTTTCCCATGAGCTTCCGGCTCATAAAGGACATGAGCCACCACACAAGGAGCAGCGGCAATACCCACGAAACAAGGATTGAAATGATCGGGGAGACCGTTTCAGGTATCTCGATGCTTGTATCAACGTTGTTATCCTCAAGCTTCTGGATCAGATCAGGGTCCTGCCCGCTGTAACCAACTGCATAATAGGTTACGTTAAACGGTGTATTATCGGTTTCGCTGGCCAGAGCAATAATCCGGTCATCCTGGATGTTGACAGCCTTGATGTCGCCGGCCTCAACCTTGTCCAGAAACTGCGTATAGCTGATCTCCTGCTCTCTTGAGCCAAGCATTGATGACGCAAGGCTGTTTAAAAGCATCGTCAGCACCAGACCAATCACAATATAAATGATGATCCGGTCAAATCTCGGGGCATTGGGCGAGGGTCCGGAATCACCTTTGCGATTAGGCCCTGTATTGCCGCCGGAGCCCTGATAACCGCCTGAATTTTTTAAGTTCAGGTGGTCTGTGTCATTATTTTTATCCATATCGTTTCCTCCTGTCGGTCCATGTAAGAAGTCACAGCTGTGACTATTAAATGATTCGGTTCTTGTGTTAGCACTCTCATGTGTTGAGTGCTAATCTAAGTTTATCATAACACAACTTTATACTTTTTCAATAGCAAGACCCAATATTTTATAATTTTTTAATGTTTTGCGGGAATTTTTCCGCAGCTATACTGCCAAAATCATAAATAGCGGCAGGGTAATCAGGCAAAACAGCGTGGACAAAAAGACAATCTTTGATCCCAGCTCCGTCTCAATGTGATATTGCTCGCTGATGATTGTCACGGAGGACGGCGACGGCAGGGCGGACATCAGCACGATCACACCAGTCATAATATTTACTCCGCCGGTGAGCCCGCGGCATAAAAGCACCGTCAGCGCAGGGACGACGATCAGGCGCATCGCAGACAGAAGATAGGCGCTGCGCCCCTGAAACATTTTCCGGGCATCCATTTTCGCCAGAGACAGACCGACAACAATCATAGACAGCCCGGACGTAATATTTCCTATATAGCCCAGTGTTTCCGTAAGAACAGCCGGCAGGCGCAGCTGCCCTGCATAGCTGATCAGTCCAAGAACAACCGCAATATTAATATTGTTAAAAATCATTTTTTTCATTCCCGGCTTTGCCTTAAGATCATGCCCTTTGGTGAGAAAGTATACCCCCAGAGAAAATATAAGGAAATTCGACACCACATTGGCAATGGACATTAAAAACATGCCTTCATTTCCATAAATGGCCGATGCCAGGGGAAATCCCATAAACCCATTGTTGGAAAACATACAGACAAAAAGCCACACGCCCTTTTCACGGGCACTGATCTTAAACACCCGGGCCGCAGCCAGTCCCAGTCCGAGACTGGCTAAATGAAAAAGAATGGTCACAAAAAAAATCTTTATACCGCCGGCGGCAAGCTGCGGGTCAAAATCCATTTGCATTGAATTAAAAACCGTCACCGGCAGGGCCACACGCACGAGAAAGTCCGATAGCTGTGACAGGCTCTCGCTGCCAAACATTTTTCTTTTTCCAAGATAATAGCCCAGGGCAATGAGCAAAAACAGAACAGTCACACTTTGAATGATGACGGACATTTTTTATTCACTTACTTTTCTTTAAAATTTCTTTCAGCTCATCAATGGTAAAGATGTAATTTTTGTTGCAGAAATGACAGTTCACTTCGATCGGCTCGTGATCGTCGATCATGGACTGGATTTCCTCTTTTCCAACACTGATAATGACCTTTTCTACCTTTTCCTTGCAGCAGTCGCAGTAAAAACGGGTCGGGATCGTGTCAAGGATTTCCATATCCATCCCTGCGGTGAGCCGTTTTAGCATGTCCTGCGGTGTCATCCCCGCATCGAGCATCTGCGTTACGGACGGGATGCCTTTAAGATTTTCCTCAAGCTGTGCGATCACAGCTTCCTCGGCAAATGGCAAAAGCTGGATAATAAAACCGCCGGCCTGACGGACCGTATTGTTTTTATTCATCAGAACGCCCAGCGCCACGCTGGAATTGATCTGCTCGCTTGTGGCAAAATAATAGGTCAGGTCTTCGGCGATCTCTCCGGATACAAGCTGTGTCTGACCGACATATGGCTCTTTAAGTCCCATATCTTTAATGACACTCAGTACGCCTAAATCCAGAGCGCCGCCTACGTCCAGCTTGCCATAGGCATTAGGCGGAAGCATCACATCCGGATGATCCACATAGCCTTTAACATTTGCCAGGCCGTCGGCGGTCACGGTCAGACCGCCGATGGGGCCGCTGCACTTGATCTGAAGCGTCAGCTTGTCATTTTCTCCTTTTTGCATACTTCCCATCATGGCTCCGGCTGTCAGCAGCCGTCCTAACGCCGCCGTCGCCACCGGGCTTGTGTCATGCGCCTGACGGGCAGTCTCTACAAGCTCCTTTGTCGTTGCCGCAAAAATACGCACCTGATGATGGGCTGCTGTTGCCCGTACAATATAATCTGACATAAAAAACTCCTTTCAAATATCTGCTGAATTTGCTTATCTGCTGAATTGGCTTTCGCAGTATCACGCCTTGCCATGTTCCCGGGCAATGATGTACATGCGCTCGCACGCGTCGGACACCGGATTTTTTGTAAATGCCTCATAGGCCGTCACAAACCTCATTCCTGCTGCTTCAAGCAGCGCCCGGATTTCCTCAAGGCTGTACCCTCTCTGATAGTGGGTTTCCTCATAACGTATAAATAATTCCCCTTCAGTTCCATCTCTATGATCGTTCTCCGAAAATTCATCCCCAGTCTCTGAAAACTCATCCTCAGTCTCTGAAAATTCATCCTCAGCCTTCACAAAAATGCTCAGGTCATACTCATTGAGCTTTTCTTCTTCATTATAATAATTATCCCATATAAAGCTGCAATTCTCACGGTTTTCAGCGATCGTCCGGTCCCCGAGCAGCTCTTTATATTTGTAGATCGTATTCATATCAAAAATAAAAATACCGCCCGGGTCCAGGTAATTATTGACCAGTCGAAAAACCTGACAAAGCTCGTCTGGCTCTGTAATATAGTTCATGCTGTCGCAAATGCTGACCACAGCCCGCACTGTACCATAAAGCTCAAAAGACCGCATATCCTGGAGAAGATACAAAATATCACCTGGTGCCGCTGCCGTCTTATCTCTTGCGATCATTAACATTTCCTCGGAATTATCAATGGCAATCATATCATATCCCTGCCGGCAAAGCAACCGCGTCATATTGCCAGTGCCGCAGCCAAGCTCCAGTACAAGCCCGTCATTTACGCCATATTCGCAAAGCAGCGATGTCAGATAAGCTGCCCACTCCTCATAAGGAATATTATCCATAAAAATATCATAAACCTCGGCAAAGCCGGAATACGCTTCCATAAATATAATCTCCTTTAGGTTTTCTTATCCGTTATATTCTACACCACATTATCTTCTATGTCCAGAACCGCCATTGTGCAGGATTACAATGCATGTAGAATTGCAATACATGTAGGATTGCAATACATGTAGGATTGCAATACATGTAGGATTGCAATGCATGTAGGATTGCAATACAGACGTTGCCGCGCGTCCATTGCTGTCGATGAATGATAGTTGCCGTTTCGATCATATGCTGTCGTTTGCTGTCGATGACTGATAGTTGCCGTAAATCTGAAAAGATGCTATGCTGTTTTTAACCATTAATGGCAGCGTTGATGTACAGGGGCAGACCGTACGATCGCGCTAAAAAGGGCCCTGAACTGTTGAAAATATGCCGTTCACAATGAAGGGGGAATCCTATGCATTTTACAGGGAAAATACGCTATACCCTGAAAAACGATTATATGTTCAAAGCTGTTTTTCAGCAAAACGA
>CASFBR010000061.1 GCA_949292795.1 uncultured Eubacteriales bacterium
CAAAGCAATGGAACGCTTGATACATTTCATAAATAGACCCCCTCCCGATTGATTCTCTCGATATGAATATCAGGGCTTACACTGATCCCATTTTGAAGATAGTACAGTTTTATCTTACTTTACACTCTGTAAAAGTATCTATCACAGCAATATAAAGCCTGTGTAAAATTTGTGTTATATCTTTATTGCCACTTTAGCCTTCGGATATATTTTTTCGGATAAGCTCTGCTGAAATCATGGAGAAATAAATGCGAAAGGAGAAGGTCGTGAATTACGTTTTATTGCCGAAGGTCTGGATGCTTAGAAAACAAATGCGGGACAGCATAGCAGGGTTACCATGCTGTCCCGCATAGATTGAATTACTGTTTTCCATGTGCGCAAGCAACCAGATTTCCTGTCCGCGCAGCTAAAGAACTTAAAGCTATTTAGCGGTGCCTTTCCGCTTGAAGAGGGTTAGAATCACAAGAATCGCACTCGCCGCGAAAACAAGCAGCCAGACGGTTATATTGGCGGCATCCCCCGTTTCCGGAACTTCTGATGGAGTCTCGCCATCCGGATTTTCCGATTCGCCGGGCTTTTCAGTATCATCAGGCGTCTCCAGGCTGCTCAGTATCTCCTGGTTCTTCAGACGGCACTTTGATGAATTCAGCCAGTATCTGCATATCTCCCGTAATGTAAGCCCCATATATCATAAGCTCACCGGTAAAAACAGATTAGTCTACGGCTTTTATCTCGATTTTACAAAGCCTTAACCAAACAAAGGTAGACTCTTAATCCAAACTATAGTATTATAAAATAAATATGTATATCAAATTATAAGACGGTGCTATGCAGGACTTTTTTCCTAACTGCTCTTGGCCTGCTTTTTATTAATATAGAGGTTGGATATGAAAGACGTCATCCTTTACGGCAGCCAATATGGCAGCACATACCGGTATGCGCAAAAGTTGTCCGAACAAACCGGCATTCCCGCAGTCAGTTACAAAGACGCACCGGCTCTTTCGGACAAAAAAATAATCGTTTATCTGGGCGGCCTGTATGCCGGCGGCATCCTGGGCCTTATGAAAACCCTGCGGGGCTTTTCTCTTCGGGATGGGCAAAAGCTGCTTATCGTTACCGTAGGGCTGGCCGACCCCAACGAACCGGAAAACCAGAACAACATCCGCGCTTCTCTGCAAAGGCAACTCCCCGCCAGATTGCTTGACCGGGCGAAGGTTTTTCATCTTCGCGGCGGGATCGATTACCAAAAGCTCTCGTTCGGTCACCGGACGATGATGAAGCTGCTGTACCAATCTCTGCGCCGGACTCCCCTTGAAAAACAAACGACGGAAGACCGGGCGCTCATAGAGACCTATGGAAAGCAGGTGGATTTTACAGACTTCGGCGTACTGGAACCGATTATTTGGGAAATCCAGAGGGAAACAAAATGAACAAGACAATTAAAAACATCCTGAAAATTTTTCTGGTCGGTCTTGCCACCACCGTCGTCCGCATCATTGGGCAGCTTTCCATCCCGGCTGGCAAGCAAACGGTCCTGGCACCCAGTATTTTCGCACAAAACGGTACCATGCCGCTGGCTTTTACTGTTTACGGTGTTTTTGCTTACTCCCTGATTGCCGCGTTGTTCCTGCTCATCCGGACGAGAATGAGCGGAAATCGTATTTTGCAGGGACTGAAGTACGGCCTTTCCTGCTGCGTCGTATGGATTGTTTATCTTTTAGAGCCACTGCCGCATGTGGCGCCTCTGGACCGGATTACCTACCCGATAGCTGACAGCTTGGCGCTGATCGTTATGGGCCTGCTGCTGGGACGGCTGTTTGGGAATCCCGCACAGCAGGCGGATAAAGCGAATCTGCCCTTTTCTGGCCTTCCGGCACTGGC
>CASFBR010000062.1 GCA_949292795.1 uncultured Eubacteriales bacterium
AGAAAGTGACAGTAAATGTTAAAATTGTGGATATTTCGGAGGTGACGGCAGCCAATCCCACCATGGTAATGTCGCGAAACGTTCCATTATCTTCCGCATCAAGCTGGTTAAAAGTAACCTTTGCCCTGACGGAAGGCGAGGAGGAGCTGACATTTCGGCTGTCTGATTTTCAATCAGGAAAAATACATGCCGGGATGCGCGGCAAATTAATCTATAAGGGAGAAAAATTTATATCCTTCACCCCGGAAACTCAATAAGATCTAAAGGGGGAGTCGTTATGAAAAGCAGCAATGACCGCCAGAAAAAATTTCGCAAGCCGGATTTTGAGCACTTCTTTTTCGGATACAGCCAGGGGCCAAATGCGCGTTTGGGCTACTGTATCAAAAGGCTTATATGGCTTGCTCTTATTATCTCAGTCATCAGGTATTTTATCGAGCTTTTATGGGGACTGACCATTCTTAACGATTTCGGCAGTCTTGTTCTGATTTTTCCGATTATTGTCGCCGGAGGAATCGCTCTGCTGTTTTTCCACTTTGAGTAACATGCTTATAGCGTCCGTGTGCGCTTACGTCATCACCGCTGCGCTTACACCATCACCGCTGCAAATTTACGCCATCACTGCTGCCAGTACCAGACTGGCAGCGGTTCCTGCTGCTGTGGCCAGCAATGCGCCGCTTAATGTATAACGGGTTTTTGTCACCTTCGCTGCCATAAAATACACAGACATTGTATAAAAAATCGTCTCCGTGCTGGAAAGAATCAGCGATGCAGCCAGACCATTGTAGGAATCTGTGCCATAATTTTTATAAATATCCAATAAAAGTCCCGTGGATGCCGATGAGGAAAACATTTTAATAATCATCAGCGTAAAAACCTCCACAGCCATATGCAGGCGCTCAAGTACCGGCGACAGCGCACCGCCCAAAAGATCAAAGGCCGATGAGGCGCGCAGCACACCGACAGCAAGCATGAGTCCCGCCAGTGTCGGTAAAATATCCGCAACAATAAACAAGCCTTCCTTAGCGCCCTCCACAAATGTATCATAGACCCGGACCTTTTTTACAAAGCCATAAAGAACGATCAGCACCACAACTGCCGGAAGGATATACGCAGAAATCTCAGCCAGCATCCGAATCCCCCTCATGACATATTTGTACATCCTATGAATATCCCTGAAAAAATATGCCCCCGGAGGCTTACGCAGTCATCCATTCATCTTGTTACAGTTTGATCTGATACACCGACGCTGCCGTCCAAAAAGACTTGAAATTCCGTCAACTGCAATGAAAAAATGAATATGTCTACCCAAAGTGTCAATCTGCCGATTTTTTGAAAGATTCAGAATGGCAGTACCGAAAACAGAGGTGCTTTAATAAGCCCCGCCGGAACCGGGCTTTGGACATTAGAGATAAGCCTAAAGTCAATAAGGAAGCCAAGGAAGGAATGATGACACAAGGAGGAGTTTTGAAAGAAAAATATAGAGAAGAAATGATATCCTTGTTCCAAAATATAAATTCTTATTTCAATAGTATTTAACATTTTTTACTATGCAGCCATGCACTATCGTGTGTGGCTGCTTTTTCTAAGGTAAAAACACGATCAAAATTCAGGATAATAATTGTCACTAAAACATATAATATGATTATAGAATAGAAAAATGCAACAAGTCACAAAAAACCATTCTAAAGAGTATCTTGTACATTGATTTTTGAAGTCTATCTGGATATAATAGAACAGAAAAGTGCAACAAGTTGCAAAAATCTTTCGCAAGGAGGTTTGATGATGGAGATTCCCAGAGATTTTTATTTAGATAAATTGGTAAAAAGGAAAAATAACGGACTCATTAAAGTCATTACCGGTATTCGCAGATGCGGTAAGTCTTATTTGCTGAACAACCTGTTTTATCATCACTTACTGGAAGGCGGAATTGATGCTGACCATATTATCCGTTTTGCATTTGATTCAGCGGATGATCTTTATCTCATTGGAGAAAGCTTGATTCAGATTGAAAAGGAGAAGCGTGGAGTTGACCCTGAAAAGTTCATGAATTATATCCGTTCCAAGGTTGTTGACGACGGAATGTATTATCTGCTGCTTGATGAAATTCAGATGTTGGATTGTTTTGAAGCTGTTCTGAATGGTTATCTACGCAAAGATAATATGGATGTATTTGTGACCGGAAGTAATGCAAAATTACTGTCCAAAGACATTGCCACCGAGTTTGCCGGCCGTGGTGACGAGGTTCATATGTATCCCCTGAGCTTTGCCGAGTTTATGACCATTTACAACGGTGATAAGTACATGGGATTATCTGAATATATGCTATACGGCGGTATTCCTCTGGTTGTTCTTCGTGAGGGAGCAAACGATAAGGCAGTTGCATTACAGAATCTGTTCAATGAGATTTATCTTCGAGATATTACCAAGCGCAACCGAGTGAAAAACATGGGGGAACTGGAAGATTTGCTGAATATCCTTTCCTCTGCCATTGGTTCGCTAACCAATCCGGAAAAATTGAAAAATACTTTCAAGACGGTAAAGAAATCCAGAATCACTTCCGCTACCATCAAGAAATATTTGGATTATTTTGAGGATTCATTCTTAATCGAATCAGCACAAAGATATAACATTAAAGGAAAGGCATATATTGAAACTCCAAAGAAATATTACTTTTCCGATCTTGGACTTCGCAATGCCAGAATCAATTTCCGTCAGTTTGAGCAAACCCATTCTATGGAGAATGTAATTTATAATGAACTTCGTATGCGTGGTTACAGTGTGGATGTAGGTGTAATACCGATTGCAGAGCGAAATCAGGAAGGTAAGGTTATCCGTAAACAACTTGAAGTTGATTTTGTATGCAATCTTGGTTCGTCCAGATACTATATCCAATCTGCATACTCACTGCCAGATGAAGCGAAACATGCTCAGGAAATTAGACCGTTTAGAAAGATTGATGATTCTTTCAAAAAGATTGTTATCACCAAAGATATTGTGCAGCCCTATTATGATGACTATGGAATTTTGACTGTAAACATTTATGACTTCCTTCTTGATCCGCAGATTCTCGAAAAATAAATAATGTAAAGTCATGTTACAAAGATGTAAAGCCGATGTGGTGGAGTTTCTTGGCAGTGTTATGTACAATGAAACCACCGAAGCAAAGTCCAGCTAATAAATGTCAATAGATAAATGAACTTGAGTTTCCGTAAACTGCAATGAAAAAAAGAATATGTCTCCCAAAGCCCCGCCGGAACCGGGCTTTGGGAGACATATTCTTTTATCTCTTTAAGCGGTCAGCTTAAGGCAGAGTTGACGGTATGCCGGAGGTTTTGTCCAAAACTATAGCCTGATGCCTTGTTTTACATACGATAGTATGCCGGAGATGCCTTTCGCCAGCCGGTAATGGCTGAAAATACGTTTTCCCTGATGGGATCTGCTGTTTTTATGATGGACACCTTAAGGGCATTTGTCTCGGATTCCATAGAGGCCAAAGCCAGGAATGCCATGCATACGATGATATAAAAGTTAAGTGCGTTGATCGCTTTCAGTATATTTTAGGCATTTTTTGAAAGTTGTGGATAACAGGACACAGTAGATTTTTCCAGTGATGATAATTCTGCGGAAACTCAAGCAAAAAGAATATTGAAATAAATTTTTGCATATTCTATAATGCCAGCAGGCAATAAAGGATAAAGTTACTCCATGTGGAGCGACAGACGAAAACCCCCGGAGGCTTCAAAGCAGCAACCGGAGGCATTTCACTATTTTTTAATTTCACTATTTTTTATTTGACCTTGTCTTTCCTATCAAATCCAATGTTTTCTCAATCTCTTTAAGGGAGTTCCACATCTGATTCACTTTTCGGGTCATACATTTATGATCGTAAATAGCCAGGGTGATTTTCTTATGAATATCCCGCGTCAGACTCATGGGATCACTCCTGCTCTCATAAAACTTCTTTATATTTTCAGGTTATGCACAATCCCGCGCACCGTGAATGATTTTATCCACAAATCTGCCCCTGCTTATCCCGGTATGCACAAAGACGGCAAATCGGATTTCCTTTGGCAACAAAGCGTTCTTCGTATTCGGTCATAATATTTCCATGAACATATTCACTGTGATGCAGGTCAAAGGTATAATTCTCCAATGTCCAGCCGGCCGCTTCCACCTGCTCCAGAGAAAAGTCAAACAGCGGGCGGTTATCCGTCTTAAAAATTACACGGCCATCGGGCTTTAAAAACTGATCATAGCGGTTCCAGAACTGCACCGATGTCAGGCGGCGCTTGGCATGGCGGTCCTTGGGCCACGGATCGGAAAAGTTCAGGTAAATTCCTGAAACCTCATCTTTTTCAAAAGCGTCGCAAATATATTCGGCATCCATGCGTATAAACCATAAATTATTGCCCTCAAAAGCTTCCATCTTCTCCAATGCGCGGACAAGCACGCTGGAATACTTCTCGATGCCAATATAATTATTCTGAGGATTCTGACGGGCCATTTCCACAATAAATTTCCCCTTACCCATTCCTACCTCAATAAAAATCGGATGATCGTTGCCAAACAGCTCATGCCAGCGTCCTTTATGCGCAGCCACATCCTGAATGACACGTTCATTTGCCGCGATCGTCTCACGCGACCCTTTTACATTTCTTAATCGCATAATTTCCTCCGTCAGCACCCCCGCTGCCAGAAGCGGAGGATGTGCCGCCGCGCTGTGCGCGGCATGAATATTTACCTACGCTATCTTAGCCGAAATCGCGGAACGCGTCAAGAACTTTTTACACATAGACTTGACGGCACAGAAACTCTACATTAATATTAAGAGTAGACCAATATGCCGTACTTCATACAGTTTTATGCAATTTCATCTGCACACAGCTTTATCTTCATGCAGATTCATGCAGCGGCAGCATTATAAAAGGAGGGCGCAGGCTGGCATACCAGTATCCTGCACATACAAAAGAAAATGAAAAGATTCGCATTGTTTTTGCTGACACTGATCTTTTTAGTGTCCGGTGTATTATCCGGCTTTCCAGGAGCTATGAACACAGCGCTTGCTGCCGAAGCATCAGACGAAGCTGACAGTGGGGAGACTAAAGAATCTGAAACCGAACTGCAGCCGGTGCTTCTGGATACAGACAAGGTTTCCACCGATGATTTTTTATTATATAGTTCTTCCTGTGTCGTCATGGATGTCAATACCGGAGCAATCCTTTATTCTAAAAACCGATCAGACCACCATTATCCTGCCAGCACAACAAAAATACTCACCACGCTCCTGGCACTGGAGCGTACCAAACTGACAGATAATGTCACATTTTCCCGGGAAGCCATCGAAAGTATTTCCTGGGACAGCTCCAATATGGAGCTTAAGCCCGGCGATGAACTGACCATGGAGCAGGCGCTTTACGGAATTATGCTCCAGTCTGCCAATGAAGCGGCTTACGGCGTTGCCGAGTATGTTTCCGGCAGTGTACAAAATTTTGCAGAGGATATGAACGACTACGCGATCCGTCTTGGCTGCCGTCTGAGTCATTTTACCAACGCCAGCGGCCTGCACGACGATAACCACTACACAACAGCCAAGGATCTGGCAACGATCGCCCGGGCTGCCGCCCAAAATGACGAATTCCGCAAAATTACCGGCACCATTTTTTATACCGTGGAAAATATTCACTATAAGGTTAAGGAACCGGACAGCGATACGGACAGCGACACCGATGCTTCCTCAGAAAACAGCGCAGATAATGCTGAAGATAGTGACAGCACTAAGGATTCTGATGAACCTGTTCCGGAACCATTTCTGCTATATAACCATCACAAAATGGTTAATAATGAGTATCCCTATGAGGGCTGCTACGGCGGAAAAACAGGCTACACCGGAGAGGCGAGAAATACGCTGGTCACCTATGCCAAACGTGATGACATCGACCTTGTATGCGTGCTTCTCGACTGTCCCGGAGGCAATAATTATACCTACCGGGATACGCAGGTCGCCCTGGACTATTGCTTTACAAATTATGAACGGCTTACCGGGGAATACAATGCGGCACAAGAGCTTCTTGATTATCCTCAAATGGGGCTTCGGGACTGGTACAATCCTGCCCAGACACCTTTAACTGCCGAAGAAGGCTTTTATCCCTATGCAAAGCAGTCGTTTGCTGTCTATCAGCAGTACCTCACCAACCGAAAAGCCAGGGAAGCGCTCGATCAGGCCATCAGTGAAAAAGATGTTCATGCATTCATTGAATATTCACGGCTAAACAACAACCGACCTCTGATTATTGCCATCATCGTCATTTTTGTTGTAGTCGTCATTTTCTCGCTTTTCCTTGTCCATCTCGCAAAGGTCATTAAGCGGAAGCGAAGCCGCCGGCGCTATGAAAAGCTAAGGCGCCAGCGTCTTGCAGAAAATGCAAAGGCCGGCAACAGCACAGCGGACAACGGCAAAATGACCGCTAAGCCAGAGCCGGCAGCAAACGCGGACGACAGCGCTGCCGGTAAACCTATATCGGAAATGGACGATACTGTTGCCGACAAATCCATATCCGAAGCAGGCGATACCGCCGCCCCAAAAGCTGCCGATAAAACTGTAGCAGCAGGCGATAGCTCCGCCCCAGAAGCTGCCGATAAAACTGTAGCAGAAAAAGACGAGGGCAACAGCTAAAAAAATCCGCAGACAGAATATACGTTTAACGTATCTATCCTGTCTGCGGATTTTTATGTTCGATCGGGAATGACAATACGCACCGCTTTAGGTACACACTCCACTTCTATGGGCAGCATCCCGGACATTTCGCCGTCTGCGTTGATCGGGATCGATGCATCGTCCAGACTTTTTATGCGCAGCTTTTTTGTGCGGAACAGCTTCACCTTTGCATGATTCACCGGCTTTCCCTGGAGAAATCTTGAAAAAGCAATCGCAAATTGCAGCGGATTCATCTTCTGGAAAGCCGCCACATTTAAAACACCATCATTCATTGTGCTGTCTTTAAAAAGCCTTTTATTCCCGGCAATACCTCCGGCATTACTGATATAAAACATCATCGTATTCGTTTTTGCAGTAAACTCATGCGAATCAAAATAAAGGCGGTGTGATTTAAACCACTGCTTTGGGAATGAACGCAGACCCTCAAAAAAATATGCTTTCCGTCCCAAAATTGCTTTTGTATCGCTGGCCGCTTTATAGCTGATGTCCGCACCCATTCCTCCCGCCACGGTGCTGATAAAATATTCGCCGTTTAGCCGGCCAACATCAATATCCACTGTGTTAAATGCTTTAAGCATCCGGCAGAAATCTTCTTTATCCGATGGCAAATCCAGCGCATGTGCGAAAGCATTGGACGTTCCCTCTGGAAGCACAGCCACCGGAATCCGGCTTTTTCCTGCAAGAATGCCATTAATGACATCACTCACCGTCCCATCGCCGCCAACGGCAACAACCACGTCATACTGACCGTATTTCAGACGGGCGGCCGCTTTTCGGGCATCATATTTCTTCTGAGTATAAAATACATCCACATGATTCACAATCTCATTAAGTATCAGACAGCCGATTACGGCTTCCACATCCGCCCAGAAATCCTGCCTTCCAGAGCCGGGATTCAAGATAAACATCGCCTTTTTCACATAGCAGCCCTCATTCCATAAAATGATCTCAGCTCTTATGGCGCTTCTCACGCCGCTTTTGTATGACATCCCTCTTCATTTCCCGAATCTCCTCTGCCTGCTCCGGGCTGATCGGACGGATCGTTTTTACGACATATACCCGGTCATCATCGGTCTTTTTAAAACGTATTTTCCCTCGGATAAATCCATGCTCACGGCACTGAGCCAGACAATAGTAAGCCTTATTCTTCCCCAAAAACCAGCGTATCTTTTTGGCCGCCGGCCGGGAGCATAAAAGACACCGCGTCGCACGCACCTCCCGGTCCGCCAGCGCCTCATCCTTTGTGCCAAACTCCCGGGATATATATTTAGAATGAGTTTCATAGCCCAAATGAATCTCTTCATCCCGGCTTTGAGGATTCTGATAATAATCCACAGAGTACAGCTTTTCTGCCTGGTCTATATCCATCATTGCAAAAATCTTCGCCGTATATCGAGCGTCATTGATTGCCCTGTGAAAATTTGCATCTTTCGGGATTTTCAGGAGCTCTGCCGCAGCCTCAAGGGAACAGGACGGACGCTCCTGAGGGTCTTTAAGAATCCGAAAAAGCTTTTGTACATTATAATATTTCAACGGCCCTGGAAGCAAATCCAGAAGCCGGTAAAATTTCATATTTCGCTGCAGCTCGATCAAGTCGGTATTCCCCCAGGTGCAGAACATAAAATCATCACCGCACCAGAGCATAAAATCAACGATCGTATGAGTGAATAAAGCGCCATGATCCACTTCTTCCTGTGAAATACCGGTCAGCTCATGGGTCATATGATGCAGCTTTTTGTAAACCTTCGGCTGTATCACGGCCTCAAAGGTGTCTATAATCGTCCTGTTTTCGCCAAGCTTGACGGCGCCGATCTCAATAATCTCAAAGGGAAGCTTCTTCTTGCCGGTTCCCTTTCCATAGGGACTCTGATTCCACTCAAAATCTACAACAATATACTCCACGGGGTCTCATACCTTTCAAATCTTAGAATATCCAAAGCTGTTGACCACAGCTTCAATACGCATATTCTGCTTGCAGTAAGGGCAGTCTGGCGGCGAATAGGCTTCATATTTCACCGGAAGATCCTCGCCGGTAAAAATCGCATTGACTTCCAGACCATGACTTTGCTTTACATTGCTGAAAATCGCAGCAATTCCGCAAACCTGACCGCCATAATAATTGATACATTCTACGGCCTGGGCAATGGTCTTTCCGGTCGTAGTGCTGGCGCTGAGCAAAAGCACCTGCATATGCCTGATCATACGCTGATTATTATCTCTGAAAATAATCTGTCCGCCGGAACCAAACTCCGGGGTGATTACAGAAATATTCTTCCCCGCATTAATCGACATTACGCCATTTTCCGCTAGAATTTCCGCCATAAAGGTCGCGATAACTTCCGTACCGTCCATACAGATGATCGTATCGATCGGTGTGGTATGCACATATTTTTCCGCCAGGGTTTTCGCTGTCTCACGGGCATTATTGTGACGGCACTTAACTGTGGACATATCAATATATATATTCACATGGGAATGCGTCGTTGCAAAATGTCCGGTCATAATCTTAATTCTGGCCTTCGGATTCCTCGTTGAACGAATATCTCTTAACCTTGATTCCATACAAAATACCTCCCCTTGCTTTTAATATTTTTATTTTATCACAAAACAGTAAAAAGCACCACTACTTTCGAGAGATGTGCGGCAGTATGCACACATAAGGCCCCGGACAGATCATCTGCCCGGGGCCTCATCTATAAAATTTCAAATGGAGTTTTAGCCTTCAATGGAAATATATTTCTTCTGTTCTACTGCTTTGGCATCCTTTTTAGGAACAGACAGCTTCAAAATTCCGTCTTCATATTTAGCATGAATATCTTCCTGCGTTACGCCTTCGCCAA
>CASFBR010000063.1 GCA_949292795.1 uncultured Eubacteriales bacterium
TTTAAAGGCTGTGATGCCGGGCACCCGCCTTATCCTTGTGGGCGATGTCAATCAGCTCCCTTCAGTGGGGCCGGGCAATGTCCTGAAGGACATTATTAATTCTCATTGCTTTAATGTTGTCATGCTGACAAAAATTTTCCGTCAGGCGTTAGAAAGCGCCATCGTGACCAACGCCCATAAGATCAATGACGGAACGCCGATTGACCTGGAGCATAAAACGCCGGATTTTTTCTGTATGAAGCGCTATGACGCGCCGTCCATTATCGGCGTCATGATTGCCTTAATCCGCGACAAGCTGCCGCCGAACGTCGGCGCGGCTCCCTACGAGATACAGGTGCTCACCCCGATGCGCAAGGGCGAGCTGGGGGTGGAGCGGCTGAACGTCATCCTGCAGCAATACCTGAATCCGCCGTCTGCCAACAAGCGGGAGCGCGAACACCGGCAGGGGATTTTCCGTGAGGGCGACAAGGTCATGCAGATCAAAAACAATTATCAGATCGAGTGGGAGATTACAAATAAATACGGCCTCCCCATCGATAAAGGTGTCGGCATTTTCAACGGCGACACCGGCATTATCAAAGAAATCAATCCCTTCGCGGAGCTGCTTACCGTGGAGTTTGATGAAGGCCGCATCGTCACCTATCCATTTAGCGAGCTTGACCAGCTTGAGCTGGCTTATGCGGTCACCATACATAAATCCCAGGGAAGCGAATACCCGGCAGTGATCCTGCCTCTGCTTTCCGGCCCCAGGATGCTTTTTAACCGAAATCTTCTGTACACCGCTGTCACCCGCGCCAAAAAGTGCGTTGTGATCGTGGGCAGCGAACATACCGTGCAGCGCATGATCGAGAATGTCAATGAACAAAGGCGGTTTACGGGATTGAGACGGAGGATCGAAGAAGTGATGGGGGAAACAAAAAGGGAAATTGGAGAAGAGTCGTGAAAAGGATTATATTTACATTTCGTCGGACAATCATTTTTTTGATAAAGGTACTGTTATATTTTAGTTTACTAGCAAGTTTCTTTCTTATCATGGGTATTGAGAACTGGCAGCTTTTAAGGCTGTCCAGAACTTCTGGTATTACGCTGAGTACTTTCTGTGTAGTAGGGCTTGGATTAACAGCAGCCTATGGTACCTTTGATATAGGGAAAAGAAAAAGCAAGCCGATCATCGCCTCTCTTGGATTGGCTGCTGTGCTTACAGATTTAGTGACGTATGTACAGCTGGCGATCATGAATACAAATGCGGCTAATAACCGGCAGTTCAGATTTGAAAATATCGGACTTCTTCTGATCGTCATTATCGTTCAGATATGGTTGATCATACTTTTTACTTATGCCGGAAATTATGTGTTTTTTCGTATGTATGCTCCGGAGAGAAGCTGTATTGTTACAGAATCCGAGGAAAGCCTGGAGGAAATCGCTAAAGCGGTGGCCTCATTTAAAAAACAGTACCGCATTTGTTATGCCAAGGATTACCGGGCTTCAAATTTATTTGAAATCATCTTAAAATGTGATACAGTATTTATCTATAATGTTCCGGTGAAAGAACGCACGGAAATTATGGAATTTTGTTACCGAAATATGAGAAATGTTTATATCAGCCCGGAAATTGCGGATATTGTCGAAATTAATTCAAAACATGTGATTCTGGATGATATATCACTGATTAGTGCCCCGGTTAAAGAATTATCTTTTGAACAAAAAATTATGAAAAGATTTATGGATATAATTTTAGCTCTGACAGCACTGATCATTTCAAGCCCTGTGATGCTATTGTGTGCGGTTAGTATAAAAATATGTGACGGCGGAAAGATTATTTTTAAGCAACGCCGGGCGACCAAGGGCGGAAGGATTTTTAAAGTTTATAAGTTCCGTACAATGAAGGAAAACGTAGAAAATTTTTCGGCAGTGTCTGATGATGACCGGATTACTCCAGTAGGAAAGATTATGAGAAAGTATCGTTTGGATGAATTTCCTCAGTTTATCAATGTGCTTAAAGGTGAAATGAGTATGGTAGGGCCTCGTCCGGAGATGCTTGAGAATGTATATCTTTATACGAAAGAATTTCCAGAATTTTCTTACAGACTTCGTGTAAAAGCTGGTTTGACAGGGTATGCGCAAATTGCGGGAAAGTATAATACTTCACCGAAATATAAACTGGTTTTGGACCTTATGTATATTGAAAATTATAGTATAATA
>CASFBR010000064.1 GCA_949292795.1 uncultured Eubacteriales bacterium
GCTCAAAAAGAATTGACGGATGTGCCGGGCAATACATGCATGTTTGGGCCGGTGGCTGACGGAATTTTTCTTCCGGATAACTGTGACGAATTGATAAAAAAAGGAACCCTGTGGGAAGGGCGGGCTATGATCGGGAGCAGCCGGCATGAACAGGGGCTGCTTCAGAGGTTTGATAAAAATTTCCTGGATAACGCTGCGGGAATTGCTCAAAATTTGTTTGGAAGAAATTCTGCTATTGCCTGTGAGGATTTTGAGATCCTTGTTCAGGACTATTTTAAAATCCATGGAAATATGCCTTCCGATGATGAAAAAGCCCGGATATGGGTGCGTATACTGTCGGATTATATGTATCGGACTTACAGTTATCGTCTTGCTGCCCGTCTGGCAGGGAAAGGCTGTGCGGTCTGGCAGTATTCTGTAGAATTTGAGCCGGCGCTGCATTGTTTTGACCAGATGCTGGCATTTCGAAATCTGTCGCCGGCTTTCTTTGATGGAGAAGAACATATAGCTAAGGCACGCCTTCTCGGGAATGCGATTTTTGAGGCTTTTGCCGGATTCATTGAGCATGGACAGCCGGGAGGCACCATGCCGTGGCCGTGTCTTGATACGGAAGAACCACAGCAGATGTACTGGGATGAGCAGAGCTATATAGATTCAGTACCCAAAGACGATGTTTTAAATCGTATAGGGGAATCCGTGTTTATTCTTTGATGGGAGATGGTTTGTGTTATTGGTGAATACAGGGTTTCAGAAGTCTGGTAGTGAAAACAAGAAAATTTTGATATAATAATAAAAACTGCTTTAAAGAGCGTTTAAAAATGTGTACATCTGTAAGTGTCTGAAATATTAAGGGGGTTTTAACATGACATTTACTCAGATTCAATATTTTCTTGAAATATGCCGGACAATGAATTTTACTAAAGCGGCCCAGAATCTTTATGTGGCTCAGCCGTCTTTGAGCCGTCAAATTCAGCTGCTTGAAACGGAACTGGGTGTGCGGCTGTTGTTGCGGAGCAATAGAACGGTTATCCTGACGGATGCGGGGATGGTGTTTCAAAAAGAATTTTCGGAAATCTCCGACAGAATCGAATCAGCGATTCTTAAGGTGAAAGACGCCGGAACCGTAAAAAAAGAAATTCATATCGGTGTTTTTGGCGGCCTGAGTGCGAAGGGGATCTTCGATTTAGTTGAAAAAATGAAACACTTTTTTGAGGATTACAGAATTTATATTAACAAGTACAGCTCTTATAATTTAAAGAAAGCCTACGAAGTGGGAACTGTAGATATTATCGTGGGTTTCAGAGGCTGCAGTTTTGGGGGAGAAGCGCAGGACTGCTCCTGTGATATTGAGGCGCTTCCGGCGTATATTGTTTATTCAGATAAACTGTTTGGCGAAGAAAAGCGTGCGGTAACCTTTCAGGATTTTAATGGAAAAAGACTGGTATCGACCAAAGATGAAGCCTCCAAACCGCTGATTGATTTTCAGATTGATGCCATAAAGAAGATTGGGATTATTCCATCCGAATATATTCAGGCAGATAATACAGTTACAACGCTTTTATATACGGAACCAGATTCGACTTTTTCTGTCTGGTGCGGAGGAACTCAGGAAGGCCTTAATGCTCTGAAAATTCCGGAAGATATAGCTCTTTTTTATATGAATGCCATATGGAAAAAAGCTTCAAAACTGCCGTTGGAGCATTTCTTTAATGAATATTATGGCTGGACAAAATAACGTATAGATAAAGTATAAGGAGTGATGCAAAATGGCGACGGCGGACTATGAAGTTTTGATTTTTTTTAGCGACGAGCACAGCGGACTTGTCACCGGATACTGCGGAAATAATCCGGTTATAAGAACGCCGAATTTAAACCGGATCGCTGAAAAAAGCGCGGTCTTTACCCATGCATACACGCCTTCCCCGGTGTGTGTGCCTGCCCGGGCAGGCTTTATGACAACGTGTATGCCTTCAGAATCCGGCATTTATGGCAATGACAACGGATATTCTTCCGGACAGGCAACATTTATGCACAGTTTGGGGCTGGCGGGCTATGAAACTGTTCTGTGCGGACGGATGCACTTTATGGGACTGGATCAGCGACACGGCTTTGAGCGACGCATTGCCAGCGATATTACGTCGACCCACTGGGGTTATGTGTATACAGGGGCTCCCACCCTTCAAAAAGGCAGGCCCTATGGAAACGAGACCGATATTTTCCCTGTGGAAGAAAATACAGCTTATCATTACGATCAATATGTTGTATCTATGGCAAAAGAGTGGCTGTCCCGGGAGCATGACAAAAAACAGGCCATTGTTGTGGGTACCTACATGCCTCATATGCCTCTTGGGGGGCCGAAGGATTTGGTGGACTACTACAGGGATAAGGTGATGGAGAATTTTCATACCCTGGATATGGACTATCCATTCCCGGGGCCTGGGAAGCGTCCGTGTTATGAGGAATTGAGAGATCCTGAAAAGCTCAGGGAAATCCGCGCTAATTATTACGCCATGGTGGAAGCGGAGGATGAGCTGATCGGCCAGGTATATGACAGCTATTGTGATTATCTGAAGCGGTCAGGCCGTCCGGGTATTTTTGTCTATGTGTCGGATCACGGCGATCAGATGGGTGAAAAGGGATATATTGGAAAGAGGCTCTTTTTTGAAGATACTGAAAGAATTCCGATGCTTATTCAGACCATCGGTTCCGATGGAAAGCCGGCGGGAGTCGGCCGCATGATCCACACGCCGGTAAGTCTGCTGGATCTGGGCGTTACTTTATGCGCCATGTGTCAGGCGCCGGGGCTTCCAAATTCCCAGGGCAGAGACTTAAGCGCGGCCGTGTGGCCGGAGGACGGACAGGCAGCTGCACTGGAGGAAGTGCCGGTGGTCAGTGAATATTATGAGATGAACCGTGCCACGGGCGAGATGATTGCCGGATATATGGTTTTATACAGAAATTTCAAATATATCACCTATGACGGTCATGAAGATCAGGATCTTCTCTTCGATTTAAAAGAGGATCCTTATGAAATGGTGAATGTCATTGCCCGGTATCCGGATCGGCTAAAGGAGTTAAAAGATATTGCGAAAGAACACCGGACGCATATGGAATGGCATCGGTATAATGCTTTGAGGCTTCAGAAAAACGTCCGGATCCTGGATCAATGGGGAGAAAATCATCCCGAGCTGAATGAGACATGGGAAAATGTGTGACCTTTTGCCTTTGTCATCATATAATATCTGAATCATACAATATTTTATGAGTATTATACAGTAAAAAATAAATCTGTTAAGATAATTTTAGTTATCTTGACGGATTTATTTTTTGTTTTGGGAGGCGTTTTATGGGAAGACCAAGTATTTACCCCACAGGGGTAACCATTTATGACAAGGAGAAGGCGTTTAATGGCTATACGCTGTACAACTCTGACTGGGGTGCAACTCTTATTGATATGAACGGCCGCCTGGTGAAGGTATGGAGCGGCGTGGATGCGCCGCTAAAGCCTCTGCCCGGCGGGCAGATCATGGCTTCTGCAGGAAAGGTGCCCGGTCCCCCGGGAGCTGCCAGCAAGCGGAGACTTCTGCAGGTGGACTGGAACGGACAGGTTGTCTGGAGCTATTGCAACAACCGGCTGATTAAAAATGATGATGGCTCCGAGGAGATGGCGTCCTGCCATCATCACGACTTTGAAAAGGAAGGCTGTGCAGCCGGGTACTTTACCACAGCCTGTCAGCCTCAGGTTCGCGGCGGCGATGTGCTGCTTCTTACCCATGAGCGGGTGCGGGATTTGAAAATATCCGATAAATCGCTGCTGGATGAACGGATCATTGAAATCAATGAAGACGGAGAAACGGTCTGGGAGTGGAACGCTCATGAGCATATTGATGAGATGGGACTGGATGAGGACGCCAGAAAAGCTCTTTTTGCTTATCCCATGCTCCGGGGCGACTGGATCCACCTCAATGCCATTGCAACCCTGGGACCCAATCATTACTATGACGGCGGGGATACACGGTTTGCACCTGATAATATTATCTGCAGCTCCCGTCAGTTAAATTTGGTCTTTATTATTGAAAAAAGCTCGAAGAAGATCGTATGGCGTATCGGTCCGGACTTTCTGGCGACGCCGGAGATGGCCGGGATCGGACAGATCATCGGCCAGCACCATGCACATATGATCCCCAGAGGACTTCCGGGAGAAGGACATATCCTGATTTTTGATAACGGTAGTTTTGGCGGCTATGGAGTTCCGAACGGCTGTGCCCCCAGAGGATGTGACGTCCTCCGCCGCCATTATTCCAGAGTAATTGAGATCGATCCGGTAACCTATGAGGTGGTATGGGAATACATGCAGGCAGTGCGCAATAAGGAAGATGTCAACGAAATGGCGGGACATCATTTCTTCAGTCCCTATATCAGTTCTGCCCAACGGCTGCCCAACGGTAACACCCTGATCGATCAGGGGGCGGACGGACAGTTTATTGAGGTGACGCCGGATAAAGAGATTGTATGGGAGTTTATGAATCCGATTTCCAGTCCCTATATGCCGCCGCTTCAGAGGTTCTCCGTTTACAGAGCCTACCGTGTACCTTACAGCTGGGTGCCGCAGCTGGACGTGCCGGAGGAGATTTCGGTAGCGCCTGTGAATGTTGAAACCTTCCGGGTACCGGGCTCTTGTGAACTGGGATCAAGGGAAGATGTGCAGGTGGCTGTCAATATGCCGGATGAATCCATGATTTAAAAAGTGAATTATACCATATTATCTAAGTATTGTACAAAGAAAAAGGATATTGATACAATAAATCCATAATAAAAAGACATGATTTTTAAAGTGTACTGTTAAAAATCAACAAAAGGAGGAGAAACATGAAAGCAAAACGATTATTAGCGTTAGGTCTGGCCGGGATCACAGCTTTTTCGCTGGCTGCATGCGGCGGAGGTTCTGGTGGAGAAAGTACGGGCAGCGGAGACAGCGCTGCACAAAGCGGGGCTGCTCAGTCCCTGGCGACAGGTGAGAGCACCACAGCAGAAGCAGCGGCGCCTAATACAGTGAAATCGGATGAGACATTAGTGGTGTCCATGGCGTCGGAACCTTCTAATTTATGGGCGGCAGGCTCCGGTCAGTCGGATAATCAAGGCCAAACGATTCAGAACTGTATATCAGACCGTCTGGTAGTTTATGATAGGGAAACTAAAGAAGTCAAGCCATCTCTGGCTACGGAGTGGGAGTGGCTGGATGACCGGAGGATTCAGTTCACTCTGAGAGATGATGCTATTATGCATGATGGAACGCCTCTTGCGGCCGAGGATGTACTGTATACAATCAAGATTGCAACGGAAAACAGTGCTTCTAATGATACTGGACGTTATTTTGATTACGCGGCATCTGAAGTTGTGGATGATCGTACCGTGATTGTGGCAACCAATATTACTGCACCAGATTTTCTTTCAATGTTAGCAGAATCCAATTTCGGGATTGTGTGTGAAGCTGACGTGGAAGCCGCAGGCGGAGTAGAAGAAGCCGTAAAAAATCCGGTGATTGGTGTTGGAAAATATAATTTTAAGGAATGGGTCAACGGACAGTATATTCTTCTTGAACGTAATGAGGATTACTGGGATGACAGTTATGTCGGATATTATAAAGAGATTCGCTTTACCTTTACCAATGATGCGGCTACTCGTGAGATGGCCGTGGAGAGCGGCGATGCGGGAATCGCACTGGAGATTCCGGTAAATATTGCAGCGACTTTTGTTGGAAATGACGCAGTTCAGACGCACATTTATGCCTATGATCAGGTTACACATTTGTTTTTTAACTGCCGCGATGGTGCATGTGCGGACAAGTCGGTGCGTCAGGCTATTGAAGCAGCTCTTGATATTAATGTTTTGAATCAGGTAGCAACCATGGGCTACGGTGAGATCAGCAACGGTTGGTTTATGCCAGGCGGAACCTATTATGTGGACGCTTATGACGGCGCAGAGAGAGTGCAGGATACAGAAAAGGCGAAACAGCTTTTGGAGGAAGCCGGTTATGGCGGCGGCCTGACAATAAAAACTATTGTTCAGCAAAATCAGGTTCCTATCATGACTGTGATTCAAGAGCAGCTTCGGCTGGCAGGAATCACATTGGAAATCGCTACTTTGGATACAGCACAGTATGTAACCGATGCCATGGCTGGCAATTATGATATTATTTTAACTGGTTCGGCTACAGAGACACGTAAACCAACCATGTTTACGTTTTCTCAGAAAGGCACTTACGAAAACTGCATTGGAGGTCCAAAGATCACGACCGATGAGATTGCTGATAAGATCACCCAGATGGTAGAAACATCTGATGTGGAAGAAGCAAAAAAACTGGGAGAGGAAATCATCCGGACATTCAGAGAAGAATGCTGGTGTGTTGACCTTTATACAGAACACAAAGCTGTTGTTATGCAGCCGGATATGGCCGGTTTTAAAACTCTGGAAAGAGGTTATGTCGATATTTCATCGCTTTATGTACCACAATAATTTGGTGTTCATGCTGAATTGACGAGGGCTGCCGCGCAAGGGTATTTCTTTCCTTAAACGGCGGCCCCTCTTTAAAATGATTGGAGAGGATTGACGTATGTTCAAATACATTATTAAACGTATTCTGATGCTCATCCCCATTATGCTTGGCGTTATGGTCATTATCTTTGCCTTAAAGGTGGTAACTCCGGGAGACCCGGTAGACCAGATTCTGGGAGAATCGGCAACGGAAGAACAGAGGGAAGCCAAGCGGGAGGAACTGGGATTAAATGATCCGATTATTGTTCAGTTTGTGGACTATGTTACAGGTGTTGTCCGTCTGGATTTTGGTGAATCATACAGAACCGGCGAGCCGGTTCTGCAGGAGCTTCTGCCCAGATTGGAAATTTCTATTGTTATCTGCTTCGGAGCAGTTGCTATTGGATCTGTAATCGGTGTTATACTGGGAATTGTGTCGGCATTGAAGAAGTATACATGGGTGGACAGTCTGGTCTTAACTATATCCATGTTTTTTACATCCATACCTGCGTTTTGCGTGGCGCTTGTTCTGATTTATATTTTCAGCGTCAATCTTGGCTTGCTTCCGGCAACGGGAATCGATACCCCGGCAGGCTTTGTGCTTCCGATGGTTGTTGTCGGACTTTCTTCCCTTTCAAATTATACGCGTATCACACGTTCCAGTATGCTGGAGGTTATCAGTCAGGACTATATCCGCACTGCACGCGCAAAAGGCCAGAAGGAAGGTGTTATTGTCCGCCGGCATGCGCTTCGTAATGCAATAATCCCGGTGGCCGCAGCTATTGGAAATCAGATGGGGCATCAGCTGGGCGGCGCTTTGATCATTGAAACGGTATTCGGAATCCCGGGAATTGGGAAGTATATTTCAGACGCGATCATTGCGAGAAATTATCCTTCTGTTCTGGGCGGCGTACTTTTATTGGCTTTCTTATTTACATTAATCAATTTAATCGTAGATATAAGCTTTTTGATCATCGATCCCCGACTGAAAAAGACGCTGATTGCAGGCAATGTAAAAAAAGCACCGCGCAAGCTGGCTGTACAGGGAGGGAAATAATATGGCTAAGATATATACTCCGGCAATGGAAAAGATTGCGAAGAAGAACGCTAAGCGAAAGAAACCCAGACAGTCTACTCCTGGTTACGAAGCCTGGAAGCGGTTTAAACGAAACAAAACAGCTTTCGTGGGTCTGATCGTAGTTGGCCTGATGATATTGATCGCATTGCTGGCGCCGCTGATCGCTCCATATGATTATCAGGCACAGGATTATACGGCAATGCTTCAGGCACCCAGTGCCGAACATTTATTTGGGACAGATGCTCTCGGCCGTGATGTTTTCAGCCGCTGCATTTATGGTGCAAGGTATTCTTTGGTGATTGCCCTGTTTTGTGTATTAGCGGCCTTTGGCCTGGGCGGCGGTCTGGGAATTATTGCCGGGTATTTTGGCGGCAAAGTAGATACTATTATCATGCGTATTATGGATGTGTTCCAGGCCATTCCCCAGGTACTCATGGCCATTTGTATTGTTGCTGTATTAGGAAACGGCATCCCTCAGCTGGTTGTTGCTATTATGTTTTCCGCCATGCCCACGATGGCTCGAAATAACCGGGCGGCGGTGCTTCGGGTGCGAAGCAATGACTATGTAGAAGCGTCCCAGGCTATTGGTGTCGGACAGGGACGGATGATCATCCGCCATATGATCCCCAATGCCGTAGGTGTTATGATTATTTATCTGGTTGGTTTTATTGCAGCCTCGATTATGATGATGTCTTCTTTGAGTTACATTGGCGTAGGTCTTGCGGCTCCTACACCGGAATGGGGACTGATCTTAAGTGACGGAAAAGCTTATCTGCGTACGGCGCCTTATATGATGCTGTTTCCGGCCCTGATGATTATGATTACCTGCTATGCTTTTAATCTGTTAGGCGATGGATTAAGAGATGCGTTTGACCCCAGATTGAAATAGGAGGACAGATATTATGGAGCAAAAAGATAAGCTTTTAGAAGTAAAAAACCTGGTGGTTCATTATGAAACGGATGAGCAGGTTGTAGAAGCTGTAAATAATATATCCTTTCATCTGGGGAAGGGTGAAGTGCTGGGACTTGTAGGTGAAACCGGAGCCGGAAAAACGACCATTGCTCTGAGCCTGATGGGTTTGCTCCCCAAGCCCCAGGGACATGTAATACAGGGCAGCATCATTCTCGAAGGTGAAGAATTAACAAACAAAACAAATAAAGAGATGCAGAAGATCCGGGGAAATAAAGTCAGTATGATCTTCCAGGATCCCATGACCGCCTTAAATCCGGTGAAGCCGGTCGGAGAACAGATCGCCGAGGTGATCCGTCTTCATCAGCATGTATCTAAAAAAGATGCTCTGACCAAAGCTATGGATATGCTGAAATTGGTGGGAATTATTCCCGAACGTTACAAAGATTATCCCCATCAGTTTTCAGGCGGCATGAAACAAAGAATCATCATCGCTATTGCTCTGGCCTGCGAGCCGGAGCTGCTCATTGCCGATGAACCCACCACCGCTCTGGATGTGACCATCCAGGCACAGATACTGGAACTGATGAAAAATCTTCAGCGGGAGAACGGAACCTCCATGATCATGATCACCCATGATTTTGGCGTAGTGGCGGATATTTGTGACCGCTGTGCGGTGGTTTATGCCGGTGAGATCGTAGAGCAGGGGAGCATCGAGCAGATTTTTGATAATCCGAAGCACCCCTATACGGTGGCTTTGTTTGGGTCTATCCCAAGCCTTGATAAGGATGTAGATCGTCTCCATGTGATTCCGGGTCTGGTGTGTGATCCATCGGATCTGCCCCAGTACTGCAGCTTTTATGACCGGTGTTCGGAAAAATGCGAGGGCTGTCACAGCTGTGATCCGAAGGCTGTGGAGATTGAGCCGGGGCACTTTGTAAAATGTCTTAAGTATACGCAGGGAGGGAAGTAATTATGGCATTGATTGAAGTTCGGAATCTGAAAAAATACTTCCCGGTTGGAGCAGGTATGCTCCACGCTGTGGATGATGTGACCATGGATATTGAGAAGGGCACGACGATCGGTATTGTCGGTGAGTCCGGCTGCGGTAAGTCTACCCTCGGCAAGACGCTGATGCGCCTCCATGACGCGACCTCCGGTGAGGTAAGATTTAATGGCGTGGATATTGCCGGGATGAAAATGAAAGAGTTTAAGAAGGATTACCGTTCAAAGATTCAGATGATCTTTCAGGACCCTTACGCATCCCTGGATCCCAGAATGAGTGTAGGACAGCTCATCGAGGAGCCGATCAAAGTATCAAAGCAGCTGAAGGATAAACATCAGATCAGCAAACGGGTGGAGGAAATGATGGAGCTGGTGGGTCTGGCAAAACGTCTTAAGAATACCTACCCTCATGAGCTGGACGGCGGCCGCCGCCAGCGTATCGGTATCGCCCGGGCTCTGTCCTTAAACCCTGAATTTATTATCTGCGATGAGCCGGTATCCGCTCTGGATGTATCCATTCAGGCCCAGGTTTTAAATCTCCTTCAGGATCTTCAGAAGGAGAAGAATCTGACCTATATGTTCATTACCCACGATATGTCGGTGGTAAAGCATATTTCCAACGAGATCGCGGTGATGTACCTGGGCCAGGTGGTGGAAAAATGTGACGCCAAGGAGCTGTTTAAAAAGACACTCCACCCCTATTCTCAGGCGCTGCTGTCCGCTATTCCCGTGCCAAGCATTCATGGCAAGCGGGAGAAGATCATCCTTAAGGGTGAACTGACATCCCCCATTAATCCAAAGCCTTGCTGCCGCTTTGCCCCAAGATGTCCCTATGCAAAGGATCAGTGCTTTGCTGCGGAGCCGAAGCTTCGGGATATGGGCAATAACCATCAGGTGGCCTGTCACTTTGCGGGCGAGCTTTAATATGGTATACCTGTTTTGTACAGGTGCAATATGATATGTATACTTTCCCTGGGAGCGGCCTCCCTTTATCTTTCCTTTATGAATTGATGAACAGTGGTTTTGTTTTCGATATATGCCGCAAACCTCCATTTGCGGCAACCGCTCCCTGATTTTGATAAACTGCTGCCTGCCGGATCCTCCGGGCAGGCAGCGGTCTTTATATTATCAGCATAGGCTTTATTATTTCGGATTTTACAGATCCCGGTGTGCGAATAACCCCTATTTAAACCGGTTAAGCGCTTCCGGAGATTTTTTTTGCGGAAAACTTCTGCCGGAAAGTATCCTGAGATCTGTGTGAAAAATCCCGCTTTTGCAGAAAAAATGGACTGAAAAAGGTGTGGGAATCCAGCGCCTTTTGGTGTACAATAAAAATACGTTGATAAAGGAGCATCAGAGCCTATGAATTATGTGTTATTATTTCCCGATGAAATGCGGGCTGAGAGCTTAAGCTGCTACGGACACCCGCTGGTGCGTACCCCGAATATTGACGCCCTGGCGGCGGAGGGTACGCTGTTTGAGCAAAATTATACGACCCATCCCGTGTGCGGGCCGTCCCGGTGCAACCTGGCCAGCGGCTGGTATCCTCATGTGGACGGCCGGCGGAGCTTTTATATGATCACAGATAAGGATCCGAACCTGATCGATTATCTGAACCAGGCAGG
>CASFBR010000065.1 GCA_949292795.1 uncultured Eubacteriales bacterium
ATGGAGGTATCTATGGAGGCTGCCGGTCCGGAGAGGTGTACCGTAAAGGGAACGCTTACAGATATGGAGGGAAATGTGGCAGCGGCAACAGAGGAGATGGCATATACAGGCTTTTTCTCCCTGAGGGTGAATCCGGTGAGGCTGTGGAGTGTCTCAGATCCTTATCTGTATACCTTAAGACTGGAGCTGATAAAAAATGGTGTCGTTTCCGATTACAGAACCGTTCGTTTTGGCTTCCGTACAGTGGCATTTAACGCAGAAGGCTTTTTCCTTAACGGCAAACGGATCAAGCTCAGGGGATTAAACCGTCATCAGAGCTGGCCTTATATCGGCTATGCGGCGCCGGACCGGGCTCAGCGGCTGGATGCGGATATTTTGAAAAACGAGCTGGGCTGCAATGCTGTGCGTACCAGCCACTATCCTCAAAGCCAGGCATTTATTGACCGGTGTGATGAGATCGGTCTGCTTGTGTTTACGGAAATTCCGGGCTGGCAGTATATCGGGGATGATGCCTGGAAGGAGACGGCCTGTGAAAATGTCCGGGAGATGGTTCTTCAGTACCGCAATCACCCAAGCATCTTTATGTGGGGCGTGCGTATTAATGAAAGCCCCGATGATGACAGCTTTTACGAAAAGACGAATGCCATCGCCCGCAGGCTTGATCCTACACGGCCCACAGGAGGCGTGCGCTGTATTAAAGACAGTCATCTTCTGGAGGATGTCTATACCTATAATGACTTTATTCACAGCGGTGATAATGACGGCTGCCAGCCAAAAAATTCCGTTACCAGTGATAAAAACCATGGCTATATGGTCACAGAGTACAATGGGCATATGTTTCCGACAAAGCCCTGGGACAGCGAAGAACACCGGACAGAGCACGCTCTGCGCCACGCCCGGGTGCTTTCAGACATTGGGCAGGATAAGAGAATCGCCGGAAGCTTCGGCTGGTGTATGTTCGATTACAATACTCATAAGGATTTCGGTAGCGGCGACAGGGTGTGCTACCACGGCGTACTGGACATGTTCCGCAATCCCAAAACGGCGGCCTTTGTCTACGCTTCACAGCAGCGAAAAACGCCGGTGCTTGAGGTGGCCAGCTCCATGGACATCGGTGAGCATCCTGCCGGAGCCTTAAAGACCGTTACGGTATTTACCAACGCGGATTTTGTCCGTCTGTATAAAAATGATGTTCATGTGGGCGATTATTATCCCGACTGGGAGCATTACCGGGGCTTAAAGCGGGCGCCTGTGTTTATTACCGACCGCGTGGGCAATCTTCTGGAAACTCAGGAGGGCTACACCCCGGCTCTGGCAAAGGATATAAAGAACTGCCTTGTCGCCGTGGCTCTTTACGGGCCGGAGCATCTTCCGGCGGCTGTAAGACTGCGCCAGAGCTGGCTTAAAACCGCGTATCATATTGATGAGGACTGTATGCGCCGGCTGTTTGGCAAATATTACGGCGGATGGGGCGAAAAGCAGACCTGCTGGCGGTTCGAGGCCGTCCGGGGCCATAAGGTCATTGCCACGGTATATAAGCAATCGGTGGAGACCGTGATTCTGGAGGCCAGGGCCGATACCCTTTCCCTTACGGTCGGCCCCACCTGGGATATGGCCACCATCCGTCTGGCTGCCAGAGATGGCTTTGGAAATCTTCTGCCCTACTGCCACCGCGGACTTACCTTCCGGACCGAGGGCGCCATTGCCCTTGTGGGGCCGGAAATATCAGCGCTGGCCGGCGGTTACGGCGGATGCTATGTAAGGACAACGGGCCAGGCCGGCACCGGAAAGCTTATGATCGCCATGGAAGGCGGATCGGAGCAGACACTGGAATTTCAGGTGGAAAAGATAAATTAAGCCTGCAATATATGACAATAATTTATTGCATCTCTTTTGTTCCTGACCATCGAAACGCAACAGCAGGCAATAAACTTTAAATTGCACAGAAGCAGAAGAAACGGCCGGAGTGTAAAATAAAAGCAGAAAAAAAGAAACGGAGGTCTTATAAAATGAGCGTGAAAAAAGGACATCCTGAGCGCGGTATATCATTTTACAGCTATGAAAACCTTCTCGGGAGAACAATGACACTGGAGGATGCATTTCTGGAGGTTTATGATACAGGGGCGACCTGCTTTGAATTTCTTACAAGCTATATCGAGAATTACCCCAATCCTTCCGATGCGTGGATCGACAAATTCCGGGGGCTGTGTGCCAAATATAACCTGCATCCGGCGGAGCTGGGCCACTGGGCGGAGAATCATCTTCACCGGGGACCGGGCATGACCGATGACGAGGTTGTGGAGGAGCTGAAGCAGGATTTCCGTTTGGCGCATCTGCTGGGCTTTACCACCCTGCGGACGAAAATCACCTGCGTCAACGAGCTGTGCGACCCGGAGCCCGGCTGGCAGTCCTATATTGAGAAGGCCCTTCCCTATGCGGAAAAATATAACGTCCGTATGCAGAACGAGGTCCATCTGCCCACAACGCTCCATACGCCGCATATCCGTGAGGAGTACATGGATTTTATCCGGCGCACGGGAACCGAACACTTCGGCTTTAACATTGACTTCGGAACCTTCCAGACAAAGCCGGCCAAGGGCATGGAGCACATGCGCATGTCCACCTTTGAGGATGTGACAAAGCCGGAGGAGATCGTGGAGTTTCTGCCCTACTGCTGGAGCTGTCATACGAAGTTTACCAATGTCAGCGAGGACTTTGAGGAAACGACCATCCCTTACCGGGATGTGATCCGGCTTATGGTGGACAATGGCTGGAGCGGACATCTGCTGTCGGAATATGAAGGCCCCTACCGGTTTAACGCGGAGCAGAGCCCTGAGAACTTCGGCAGGGCCATGGACGGCATTCCCGATCAGGTACGCCGTCACCAGATCATGATGCGCAACATTTTAGGCTATTAATCAAAGGGGGATCGTGTTATGGTAGAATATCATTCCATTCAGCAGAGAGGATTTCACAATACATATGATGAAAACGGAAATATCAACGGCTTTGAATTTCGTTTTGTGCCCAATTATTATAAGGGCCTGTGGTTTACCCAGTGCCGCTTCGGCAATGTTACCGTGGACGATGAGGTGTTTGACAGGGACAGCCTGATCTTTGAATATAACGGCCTGGAATACACCCGGGAGGAAATGTTTGACCTGAACAAATACTGGCAGTTCCGTACGCCTTTAACCGTAAAGATCCGCAGGGCGGGCGGCCTGCCCATCGGCTATCACAATGTTCAGATGGAGTTCGGATGGGTGCTTAACTACAACGGCGCTCTTGAGGCGGAGCCGGACGGCAGCGGCCTTGGAAACATGGCCCATATGTTCGGAACCCATAATGAACGCAGGATGCTTCTGTGCCGGTAAAGGACGCCGGGCACGCAGCGGCGGGAATATCCGCAGCCGCCGGTAAATACGGCGGGAAAATTTCAGTAAAAATCTCGGATCCTAAAAAAGGTCTGTACGGCCCTGCACCGTACGGGCCTTTTTGCAGTGGAGCGCTTGGCGGCGCACGCCGTGCTTCCACGGGCGGGCATCCGCCGGGCAGCGGTTATTAAGTGGCAATGCCGCGAGATAAGCGAGGTATCGCGATGATCGGGTAGGGGAAGAAAACTTCCCCTATCCGGTCTGTACATCCATAAAAAATCCGGCTATAATAGGTATGAACACAAAAAACACGGACCCCGGCAGGATGATATAAGAAATGCCGTTATAAGGAATCAAAGCGCTATGGATTTTACAATCGAGAAGGATCTTTACAGGGACAATTATATACCGGAAGAAACGGAGGTTTACTATGTGATCGCCGGACGCCTGAAAACCCGCCGGGGAAGCCGTCCCATCAGCCTGGGACCGGAGGGCGTTGTGCTGCTGAATTCCGGAAGCGAGGGCTTTATAAGCTGTGAAAAGGGGACGCTTTTAGGCAAAGCCGTTTTTTCAGACAGGGATATTGTGCGGGTTTCGGATAATGAAAATTTCCTTTTTGACTGCTGCAGCCAGGACGATATGGATCACAGCTATGAGGCGCTGCGCGGTATTTTCCGGGAGCTGACCGTGCAGACCCTGAAAAAGGAGACCTTTGGAGACTGTATGAAGCGCAGCCTTCTTTATCGGCTTCTTTACCGGCTTATGAAGGATTTTTATGTGCCCTTTCCGGATTATGACCGGGGCTCTGGCGATGACCGGAGGCTTTCGTATATTCTCAGATATGTACACCGCAATTACAGCCGTGATATTCGTCTTTTTGAGCTTGCCGGACAGATGTACCTTTCGCCGTCGTCTGTTTCCCGTTTTTTCAAAAAGCACACCGGACTTTATTTCGCGGACTATTTAAAGCAGCTGCGTGTTAAGAAGGCGGCGGAGCGGATGCTAAAGACCGGGGACAGCATTACCAGGATCGCCCTGGACTGCGGCTTTGCCAGCCCGTCGGCCTTTAATCACTGCTTCCGGGAGCTTTACGGCATGGCTCCGGGCACATGGCGGCAGGAAAAAAGCCGGGAGCTGCCCTGTGACGATGCAAAAGACGGCGCGGCCCATGATAAGAAGGAAGGCGCTCAAGCCGGAAAGGAAGCCGAACAGGCCCAAGAGGCTGTTTTAAAGGATTTGTACGACCGGCTGTGTGCATCCGGCGGCTCCCTGAAAAAAGAGCGCATCCTTGTGGATATAGCCGGCACCCGGCCCGTGCCTGTAAAAAAGCTCTGCAATGAGATTTTAAATATCGGAGCTATCAACAATCTTACCCGGGTGGATATTCAGCAGCACACTCTGGTTCTGAAGGAACGGCTGGGGATCCGGTATGTGCGGCTGTGGAACATTTTTTCCGGAAAGCTGGAGCTTACAGACGGCGTTCATACAGGTGTCTATAACTACGATCAGTTGGACGGCGTTCTGGATTTTCTTGTTTCTCATGATCTGATCCCGTTTCTGGAGCTTGGAAAACGGGAGACTGTTGCCATGGAGAAAGTCCGCACCATGGTTTACAGGACGCAGGACTATATTGATTTTGCCTCCCGGGAAGTGTGGGAGGCCATGGTCACCGATTTCTTTGATCATGTGATCCGGCGCTACGGAGGAGCTCAGGTTGCCTGCTGGCGTTTTGAAGCGGCGCGGAGCGCGATCGATACGGTGGAGTGCCGCTGCTATGAGGATCCGGCCTATGATTATTTTAATGTATACCGTCACATATGGAAAACCGCCAAAGCGCGCCTGCCGCAGGCTGTGGTGGGCGGCCCTATGGGCATCTGCCGGTATGATACTCGCTTTTTGGGGGATTTTCTGAAGCGCTGCCGGGAAGAAGGCTGTCTGCCGGATTTTGTATCATGGGCTTTATTTTCCTATGAGCAGGATAGCCGGGGCCATATGATCCGGCGGAGCATGTCGCCTCCGGGCGTGTGCGAGGCGGATACGGCAAAAGAAATAAGGGCGGTAATGGGCCGGTATTTACCAGGGGATCGACCTTTGTATATTACAGAATGGAACTTCTCGCTGTCCAGCCGGAATTACCTGAACGACAGCTGCTACAGGGCGGTTTATCTGGCCTGGGTGGCCGCCGCCCTATCCGGTCTGGCGGATGTACTGGCCGTGTGGGTGGCTTCCGACTGGATCAGCAGCTATTACGATACCATCAGCATTGCCAACGGCGGAAACGGTATACTGACAAAGAACCGGATCCCAAAGCCGGTATGCCACGCCATGGAATTTTTCAGACGCATGGGAAATCAGCAGCTTTACAGCGGCGAACACGGAACGGTTACATTGGGCGACAACGGCGATCTGTATATTCTTTGCCATAGCTTTGTCACTGAAAGATATAGAACAGAGACGGAGGAAGAAACGGAAAATGCGCAGACCATACTCAGAGCCTTTCGCGATGGCCCTGTGAGAGAAATCGGGATTCTTCTTTCCGGCCTGGATTCCGGGAGCCCATATATGGTAAAGACCCGCCGGTTTAATGAAACGGAGGGGAGCCTGCTGGGCCTGTGGGAGCGCTTCGGCTATGAAAACCACCTTTCGGCAGAGGACATCGACTATATACGGGAAAGTTGCCGGCCCGCACTGAGCATCGCCAGACAAAAGGCTAAAGACGGGCGGCTTGAACTGAAGCTGGAGCTGAAGCCCTTCGAGATGGCGCTTGTTCATGTTTTTCCAGTGTAAGAGAGGCTGGTATACGGAATCTATTGTCTATCTGAAAGACGTTTTCCTTTCAAGAAAATTATATCAGAATAGTATTGCAAAAATAAGAACATGTTACGAGTAAAGACCTGTATCGTAAAAATTACGATGTGGGTCTTTTTGAATTTTTGCCGGGGCTTCCAATCTTTCACAGTAAGGATATGCTTCACTGGCAGCAGATTGGTCATTGTCTTGATCGGCCGGAACAGATGGAATTTTCACAGTGCCCTTACAGCAGTGGTATATTTGCTCCAACATTACGTTTCCATAATGGTATATTTTATCTGGTGTCAACCAATGTGGCTCATGAGGGCGCTATGCTGGAAGGAGGAAGCGGTAATTTTATCATAACCTCTCGAAATCCAGAGGGTACATGGTCAGAGCCTTGTTGGATTGCTCAGGGAGGAATAGATCCTTCGTTATTTTGGGATGATAATGGAAAAGCATATTTTATAAGTACAATGCCACAATCTAAGAAAGATGGTTCAGAGGGTAACGGGATTTTCCAGGCGGAGATTTGTCCGGACACCGGTGAACTTCTGACGGAGAGTCGGCTGATTTCGACAGGGTGCGGAGGCCGGTTTGCTGAAGGCCCTCATATGTTCAAGAAAGATGGATGGTATTATCTGATAACTGCGGAAGGAGGAACGGAGTTCTGTCATATGGAGTGCATTTCCCGTTCCCAAAGTGTATGGGGGCCATTTGAGCCCTGTCCACATAATCCAATTCTTACGGCAGTACGAGATCACAATCCGAAATTTGCCGGCCTTGGACATATGGATATAATCGAGGGCAATGATGGACAATGGTGGGGAGTTTTTTTAGGACATAGACTGACAGAAGCTTATTATCACCATATGGGTAGGGAAACCGGCATTGCTCCGATACATTGGGCGGATGGCTGGCCTGTGGTTAATTATGGAAAAACGCCGGGGCTTGAAATTGAAATATCGGACTGTAAGCATGTGAATTCGGACAAAAACCATACTGCGATTCAGGATATTTATGGAAATTCGCAAACAAGAATATTGTTTGATGGAAAGCCTTTAGGGTTGGAATGGAATTTTATGAGAAGCTTTTTTAGAGACTATTCTATGACAAAACATCCCGGGTGGATGACACTTTTCGGAAATGAAAAGACATTAAGCGATAGAGACACTCCGGCTTTTATTGGCCGCAGAATTGATAATTTTGATTTCAGGGCAGAAACCCTTATGGATTTTACATCTGAAAACCAGGAGGAGGCCGGACTGGCTATTGCACATACTCCGTGGGTGCATTATGAATTTGTTATAGTCAGAAAGAATAAAATGATATATCCTTTAGTTAGAAAGCAAATTTTTGATATGGTAACGGAAACATGGGGAGATCCGGTAGATAAGGGGCCTGTACGACTTCAGATCAGAGGGAGCCGCTACAAGATTAATTTCATGATTGGGATAAGTGAGTGTGACGGTATGACTTTGGTAGGTACAGGAGAGACAAAACTGCTATCATCAGAAGTGGCTGGTGGCTGTATCGGTTGTTATGTAGGCTTTTATGCTTCTGGCAGAGGGAAGCGGTCGATAAACGGTGCAAAGTACCGTTGGTTTGAATATGAGTGGCTTCCCCCTACACCGGAGAAAGCCAGATATTTTGACGATTGAAAGATAAGCCTATGTTTTCAGATTCCATATGCCAGGTGACAGGTCAGGAGGAAAAGGATGCTGAAGATTATGATCGTGGATGGCAGTCATGAAGCGGCTGCCAAAATAAAGGAGCAGATACCGGATACTATTGGCGAAAAACGAACACCTATTTCCTTTGCAGCAGGAGAGATGAATCTTGAAAATATCAGTAATCCCAGACTGAACAATAAAGTGACTCTTTGAATACTAATATTCTTTGAAAGGGAGTCAGCGAATCTGTGATGGATCGCCGGCTCTCTTTTTCTGTACATTACTCCTGGATTACGATATAATAAAAACACAGGATTCCTCTTTCAGAATAAGTTGCCGCATATGAAGATATGGGGGACTTACCTTACGGGAGGAATGAAATTGAGTAAACCATTTAAAGATCTGACGATCAAGGATGCCTTTATGTTTGCTGCTGTGATGAGTGATCCATGTTCATGTCGCCGTCTGCTGGAAATCGTTCTGGAAATGCCAGTTCTGGAAGTGACCGTAGATACAGAAAAGTCTATG
>CASFBR010000066.1 GCA_949292795.1 uncultured Eubacteriales bacterium
GCGGCGAGCTATGCGAGCACACTTATGCGCAAAAGTACGCATCCCGGCGAAAGGCCCCACCTTTGCTTTGGCCGTCGGTCAGAAAGGAGTTTAAATGAACTTTTTAGATGAGCTGACTTCTCTTGTGTTTCTTGAAGATGCACCGGAGAAATCCGATATTATTTTTATCCCCGGCGGCAGCTACGGCAGCCTTGCAAAAACCGCCGCCAGGCTTTATCATCAGGGGATGGCTCCAAAAATCCTTCCTTCAGGAAAATATTCAAAGCTCACCGGCCATTTTGACGGTTCCAAGGATGAGCCGCCGATTTTTCCCGGCCGCAGCTATGACACAGAATGGGCGTTTATGCACGACATTCTGCGCAGCGAAGGGGTAAGCGAATCGGTGATCCTAAAAGAAGACCAGGCAACGTTTACTTACGAAAATGCCATTTATTCCAGAAAAGTGACCGATGCGCTCGGATTAAACATCCGGCAGGCAATCATATGCTGTCAGGCCTATCATGCCCGCAGATGCCGGATTTACTATGAGCTTCTCTACCCTGAAACCCGATTTTTGATCTGCCCGACAAACACCCGTGGCATTACGCGGGAAAACTGGTTTAAAGACAGTACAAAAATCGACATTGTCCTGGACGAAATTTCCCGTCTCGGCGGGCAGTTCCATGACATCGTCCGCCAGTACGGACAGAGCAGTCCGCCATCAAGGAGGAAATCATCATGATCACAACAACACGCCGGCCCTTTGGCATTTCCGGAGACGGCCGGACAATTTACGCTTATACAATGACAAACCGCCACGGCAGCTCTGTGACCGTTATCAATTACGGTGCTGCCATCACCTCCATCGTCATTCAGACGGCCAAAGGCCCTGTGGATGTCGCTTTAGGCTATCGCACACTAAAAGAGTATGAAGCCAATGACGGTTATCTTGGCGCATGTATCGGCCGTGTCGCCAATCGCATCGGAGGGGCGCACTTCCAATTAAATGGCGCCTCGTACCAGCTGGCTGCCAATGATGGGGCAAACCACCTTCACGGCGGTACCCGCGGCTTTGACAAACATTATTTTCAGATTTCGCCGGACGAAAAAGACCCTGGCTGTCTCCACGCTGTCCGCATTTCCGAAAATGGCGAAGAACACTATCCCGGAACACTTAAGGTACAGGTAGACTACACCTGGGATGATGAGCATTGTCTTTGCATCACCTACCGCGGGCAAAGCGACGCCGATACGCCCGTCAATCTGACAAACCATACCTATTTTAATCTTTCCGGTGAAAACAGCAAAACCATCCTGGATCATGAGCTGACTATCCATGCCCGGTATTTTACGGAAAATGACGCCCATTGCCTGCCGACCGGCCGTATTTTGCCGGTGGAGCGCACGCCGTTTGATTTCCGGCAGACAAAGGCTATCGGAAGGGATATAAATGACGACCATCCGCAGCTTCGCTTTGGCCGGGGATACGACCATAACTTTATCATCGAAGGCAGCGGGATGCGCCCCATCGCCCGGGCATACGCCCCAAAGACCGGTATCGGCATGACCGTGCACTCAGACATGCCCGGCGTTCAGTTTTACAGCGGCAATTCCCTTACCGGACAGACCGGAAAATCCGGCATACCCTACAACCCGAGGAGCGGCTTTTGTCTGGAAACACAGTACTATCCCAACGCCCTTGCCTGCCCGGACTTTCCTTCCATCATCCTAAAGAAAGGACAACATTACTGCCATCAAACAATATATGCGTTTGATTCCGGCCAGACGGAGTGACTATGAAAAAAATATATCTAAAATGCCTGATTTTGGCCATTGCCGCTGTTTTAGTGGAACTTTTCGTGTTTAATTTCCGAACCTTTGAATCTCTGACATTTGCGCCGGTAAATACATTCACGGTCACAGCCGCCGGCCGCACAGACGCGGACAGTGCCGGCACCACAGACAATTCAGGCACAGACGATACCGTCGTAAAAAGCGGCCAGACGATCGTCTTTTACGATGCCGGCAATGCGGTAATCACGCTGGAGCAGATCGATGCGGCAACCTACAACCTGCATATTGACGCCGAGCTTTTAACCTCACCGTCATCGCCGCTGACCATCCGGCTCAGCGCCCGGGATGAGGGCAATGAACAGTATTATGAGCTTCCCGAGGTGACCATCGACCCTTCCGACCCGAGCAGCAGCTACATCCGGCTCAATCTCAGCGGAAAGGCCAAAAGCATCCGCATCACCTTCAAGGACCTTTCCTCCCCGGTGCTGCGTCTGAATACCATTGACATCAACAGTGTCCGGCCGCTTGATTTTTCCATACTGCGCCTGGCTTCGGTTTATATACTTTTTCTCGGGCTGTACCTTTTTCGCCCGGGCTCACGGATTTTTAAAATCCCGCTCTCTCCGAAGCGCCCGCTGCAAAAAATCGTTCTGGCAGCGCTGCTTTCAGCGCAGCTTGCGGTAGCTTCGGGCATCATTTTAGGAAACCAGACCTACTGTGACCCGCCATGGGTCCATCATTACCAGTATCATCAGCTTGCGGTGGCCATCAGTGAAGGGCACTTTTATCTGGATACGGAGCCGTCCCAGGAATTAAAGGCGATGGACAATCCCTATGACCGTAACGAAAGAGACGCTCAGGGTGTGGATTTTCAGTGGGACACGGCCTATTATAATGGAAAATACTACTGCTACTTTGGCGTGCTTCCGGTATTGGTCTACTATTTGCCCTACTATTTGCTCACCGGCGGGGCATTCCCCACCTTTGCGGGTATCATGATCAACTGCGCGGCAATCATCACCGGCAGCTGTATGCTGCTTTATGCTTTTGTAAAAAATTATTTTCGTCGGACATCCATCGGGCTGTTTATCCTGCTCCAGACAATGTTTGTCCTCGGATGCGGGCTGCTGCTCATCGCAAATCCGCCGACCTTTTACAATATGCCCGTATCGATGGCTGTGGCGCTGACATTGTGGGGACTGTATTTCTGGATTAAAAGCGCCGGCCGGGGAACCGGCCCCATCCGCCGCCACTTTCTTTGCACCGGCGCCGTCTGTATGGCGCTTGTGGCCGCCTGCCGTCCGCAGATGCTTGTGGGAAGCTTTCTTCTGTTTCCGATTTTTCACAGACCGCTGAAACAGTGGATGCGCCGGATGCGTACGGCCAGTGGGGAAACGGACCGGGTTGCGGCAATGCGCTCTGTCCTTGCCGCAGCCATGCGCTCTGCCCTTGCCGCAGCCGTGCCCTATCTTGTCGTGGCGGCGCTGCTGATGTATTATAACTGGGCCCGCTTTGGCTCGCCGTTTGATTTCGGCGCCAATTATAATCTTACGACAAACGATATGACCCACCGCGGCTTTCACCTGGACCGCCTGCCCTTCGGGCTGTTTATGTACCTGTTCCAGCCACCGTCCTTTTCCGGGCGCTTTCCGTTTATGACGGCGACCCATATTTCCACCGGCTATCAGGGGACGACCATCGCGGAAACAATGTATGGAGGCTTCTTCTGGTTCAACCTGATCACAGCCGCTTTGTTCTTCTGGAAAAATGCCCGGAAGCGGCTCAAAGCCCGGGGACTGTCGGGCCTGTGTCTTTTATCGGCGGTACTTGGAATGATCGTTGTATGCGCTGACGTTGAGATGGCCGGCATACTCCAGCGCTACGGGTGCGACTTTGGTCTGTTCCTGACACTTCCGGCCGTCCTGATTGCTCTGGCCATTCACGAGGAAACCGCTGCGCTTCAGACGTGCGCCGCCTATGGCCGTACCATAATGCTCCGGCGTCTGAATACATTAAAATACCGGGCCGGACAGCCGCTGCGCCTGTTTTATAAAATTCTTGCCGCGGTATTCTGGCTGACGGCTGCTGTAAGCTTTTTCTGGCTTCTGGCCAAATAAGCGGCAATGCCGCAGATTTCAAATAAATGGAGGTTCCATAATGGATAAAATTGCAGTTTTAATTCCCTGCTACAACGAAGCAAAAACCATCGCCCGGGTCGTCACAGACTTTAAAAATGCTCTGCCGGAAGCTGTGATCTATGTCTATGACAATAACTCTACCGATGGCACAGATGCGATCGCTCGCAAGGCCGGCGCCGTTGTGCGCTATGAGCATCAGCAGGGCAAGGGAGCGGTCATCCGCTCCATGTTCCGCGATATTGACGCCCAGTGCTATCTGATGATCGACGGCGATGACACTTATCCGGCTTCGGATGCTGCGCAGATGGTCGACGGCGTTTTAAACCGCCATGCCGACATGGTCGTGGGCGACCGGCTTTCATCCACATATTTTACGGAAAACAAAAGGCTTTTCCACAATACCGGAAACAAAACCGTGCGCAGCCTGATCAATTTTCTGTTTAAAAACAATGTCCGGGATATAATGACCGGATACCGGGCCTTTAGCTACCTTTTCGTCAAAACATTCCCGGTGCTGTCCCAGGGCTTTGAGATCGAGACGGAAATGACCATTCACGCCCTGGACAAGCGGATGCGCATTGAAAATGTCATTGTCGGCTACCGGGACCGCCCGGAGGGCTCCGAGTCCAAGCTAAACACGGTCAGCGACGGGCTTAAGGTATTAAAAACGATTTTCCGGCTTTTTAAAAATTACCGGCCGATGACCTTTTTCGGTATCATCGCCGTCATCCTCTTACTTTTGGCGGCCGGATTTTTCATTCCGGTGCTCGCCGAATATATGCGCACCGGAATGGTTCTGAAATTCCCAACGCTCATTGTCAGCGGCTTTGCTGCCCTTGCCGCCATCCAGTCTTATTTCAGCGGACTGATCCTGAATGTGCTGCGGGCTCAGAACCGCCAGCAATTTGAAATCACTCTGAATCAAACAGCCGATACATTCCGGGAAAAGCTTAATGCGCCGCAAAAATCTCTGTAAACGCGGAGATTTCTGTATAGATAAGCGATTATAATAAACATGCCGGGCCGGCGCTTCATTTCATCCGCCGCCCCGGCAGCACATGAAAGGAGAACATTCTTATGGACTTGTACAACTATTTACGCAAATACCCCGATGACCGCGGATATTTTGAGCAGTACGGCGGCAGCTTTCTTGAAGAAAAGCTGATTCCCGCTTTTGAGGAGATCACCCGGGCTTATCAGGCCATCTGCCATTCGTCCCAGTTTATCTCAGAGCTGCGCCGCATCCGCAAGGAATTTCAGGGGCGGCCGACACCGGTATATCACTGTGAAAAGCTTTCCGCCAGCGTCGGCGACGGTACCTGTCAGATTTATCTTAAACGCGAGGATTTAAATCATACCGGGGCTCATAAGCTGAATCACTGTATGGGGGAAGGTCTTTTAGCCAAATATATGGGCAAGAAAAAACTCATTGCCGAAACCGGCGCAGGACAGCACGGCGTTGCTCTGGCGACGGCCGCCGCGTACTTCGGTCTGGAATGTGAAATTCACATGGGCGAAGTCGATATTGCCAAGCAGGCGCCCAATGTCACCCGCATGAAAATTCTCGGAGCCAAGGTCGTTCCCGTCACCCACGGCAACAAAACCTTAAAGGAAGCGGTGGATTCCGCCTTTGAAGCCTATGCCAGAGATTATAAGGATGCCATTTACTGTATCGGCTCCGCTGTCGGGCCCCATCCATTCCCGATGATGGTGCGTGATTTCCAGATGTGCATCGGTGAGGAAGCCAAGGAACAGTTTAAAGAAATGACCGGGCTTCTCCCGGACGCTGTGATTGCCTGTGTCGGCGGCGGCTCCAACTCCATCGGCACCTTTGTTCCATTTGTCGGCGACCCGGTAGATATTTATGGTGTCGAACCTCTTGGACGCGGGCCGGAGCTTGGCAACCATGCTGCATCGATGAGCTATGGCACAAAAGGTATTCTCCACGGCTTTGAAAGCTATCTTCTCCAGGACGAAAACGGCGAGGCCGCTCCGGTCTACTCCATCGCCAGCGGTCTTGATTATCCGGCAGTCGGGCCGGAGCACGCCATGCTTCACGACATGGGACGAATCCAGTACGTTTCTGTCACCGATGACGAGGCAATGGAAGCCTTCTTCAAGCTGTCCCGCTTAGAAGGCATTATCCCGGCCATCGAAAGCGCGCACGCGGTAGCTTATGCCATGAAGCTTGCCAGTGAACGCAAAAAAGGCGCCCTGCTTGTCACCTTAAGCGGACGCGGCGATAAAGATATTGATTATGTTGTCGAGCATTACGGCTACGGCGAAAAATATATGTGATTGTATCCGCAAGCTTAAAATATCATAAAAACCGCCATTTTGCCGTATATGCAAAGGAGCGGCTCCGGAGAAATACCCGTCTTTAAGGCTCTTACTTTCTCCGGAACCGCTCCTTATGCATTTTATTTTTCCAGCTTATCCAAATATTCTTCTAAGCAAAGCCCCTGTTCATATATTTCAGCTGCCGCCTCAATGCCCACATACCGATAGTGCCATACCTCCTCGGCGGTTCCCGTAATATCTGTCTTTCCGGCAGGATAGCGGAAAATAAAACCATATTTGTAGCTGTTTTCCTGAAGCCACAAATAAAGATCGTATGTAGCGCCGTTAATATCTACCGCAATCCCAAGCTGATGCTCGCTGTGCCCGGGAACGGCAACCCACTGCTGCGCCTGCTGCTTTGCTTCTTCTTCTGAATATCCCTTCTGCCTGTATTCGGCAATTTTCTCATTATATAATTCCTCCTGCTTCTCCTGCGTGCGGTAGCCGGACACAACCTCCGGAGCCTGATCCCAGTTGCCTTCCTTTGCCGCCTCCAGCATTTCCATGAGCGGATCGTAAATGCGCTCGTCAACCATTTCCCCGCCTGGTACCTCTACAAGCGTAACCTCATAATTTTCAGGGATCGGATTCCACCTATTGACCAATGCCAGCTCCCAGCCGTAATCGGAATCCTGCAACATTTCATTTTCTGTAAGGCTTACGGATTCAGTATCTATCGCTGTCAGTTCGATTTGACTGTCCGCCCGGCGTTCGGTCTCCTGTCCCCGAAACAGGCCTGCTCTAAAAAGGAAAACAGCCGCAGTCAGAAGCACAGCCGCACAAAAAACAATGATACAGATACAGACCTTATAGCCCTGTCTCCTTCTCTTTTGCCCTTTCCTTTTGCCATTATATACATTATTCGTGTTCATAAACAATTTTCTCTCCTTTCTTCAGACAACAAATGCCCCTTTACAGTAATCATTTTACTGCAAAGGGGCATTTCAGACATTACTATCCGATTGCTTAATTCCTAAGATAATCCTAAGATAACGGTAATTTTATAATAAAGGTAATGGTCTCCTGTGCGCTGCGGGCTTCGATCATGCCGCCGTGCAAAAGGACAATTTCTTTTGCAATGGCCAGTCCAAGACCTGTGCCGCCAGTATCGGAAATACGGGCTTCATCTAAACGATAAAATTTGTCGAACAGGGCGTTTATTTTTTCAGCCGGGATTGTTTTTCCCTTATTTTGAAAGATAATACTCGTATAGCTTTCTGACTGCGCGGCAGAAACGGTGATGCTTGTATCCGGGTAGCTGTAAGCGGACGCATTTTTCAGTATATTGCCAAATGCCCGGGCTATTTTTTCCGGATCGGCATAAATGGTCATATTTTCGTCAAGCTCCAGCAAAACGGTATGATTATGCGTAGTAAACGCCGGTAAAAATTCATCCCGTAATTGCATCAGCATATAATACAGGTCCACCGGCTGTTTTTCTAATTTAATCTGTTTGGAATGATAACGGGTAATTTCAAAAAATTCATTGACCATCCGGTCCAGCCGGCAGGCCTTATCCAGGGCAATGCGGACGTCTCTTGCCCGTTCTGTCTCCGGCATATGCGTATTTTCATTAAGCAGGCTTAAGTAACCGATCACGGAGGTGAGCGGAGTACGGATGTCATGTGCAAGATACATAACTAATTCGTCCTTGCGTCGTTCGGCAAGCTCGGCCGCTTCTTTTTGCTGCTTAAGCTTTTGCTTTACTGTATTTAGCTTGCATTCAAACGGAAGCATTTCCGGCGATAAAGCGATTTTATGCGCATCTTCGGTTAAAAGGCTGTCGATTCCGGAATTGATTTCACGAAAATATTTTGTCAGCCATCGAAAAAGAAGCAGCAGCAAAATCAGAAAAATTACGACAATGGCCGCCGCAAAAAATATCTCCTTATAGCCTCTGAAATTGTAATGGTAAAACAGAAACGCTTCCTCATGGTCCATTTGTCCGATAAATTCTATAACAGACACAAGCCAGCCGCCAAAGCGCTCCTTCCACAAAAAAAGATAGAGCGCTATGACGACCGCGACCGATGCCAGCGCACTGCCAAAAAAACGTCTGGCGATTTTCCGGTAAAACACATAAAAATCATTACGGCTGCTTTTCATCAATCCTGTACCCCACTCCCCAGATCGTTTTTATATATTTGGGATTTTCCAAAGTATCCTTTAATTTTTCACGCAATCGGCGGATATGGACAGTAATCGTATTGCTTGATTTTGTATAATACTCATCCGCCCATATTCTGTGAAACAATTCTTCCCCGCTCACGGCATTTCCTTTGTTTTCTAAAAGTATCTGTAAAATTGAAAATTCCGTAGGCGTCAATAACACCGGTTTATCATTCAGCAGGCATTCATGCTTTTTCGTATCTAACACCAAATCCGAACACCGGAGTATATGACTGTCCCTCTCCGTGGGAGGAAGATTATATTTTTTATAGCGTCTTAGCTGTGATTTTACACGCGCCACCATTTCAAGCGGCAGGAACGGCTTCGTAATATAATCGTCCGCACCGAGGGTCAGTCCGGTAATCTTATCGATTTCCGCATCCTTTGCCGTTAGCATAATAACAGGATATGTGTGCCGCTCTCTGATCCTTTGGCATAATGTAAAACCGTTTATATCCGGCAGCATAACATCTAAAATTGCAAGGTCAAGCGGCGTCGCTTCAATACATTCCAGCGCCTCCCTCGCCGTATAAAACTTAAAAACCGTATAATCCTCATTTTTCAGATAGACCTCGATCAGGTCTGCGATCTCTGTTTCATCGTCAACGATCAATATCTTATCAGACATAAAAATCCTCTTCCTTTCAAAGCAGCTCTATCGATATTTTATCAAAATAGCGATTTTATTTCTTTGTTTTGAAATTAAGAAAA
>CASFBR010000067.1 GCA_949292795.1 uncultured Eubacteriales bacterium
TCGGATAGGGGAAGATTCCTTCCCCTACCCGATCATCGCGATGCCTCGCTCATCTCGTGGCACTGCCACTCGATGACCGTTGCCCGTCGGATGTCCGCCCGTGCAAGCACGGCGGCCGCCCTCCGGGCGTATCGCGCAAAAAAACGGAGACACATTATCAAATGTATCTCCGGTCTTTCACTGACTTTTATATGCTGTTTTCTATCTGCGCACAGCACGGACATCTCCGGTATCACGGACAGCTATTGGCCTAAAAGCATACGGTCATTGGCAAACTCGCCGCCGCTGGCCTGCTCAAACTTGGCAAGCAGATCGGAAACCTCAAGCTTCTTTTTTTCCTCGCCTGAGACATCATAAATGATCTTACCGTCATTCATCATCACAAGGCGGTTGCCATATTTGATCGCATCCTTCATGTTGTGCGTGATCATCAATGTTGTCAGATGGTTTTTGGAAATAATCTCATCGGTCATCTCCAATACCTTTCTGGCTGTTTTTGGGTCAAGTGCTGCGGTATGCTCATCTAAAAGCAGCAGCTTCGGTTCCTGAATCGTCGCCATGAGCAGCGTCAGCGCCTGGCGCTGTCCGCCGGACAGCAGGCCGACCTTGGCACTTAAGCGGGACTCGAGCCCTAAATCCAGTGATTTCAGCAGCTCCACAAACATCTCGCGCTCTTTATTGCTGATACCCCAGCGAAAGCTTCTGCGCTTTCCGCGCCGCAAAGCCAGGGCCAGATTTTCCTCGATCCACATATCGCCCGCGGTTCCTTTAAGCGGGTCCTGGAATACGCGGCCGATATATTTTGCCCGTTTATATTCCGGGTCTTTTGTGACGTCATGTCCGTCAATGCGGATGGAACCCTTCTCTACGCCAAACACACCGGCCACCGCATTGAGCATGGTCGACTTCCCGGCGCCATTGCCCCCGATCACGGTCACAAAATCGCCCTTTTCAAGATGCAGGTTTAAGCCTGTCAATGCATCCTTCTGCACAGGGGTGCCAATATTAAAGGACTTATGTACATTAACAATATCCAGCATTTATGCACCCTCCTTTTTTGTCTTGGATAATATCCAGGACTTGACCGACGGCGACACAAGACAGATGACCACGATGATCGCTGTAATCAGCTTTGTGTCATTGGCCTCGATCCGAAAGCCCAGAGTATCTTCAAAATTCAGCTTCTGTCCAAGCAAAAGCACAAGGGCAATAATAATGCGGTACACCACAGAGCCTAAAATAACGCCGGCCAGCCGGTGGAAATACGTCTTTTTGGAGAAGATCACCTCACCGATGATCACTGCCGCCAGACCGAACACGATCGTGCCGACACCCATCTGAATATCCGCATACCCCTGATACTGTGCCAGAAGCGCACCGGACATCGATACAAGACCGTTGCCGATGACCAGCCCGAGTACGATCATGATCTTTGTATTCGTTCCCTGCGCCTTCACCATGTCCGGGTTATTTCCGGTCGCTCTTAAAGCGCAGCCGATCTCAGTGCCAAAAAAGCAGTACATGAGAATAATGAGAATCACCACAAACACGAGTCCCACAACGAATCCGGACCATGCCGACGGAATCCCGAGCTTCTCCACCTGGTCAAAAATCGTATCGATATTTAAAAGGCTGACGTTGGCCTTTCCCATAACACGAAGATTGACCGAATATAATGCAAACTGGCAGAGAATACCGGCCAGAAGATCCGGTATCTTACACTTTGTATGGAGCACACCGGTCACCAGACCTGCGATCATGCCGCCGATGGTCGCCAGAAGAATGGCAATAACCGGCGGTATTCCTGCGGAAATGTATACCGCGGACATTGCGCCGCCCAGGGTAAAGCTTCCGTCTACCGTCAAGTCGGCATAGTTTAAAACTCTGTATGTGAGATAAACGCCCAGGGCCATGATTCCCCAGATAATACCCAGCGTCGCCGCGGACTGTATATTATTCAATAACAATGTAACCATTCGTATTCTTCCTCATCTGTGTGAAGATCATGCGTGACCGCAATTAATAAACAGTAACTGCCTCATCAAGGATGGCATCCGGGATCGTCACGCCGACGCTCTCAGCAAACGTCTTGTTGACAACAAGGCCGCAGTCCTGCTGAGTTTCAACAGCAACCTCAGAGGCACTCTCACCGCCGAGAATACGCACGGCCTGAGCAGCTGTCTGCTTTCCAAGGTCAAAATAATTAATCGCTGTGGTGGCAATGCCGCCTTCCTGGATCATCGCTTCAACGGCGCAAAATACCGGAAGCTGATTATCAACGGCGATCTGGTTCACTGTACCCATCGCACTGGCAAAGCCATTGTCTGACGGAATATAAACAGCATCCACAGAACCTACAACTGAAGTCATGGTCTGCTGAATCTCGTTTGTATTGGAAGCGGTCTGAACAGTCACCTCAAAGCCAAGAGCCTCGGCGGCTTCCTGAGCTTCCTGAGCCTGAATTTCAGAGTTTGCTTCGCTGGATGTATAAAGGATGCCCAGTGTCTTTGCATCGGGAAGGATGTCGCGGATGACCTGAATCTGATCGGCAATGACCGGCATATCCAGTGTTCCGGTCACATTCTTTCCAGGAGCTTCATTGCTTTCCACAAGCTGAGCTTCCACAGCATCGGTGACTGCGGTAAATACGACCGGCACAGAGCCGTCGCTGAATGTGTTCGCTGCGGACTGTGCTGCCGGCGTGGCAATGGCAAGAACAAGGTCAACGCCGCTGTTTTTAAAATTGTCGCAGATCGTCTGGGCGGTACTTGTATCGCCGGAAGCATTCTGGAAATCCAGCGTCAGATTTTCGCCTTCCACATAGCCGGCTTCCTCAAGGCCGGCCTTAAAGCCTTCATAAGCCTCATCTAAGGATGCATGCTGGGTGTACTGAATCACACCAATCGTCACAGCTTCACCGGAAGCTGCCGCACTGCCTGCGGAGGCATCGGTGCTGCTGTCTGAGGAAGCATCCCCGGATTCTGTTACAGAGGCGTCAGAGCCCTGACTGTCTTGAACCTCTGAGCCTGATTCGGCCGCAGCCCCGCCGGAAGTCTGGGCAGCCGTTTCGCCGGAATTGCCCGAGCCGCAGGCGGCCATCATCGATACTGCCAGAGCGGCAGATAACGCTACACTTAAAAACTTTTTCATTTCGATTCCACTCCTTAAAACTTTTATCCCGCACAATGCACGGTCATTGACACAGTATGCCGCTGATGCACATATACACACGTCACTGCATTAACGCAACTGCACTAATGAAAAAATTTTACCGCCTTTCGATATAATTGTCAATAAAAATATCAGACATCCTCTTCGCTTTCCTCGTCTTTTCTCAGGCCGATCACGCTGGTCACAGGCAGCGAAAACACCAGTGCCTTATCCTTGCTTGCAAGGCCGCTCTTGTCCATGATCGCCTTCATAATGGCATTTTTTTCACTGCTTTTGGCTACAATAAAGATAATCTCCTTCTCCGCAGCCAAAGATACGCCCAGAAACTTTTCCGCAGTCTCCATGCCGATCCCGCGGGCGTGGATGACGGTGCCGCCTCCGGCATTGGCACTTCTTGCGGCAGACATCACCGAATCGATACTGCCCTGGTTAATGATGACAACCAAAAGCTCATGCTCTGTTCCTTTCAATTCTGATTCCTCCTCTTTTTCAAATGTCTGATTCTGGATCAAAAACTCAAGCACCCGCTTCCCGCCGATACTGCTGACCGGGATAATAAAAGAGATTCCCGTACCCGGAATATCCAGCTGCATTTTCCGGATCAAGCCATGGCGGAGCTGTTTCCAGTTCTGTCCGGTAACAATCGAAAAGGTGATGACCTTTTCCGATGCCTCAAGTCCGAGATAGTCTAAAATCTCGCTGTTGGCCGTACCGCGGCCCAGCGCTGCAAAAGCGGCCTGCTGTCCGTGAGTTTCAAAAAACTCCTGAAATTTATGCCGCATGTTGCGGTTGGTGATCGTCACCATCATATACAGCCTGCTCATATACTCCTCCTTTAAAGTTCGATAATATCGTCATCGCCAAAGGCCTCCAGCGGCAGCACCAGACCGGCCGTAACCGGCGTCTGTGCCGCTGCCATGGCACTGCGGCTTTCTTTGATTTTATAGATCAGACCCAATATCTGTATCGTGATCAGCGGTGTCATCGCGACCATAGCCACAACGCCAAAAGCATCTTTGACAATATCGCCGCCCAGCGCCTCACAGGCGCCCATGGCAAAGGGCAGCAAAAAGGTCGCTGTCATCGGGCCTGAGGCTACGCCGCCGGAGTCAAACGCAATGGCTGTAAATATCTTTGATACAAACACGGCCAGGATCAGAGCCAGCGCGTAGCCCGGAATCAGAAACCAGAACATCGAGATTCCCGTATACACACGGATCATAGCCAGACCAAGCGAGATGGCCACGCCCACCGAAAGGCTGATCCCCATCGCCTTGCCCGACACGGCGCCGGAGGTCAGCTCCTCCACCTGCTCCTTAAGCACATAAACGGCCGGCTCGGCCCGGACGATAAAATACCCGATCACCATGCCGATTGGGATGATGATCCAGCCAAAGGGAAGCTCTGCAATGATTTTCCCCATATAATTTCCCGCAGGCATGAAACCGACATTGGCGCCGGTAAGAAATAATACAAGTCCGATATAGGTATAGGCAAGACCAATAAGCATCTTCACCAGGTCTTTCTTTTTCAGATGCAGCGCTGCTGCCTGAAAAATGCCAAAGCAGACGATGATCGGCAGAAGCGATACGGCGATCTCCCGTATGTAAAGCGGAAATCCCGCGGCAAAAAGCTGCCCCAGCGCCACGGAGGTGTCCGCTTCCGGGATCACAGTCCGGGTATACACGCTTCCATCCGGATTATAGATCATTCCTAAAAGCAATACGGCCAGCACCGGCCCTACGGAGCACAGGGCAACCAGGCCGAAGCTGTCATTTTCTGCATGTTTATCGCTTCGGATGGCTGTAAAGCCGATACCAAGCGCCATAATAAAAGGAACTGTCATCGGCCCGGTCGTCACGCCGCCGGAGTCAAAAGCCACGGCAATAAAATCGTCCGGTGCAAAAAAAGCCAGAATAAATACAAGCGGATATAATATCCAGAGCATATGCGACAGAGGAATACGAAACAGTGTTCTTAAAACCGCCGCGACCAAAAACAGTCCAACGCCTGCGGCCACTGCAAAGATCAGCGTGTTATTCGGAATTGACGGCACCTGCTCTGCAAGCACCTGTAAATCCGGTTCAGAAATCGTGATAATAAATCCAAGAATAAAGCACACCACAACGATCAGCCCGATCTTTCTGGACTGAGTGATCTTTGTTCCGATGCGCTCGCCCATCGGCGTCATAGCCATCTCTGCTCCGAGGGTAAAAAACATCATTCCGATAATGAGCAGTACGGCGCCAATGATAAAGGCCAGCAAAATACTTGTGGGCACCGGCGCGATCGTAAAGCACAAAAGCATTACGATTGCGATCATCGGCAACACCGCTGCCAGCGACTCTTTTAATTTTTCAAGGAGTTTTGTCTGGTACAGGTTCAATACGCGATCATTCCCTTCTTAGTAAAAACAAATGCAGGTTGTCTGGTTGCCGGTGCAAAAGGACAATCCGGTGTCACGATCCGGCCGGGGATACGGCCATGACCGGGTAAACTGCTGTGCCAAAAATAAATCATTAAAACACATAGAACCAATGGGAATTTTGAATGAATTTTTATCTGACAGTTTTTTGAGAAATCTGCTGATCTTATGACAACATAATATTTACGAAAAAAACAAAAAGACAAGGCAATCCAATGTACACGGAATTGTCTTTCGCGGTTTTATTATACTACAAAAAGCGGCATTTGAAAAGGACGGACAGGGATTATTTTGATAAAACAATAATTCCTGCCCGCCTTTGGTTTACATACAAAACACTTATTATATTGTAAATTCAGCCGCCATTTGATCAGCCGCCATTTTATATGTTAAGCATCTTCACCGACGAGGCTTAAAATAATGGCCGCATAAACTTTGGCTGCGGTGATAATATCCGCCACATTGACCGTCTCATTATAATTGTGAATACCCTCCGTATTGGACGGGCCGTACTGGATTGTTGAGATGCCGGCCTCTCTGAAATATTTGGTGTCGCTGCTGGCCCACTGGTAAGCTGTGATCAGGTCGATTCCCAGAAGCTCTTTGATACACTCCCTGACCGTCGATACGATCGGGTCTGCGACCGATACATAATTTCCGCCGCACGGATGGTCGTATTCGGCCCACACGCCCGTAAGTCCTGAAGCTTTGATAATATCATCAGCCTTGCGGATGATTGTTTCCGGCTCCACGCCGATGGGCACCCGAACATCCAGCTCCGCCATGGCAGAGTCCGCGACAACGTTGCGCTTGACGCCGCCTTTGATTGTTCCGAAATTCACAGTCACATGATCCATAATATTCTCAACGCCCGGAGCCTTTTGCACAGCTTTGGCCTTTGCTTTGGACATCTCCATCACCTGAGCGATCTCGCCGTCATAGGTTCCATGGATTTCCCGAAGCTGCTCCATCATCGGCAGAAGCTTCACAAGCTTTGCAATGGCATTATCACCGACATATGGCGTCAGACTGCCATGAGCAGTCGTTCCTGAGGCATACAGGTTCATTCCCATCGTGCCCTTTTGTCCGACCTCAATATTATCCATTCCGGTCGGCTCTGCCACGATCCCCCAGTCGCCTTTAATGTAACCGTGCTCAAAAAGCCATGACGTTCCAAAAGCGCCGCCGGTTTCTTCATCCGGCACGATCGTCATAAGCACATCGCCGGACAGCCGGACGCCGGCATCAGCCAGCATAGCCACGGCAAAAAGGAAAGCGCCCAGTCCGCACTTCATATCACTTGTCCCGCGGCCCAGCATCACACCATCTCTGATTTCACCGGAAAATGGCGGAAAATCCCATTTTTTCTCGTCCCCCACAGGCACCACATCACAGTGCCCGTTAAAAACGACCGTCTTATGTCCCGGTGTTCCGTAACGCGCCAGAATGTTCGGGCGGTCTTTTCGTTCGCCGACGATCTCATAGGCGATCCCGTGCCCGGTCAGATAATTCGTAATGTAGTGCACGATCGCCTGCACATCTCCCGGAGGATTTACCGAAGGGATCGCGATCATATCACTGCACAGCTTTAACAAATCTTCGCTGCGCTCATCAATCAGTTTCCAAATCTCCTGTCTGTTCATCACACACGCTCCTTAATCCATATACCATCCGGCATACAATCCTGTTTATTTCTCATTGACCCTGGCCCCGGACAGCTCTGAGAGTATTCCCCAGTAGGTCTTTTCCACGTTGAGGATTTCTTCAATATCCGCGCACTCATTGTAGCCGTGCACACCGTCGATATTGGCCGGGCCATACTGGAATGCCGGGATTTTCGCATAGCGGTAATATTTGGCGTCGCTTCCGGCCCACTGATAGACTGCCCCGACATGGCCCTGCTTATGACGCCACAGCTCATTGGCAATTTCAAGTCCCCTGGCAATCAAAGGCTCACTGGCACAAGTCAGTGACGGCTCCTTATCTCTTATGATCTCATAGGAAAATCCGTCATAGCCGGTTTGCCTGATCAGCTGGTCAAACACATCCTTAACGGCTGCATTGGACACGCCTGCCGGAATACCAAAGGAAATCACCGCCTCGCACAGCTCGTACGGGGAATACTGCGCATCCCCGCTTTTAACTGAGCGCACATTATAGGTGACATGATCGATCGCATCCCCGACATCCGGATTTTTTAAAAGCTGGCGGGCAACTTCTTTAGAATAGGCCACTACCGGTTCCTGATCCGGGCTGTAAACGGCCGTAATCGTACGCATCTGCTCCAGGTTTTTAAGCAGCGACAGCAGCTTTAAAACCGCATGGTCATGGTGGAAGCTGCACACGCTCATATGGGCCTGGCTTCCGGTACAGCGCACCTTATAAGTGATGCCGCCCTTCTGCCCGGTCTCAAAATTATTCCAGGTTGTCGGCTCCGGCAACATAACGCCATGAATCCCCCTGGCATAGCCATGCTCCACAAGCCAGCGGGTGCCGTAATCGCCGCCGCTCTCCTCATCCGATACAAGATGCAGCACAAGTCCGCCTTTGATACAAACCCGGCCCTGCGCGATCATCCGGGCCATATGCAGCCCGATTGCCACGCCGCAGAGCATATCGCTGCTGCCCCGTCCAAGCACCTGCGTCCCGGTCACAGTGCCGCAGTACGGATCAAAATCCCATTTAGAAAGGTCTCCCGGCGGCACCGTATCGGTATGCCCGTTGATACACAGCACCGCGCTGTTTTCCGATATTGGGGCTGTTTTTGCACACGCTTCCTGTACGGCCGCGTCTTCTTTAAGGCAGCCAAAATCCCAGGACGGCCCGACAGCTGCCACAAGGATTGGCTTTCCTTTATAAGGCTCAAGCTTCCGGTACGCAATTCCCCAGCGCTTCAGATAACGTTCAATATATTCTGTAATCTCCCGGGCCTTAATCGGCGGGTTGACATTGGGCCGCCGGATTAACTCCGAACAAAGCGACAGCAGCTCATCTCTCGTTTCATCTGCCAGCGCCCACAATCCTTTTTTAATCTCCTGCTGTTTCACACCGACGCCTCCCATTCTGAATGTTCAAATCCGATCATATCCTCCAGCACTGCAAGATGCGTTTTCGCACAGTTAATCACGTCCTCAATATTGACATTTTCATTGTACGAATGGATTCCCCGGTTATTGGACGGACCGTACTGGATCGTCGGTATACCCTGATAACGGTAATACTTCGCATCACTGGTGGCCCACTGATAGGACGGCGCAATCTCCCGGCCGCGGACGTATTTGCAGTTTTCCAGCACAGACTGTACAAGTGCCGTGTCAACCGGCGTACTGGCGCCGTCCTTCCAGCGCAAATATTCAACATCGCATGTCACACCGGCCTTTGCAATAATCTGCCGGAGCTTTTCATCCACCTGTGCCCTTGAAATCATAAACGGAACGCCAAGGCCGATGATAGCCTCGCACACCTCGCTGGTCATGGTCGAATCCCCGCCGCCATCAAAGCGGATGACATTGACATTCACATGGTCGATCGCCTCTCCCACATCGTCAAGCCCCATCGCTTTGCAGATAATCTTTTTAGATACCTCGATCACGCGGGCTTCATCGTCACTGACTGTCCCGGAAAGCGTACTTAATTCATTCAGTCCGGAAAGCACACGGATCATACTGTGCAGGGCGCTCTCGCCGACATAATTGATCACCGATCCGTTGACCGGCTGGCCGTAGGTGCGCAGACGCAGGCGGGCGCTCCCTTTCTGTCCGACCTCAATATTGTTATAGGATGTCGGCTCTGTAATAATACAAAAATCTGCCTCTGAAGCATAGCCATGCTCTGTCAGCCACAAAGAGCCCTTTTCTCCGCCCTGTTCCTCGTCATGAACGATATGCAGGCGCAGCTTTCCTTTCAGCTTCAATCCATGGACAGTCATAAGCTTTAAGAGGAACAAAAAAATGCCGACGCCGCATTTCATATCGCTGGCGCCCCGCCCGAGTATCTGGCTGTCCGTCACCGTGCCGCAAAAGGGATCATAATCCCAGCGGGAAATATCCCCCGGCGCCACCACATCATTATGGCCGTTAAAAATTCCTGTCGGGCCGTCACCGCTGCCAAATTCCGCGACAATGCACGGCGTATCATCGACCGGTCTTAACACCTCATAGGCAATGCCAAGGCCGTCAAGAAATCCTGACACATAGCGGACAATCACCTCGATACCGGCTTTATCCACACTGGGAATCTGAATCAGCCGTGAACAGATATGTAAAAGGTCCTCTTTCTCATCTTCCACAAGCTGCCATAAATACTTTTTAAATTCAAGGTTTTTCATAAAGAACCTCCGTTGTCACCGCAAAGCTGCCAGGTGTAACCATTCACCGACACTGAACGGTTACTGCCAGGCACCAAAAGGGCGCCTGGCAGCTTTACATCACTTATTATTTTGATCATACATCACACATGCCACCTTATGATCCGGGCCGATGTCATGAAGGGCCGGGACCGCTTCCTGACATTTTGGTGTCGCATGGACGCACCGGTTATAAAACGGGCATCCTTTTGGCATATTTAAAGGACTTGGAATCTCGCCCTTTAATTCAGTAATGTCTTTTTGCTCAAAGGGGCTGACCGGCGGAATTGCCGAAAACAGTGCCTTTGTATAAGGATGAGCAGGATTCTGGTAAATTTCCTCGGATTCGCCCATCTCCACAATCCGTCCGAGGTACATAATGATGATCCGGTCACTGATGTATTTTACAACGCTTAAATCATGGGAAATAAAAATGTAAGTCAGTCCCAGTTCATCCTTCAGTTTCTTTAAAAGGTTGAGCACCTGAGCCTGTACCGACACATCCAGCGCCGAAACCGGCTCATCGCAGACCAAAAGCTTCACATTCATTGCCAGAGCGCGGGCGATATTGATACGCTGGCGCTGGCCGCCGGAAAACTCATGGGGATAACGGATCGCATGGTAATAATCCAGGCCGACCATCTTTAAAAGGCTGTCCACCTTTTTTTTGCGCTCCTGAGGCGTTCCGATATTGTGTATCTTCATCGGCTCCTCAATGATCGCCCCGGTCGTCATACGGGGGTCTAAGGAGGAGTAGGGGTCCTGGAAGATCATATTGATTTCCTGCCGAAGCTCATTCATTTCCTTGCGGGACTTTCCCATCAGCGACTGACCGTTATAAATCACGTCGCCGCTTGTCGGCTCGATGAGCCGCAGAAGGCTCTTGCCGAGGGTCGATTTTCCGCAGCCGGACTCTCCGATGATACCAACGGTCTCTCCGCAGCGTACCTCAAAAGAGACATCGTTCACCGCATTGAGAAAAGACGGCTGGCCGAAAAGACGGCTGCTTTTGATCTTAAAGGTCTTAGTCAGGTGATCTACTTTTAAGATTATATCTTTATCACTCATCAATGGAACCTCCGATCTTCTCAAGTTCTTCTTTGGAGAAATGGCAGGCTACAAAATGGCCGGGCTCCACTTCCTTCATCTGCGGCGACTCCTGCATACAGATTTTCTGGCAGTATTTGCAGCGGTTATGGAAATTGCAGCTTCCGCCGGTCAGCTTAAGGTCCGGCGGTGTTCCCGGAATCGATGCCAGCGGTACATTTGGATCATCTGTAATCTTTGGCATTGATTTTAAAAGCCCCCATGTATACGGATGTCTCGGATTGCTGTAAAGCGTCCTGACATCGGTATACTCCACAGTCTTTCCGGCATACATCACCATAACCGAGTCGCACATGCGCCACACAACGCCAAGGTTGTGGGTTACTAAAATGATCGCTGTGCCGGTTTCCTTTTGCAGGTCCTTTAAAAGGTTGAGCACCTGGGCCTGCACCGTCACATCCAGCGCGGTTGTGGGCTCATCGGCAATGATCAGCTTCGGATGGCAGGCAATCGCCATGGCGATGATGACACGCTGACGCATACCGCCGGAAAATTCATGGGGATAAGATTTCAGACGTTTCTCCGGATCAGGGATGCCGACCATCCCAAGCACCTTAATGGCGTAATCCCGGGCTTCCTTTTTGCTTAGCTTCTGATGGGCATTGATAACCTCCATGATCTGGGAGCCAATGGTAAATACCGGGTCCAGCGCGGTCATCGGGTCCTGAAAGATCATGGAAATATCTTTGCCGCGGATGTCAAGCATGTCCGAAATTTTTAATTTTGCAATATCTTTATCTTCAAATAATATTTCTCCGCCGACGATCCTCCCGTTTTTAGGGAGAAGACGCATAATGGAGTTGGACGTCACACTCTTGCCGGAGCCGGACTCGCCTACAATACCAAGTGTCTGACCGGAATCCAGAGAAAAAGTCACGCCGTCCACAGCTTTGGCCACACCGCTGGCAGTGAAGAAATGGGTCTTAAGGTCTTTGACCTGTAATAACGGTTTATCACTCATTCCTTTGTCTCCTCTCTTATTTCTTCATCTTCGGGTCCAGAACGTCGCGGATACCGTCGCCGAACAGGTTAAAGCCAAGCACGGTCACAAGAATACAAAGGCCGGAGAATGTGGCTACATGGCTGGCAGTCTGAATACATTCCTGGCCTTCCTGAAGGATACTTCCCCATGATACATCCGGCGGGGTAATACCCATACCAAGGAAGCTTAAGGATGCCTCCGTCAGAATAGCGCTGGCTACGTTAAGGGTTGCATAAACGATCAGCTCGGAAACGACATTGGGAAGCAGGTGACGGAACAGAATCCGGGGATTGCCTGCGCCCAGCGCCTTGACCGCTTTTATATATTCTTCATTTTTGACAATAAGCACCTGCCCTCGGGTCATTCGGGCATAGCCGGGAACACTGGCAATACCGATTGCCAGAATAACATTGGCAACACCGCCGCCAAGTACGGTCATGAGCATTAATGCTAAAAGTGTAAACGGGAATGCGCTCATACCATCCATAAAACGCATGAACACCGCATCCACCGCGCCGCCGCAGTAGCCGGCTACAAGGCCGATGAGAATACCGATCACCGCGCCGACAGCCATACCGCCCACAGCAACGATAAAGGATACTCTTGCCCCGTGAATCAGACGTGCCAGCAGGTCACGGCCGTTGGCGTCTGTCCCGAGGATATGTCCCGGTGAACCTGGTTTTGCGTAGGTATTAAGCAAATCCATCTGAGCCGGATCTGTCTTTAAGAGCATCGGCCCGAAGATGGCAATCAGGAGTACGAGGACGATCATGATAAAGCCCACAAGCGCCGACTTATTTCTGACAAATTTATGCCAGGCATTGTTGGCACGCCGCTCCTTTAACAGCATCTCCTGCTGCTTTTGTTCACTTAAACTGCTTGTTGCTGCCATCAGCCAGCCCTCCTCTCGGATTCATAGTTGACTTTCGGATTCAGATACAAATATGCAATATCTACCAAAAGGTTGACAAACACATACAGGATGGCCATAAAAAGAACCGTTCCCTGAATCAGCTCAAAATCGTTATTATTAATAGCATCTACGATCAGACGCCCGATTCCCGGCCAGTTAAAAATCTGTTCGATCATAATGGCACCGGTCATCAGCGCGGCGATACGCATACCGAGTACGGTCACAATCGGCGGAAGGGCATTTTTAAAGCCATGCTTCATAATAACTACGGTTTCACGAATACCTTTGGCGCGCACAGCCTTCATGTAATCCTGGTCGATTACTTCCAGCATACTGGAACGGCTGATACGGGCGAAGTTGGCCATACTTCCTGTGGACAGACAAAACGCCGGCAGGATCAGATGGATCAGCACATCGCCGAAGCCATTGGCCAGGCTTCCCATACCCATGGTCGGCAGCCAGCCAAGATTTACAGAAAATACAAGTACAAGCATAAGGCCCAGCCAGAACGCCGGCATGGACACGCCTACAAGAGCCAGAAACATCGCCACATAGTCAAAAATCGAGTACTGCTTGATCGCAGATAATATGCCTACCGGTATACCGATCACCAGGGCAATAATCAGACTGGTCATCGCCAGGCTCAGCGTATTTGGAAGCTTATCTAAAAGCAGCTCGGCAACCGGCTGATTATAACGGTAGGATGTTCCAAGATCACCGGTAACGATGCCTTTGATATAATTAAGGTACTGGATCGGCATGGGATCATTCAGCCCCATCTCCTCCTCCATCGCCTCGATTGCCTCAGGGCTGGCCTGTGGGCCGAGGATGGTCACCGCAGGATTTCCGGGAAGTACTCGGGTAATGACAAAGGTGATCGTCATTGTGATGAGCAGTACCGGGATCAGCTGCAGGATTCGCTTTACGATCATTTTTAACATTGAGCTTTTACATCTCCTCTCCAATATGTACATATGTACAGGATATTACAAAATATTTAAAACCGTCTTGCCGGCCGCTTCCAGGCCGGAAAGACAGGCGGGGCCGGCCCCGTTAAGGCCTGTATCCTAAAAAACCGCCGCCGTCCGGCTTGAATATTTTGCAATAGCCTGCCAAAAACACAGAGCGCTGCGAAAATGGAGCTTTTCGCAGTGCTCTGTGACTTATTTATGGAAGTCCGGCAAATTTATTTTGCTTTCCAGATATTTGTGGACTGTTCGCTGACGATGCAGATCGTCTTGTCAGCGCGTACCGGGTTTGCGGATACTTTCTTGCTCATGCCTGTGGTCACGTTTGTAACCGCATAGTCGATCTGAGGATACTGCTCAACGATCAGCTTAAGTGCCTGCTTGTAAAGGTCCGCTCTTTCTGCCTGATCCGATACGGCAACAGCCTGGTCTAACAGATCATTTACTTCAGGAATGTTAAACTGCTGTCCGTTTCCAAGAGAACCAAGGCTCTCTTCATGGAACATCTTATTCAGATAGAAATATGGATCCGGGTCCCATGTCCAGCTCATTGCGATAACATCTGCATTACCGGAAGCACCGATCTCACTGAAGGTACCCCATGCTGCCTGATGGATATTTACCGTAACGCCGATCTGAGCCATGAACTGCTGGAAGATTTCACCGATACGCTTGGATGTAGCGGAGTCGCCGGTGTAGTATTCCAGTGTAAAGCCATCCGGATAGCCGGCTTCAGCCAGAAGCTCTTTTGCACCTTCCGGATCATACTCAGGAATCAGATCGATAAGAGACTCATCATAGCCCCAGGAGTTCGGAGGCAGCGGCAGGTAGCCGACCTGACCTTCACCATACTGATACAGTGCAGCCACTGTGGACTCACGGTCGAATGCCATCTGTAATGCCTTGCGGACATTGACATCTGCCGTAGGGCCATTGGCCATGTTAAAATAGATATAGTTGACGCCCATGCCAGGAACCTGGGAAACCGTCAGATTAGAATCGTTCTGAACAGTCTGGATCGCTTCACCGCTTAAGTCGCAGGCTACATCGATCTCGCCGGTCTGAAGCGCATTGGCTCTCTGGTTGTTATCCGTAATGTATACGAACTTCACACCATCAAGATATGGCTTCTGTCCCCAGTATTTGTCGAATCTTACAAGTTCGCAGCTTTCATCGGTTTTCCAGCCGTTCTCTGCCATCATGAACGGTCCGGTACCAACAAGGTGCGCACCAAATTCATCGCCCCAGCCTTCAACTTCTTCCTTAGGTACGATTACGTTACCACCGTTATATAAAGCAGCAAGGAAGGATGCGTTCGGGGAAGTCAGATGGCATTCAACTGTAAAATCATCGATGACTTCACAGTGATCCAGCATTGCCAGACGATCCAGCGCAGATTCTTTTGCAGAGCGCTCCAGAGAATACTTCACGTCCTCTGCGGTCATCTGGCGTCCGTCCTGATAAGTGCCTGGCTGGAAGTACACATCATCTCTTAAATGGAATGTATAAACATCGCCGGCTTCATTTGCTTCCCAGCTTGTTGCAAGGCAGGGAATAAATTCAGAAAGGTCATCGCTGTAAGTAATCAGGGTATCGCAGACCTGTGCAATGATCTGGTTTTCGTAAACACCGGTATACTTTACAGGGTCAATGTTGCTTGGCACAGATGACAAAGAAATCGTCAGGACACCGCCATACTTATCTTCTTCGCTGACATCAGCAGCCGCGCTATCACCGGCAGCTGCAGTATCTGCACTGCTCTCGCTCACAGCCGCGGAATCACCGGCGGCCGCAGAATCTGCTGCCTGAGTATCACTGCTTCCGCTGCCGCCGCCGCAGCCGGCAACTAAAGAAGCACCCAGACAAAGTGCCATGGAAAGTGCGGCAAGTCTTTGGAATCTTTTCATGTTTTTACCTCCTTTTTTTAGGCCCGAAGCGCGGCTATCCGATCTCTCCCCGGAATCATTCCGTCATCAGCCGCCGTCAGGCTGTGATGCAGCCCCGGTATACACCGTGCTGCCCTTCTATACAAACCCGGCCGGACGATCCCCATCCGTTCCGGACCTGCATGCGCCTATAATCACATATATTTACGCTCTGCCAAGTGTCTGAAGATGGGTCATTGAGCCGTATCTGGCAGTAATCTTTTCAAATTCATCCCTGTCATAAAAGCTTAACTGTCCTCTGCCGTAAGCTTTGGCAGTCTCAAGGACGAACCGTCCGGCTTCCTCGATGTCTGTAATATGTGTCGCTCCCGTAGCACAGCCTGCCACAGGCACCTCTGTCGTAATCGCCACGCCCACGACCGGAACATCGGTCGCTGTGGCCGGCTGTAAAATACTGTTTAAATGGTAAATATCATTGCCATAAGGCGTAATATCCTGTGTGGACAATGCGAAAACATACGGCAGTCTGCCGGTGGTCATCTGCATAATGTCCAGCAGGTCTTCGCTGACTCTTAAAATATAGCCGGACTTCACGGTCGGTGAAATCGCAAAGCCGCGGGTGTTGATTACACGGTTGCCCTTGGTCGTATCGACCGAGAGAATGGCATCCATGCTGCCATCCACCTCATGCTTGTTGACGGTTGCCATATCGACCGGAGAACCCATAAAAGGCACCGGCTTATGAGGTGATGTGGGGGCATCCGGGCATACATGAGTACATACGATCACATCGCCTTCCAGGCGGTCGCCCTTAGCCTTCATATCCAGAAGCTTTGCCGCTACGGAAAGCGCCACCAGAGCGCCGTCTCCGTCAGATACAAAACCGATCTGCTCCGGGCGGGCTCCAAGGCCTCCAAGACGTCCTAAAACGCCAAGTGTCGGAGCATCCATACCGGCGGACTTGCCTTTTGTACCGGGAATACAGATACGGATCATATCCGTCTTTCCTTTAGGCCCTGTAATCGGCGTCACTGTCACATCTTCCGCTCCGAGGCCGCGCATAAAATCTGCCACAAGCGCACCTGAGGCATCGCTGCGGTCTAACAGCTCGTAAACATCCAAAATCTGTTTCATCAACATAATAAAAGCCTCCAAATCTTATTAAAAACATGAAGCAGCACATTGTGTTGGACAACATGCTGCATCTCATCTTTGATATACTGGCAATTATGCACAAGTGCAAAAAATCTTTTATTTAACTAAGCATGTATATAATCATATATGTTCATGCATATTTTGTCAATAGTTTTAGCCGTTCATTTTATATTTCGTCCTGATTTTGCGTTATATTTGACATTTTTCGCCTTTATGAAGCAAAATTATCAGTCAATATCCATAATTTCGTCTGTTTATCATGCTAAATTTATAAATTGTTAACTCTCTGTATTTTCTGAATTTTTTTATGCCGGCTCTTGCATTTTTTCAAATTCCGGGCGCGGCCGCAGGCCCACGGCCTTAAGCTGCGGGCGCTTTAGCGGCTTTTTCCTATCGCGCGCGGCCGCATCTTTAAGGCAAGGCCTTTTTTATTTCACAGGAACATAGTTTCTGTGAATCTAAATAATGGTTCCTGTGAAATAAAAAGGCTCCTGCAAGCCATATCCATCATCGGAATCTGGCCTGAAAGAGCCTGTCTGTTATTTTTTATACCGGATAAACACCATTTTTCGTGTCTGCGGCTGCGGGATCAATCTTTGTCTGCTGAGCCTCTCTGTATTTGAAAAATTCTTCAGCAACCTGCGGGAACAGAGCGTAAGACAAAACATCCTCGTCCTGCTGTTTCCAGCGGGCCATCTTTGCCTCGATCTCCTTAAGCTGCGGCTTAATCAGATCCGCCGGGCGGCAGGTGATCGGCTGTTCATCGCCAATGGCTTTCTTCTGTACTTCCGGATTAAACGGCTTTACAGTCTGGCCATATTC